>JAZKFM010000036.1:0-11631 GCA_040386415.1 Pseudomonadota bacterium
GCGACCGGGCGGCCATCAACGCCCCGCTGCAGGGCGCGGCGGCCGACATCATCCGCCGGGCCATGATCCGCATGCCCGCCGCGCTGACGGCGGCCGGGCTCAAGGGCCGCATGCTGCTGCAGGTGCACGACGAACTGGTCTTCGAGGCGCCCGAGGCCGAGGCCGACGCGCTGATCAAGGTCGCCAAGCAGGTCATGGAGCACGCCGCCGAACCGGTGGTGGCGCTCTCGGTGCCCCTGGTGGTGGACGCGCGCGCCGCCAAGAACTGGGACGACGCCCACTGAGCCATTGCCGAAGGCCGAAAGAGAATTTGTCCACGAACCACACGAACATGCGGCGGCACGGCCTGGGCAGAACTGGCTCCCGTTCGTGTGGTTCGTGTGGTTCGTGGACAATCTTTCTCGCCTGACGGCGAGCAGGGTTTCCAAGACAGACCCTCTAGCCTCACGACGAAGCTGGGCGTCTAATCTCCCCCGTGGCGTCCGCGCCGCGATTTCAAAAGAACAGAAATTTCGCGCCCCTGTCGGCGCGGGGGGAAGCCCATGATGACGTTGAAGCAGGCCCTGCTGGCCGCGACCCTTTGCCTTGCGCCGATGAGCGCGCTGGCCCAGACGGCGCCGCCCGCCGCCTACGCCCCACCGCCGGGCGCTGTCGAGGAATTCGCCACCCTGCGCGACGGGGTGAAGCTGGCGGCCAATGTGTTCAAGCCGCAGGGGACGGGGCCGTGGCCGGTGGTGCTGAGCCGCACGCCCTATCTGAAGGACGGACGCGGCAGCCCCGAACAGCTGGCCGCCCAGGCGAAGAAATACACCGACGCCGGCTACGTGTTCGTGCTGCAGGACGTGCGCGGCAAGGGCCACAGCCAGGGCTTCTACCAGGCCTATGTCACCGACATCGAGGACGGCTACGACAGTGTCGAGTGGGCCGCCAGGCAGCCCTGGTCCAACGGCCGTGTGGGGGTCACCGGCGCCTCGGCCCTCGGGGTCACCGCCAATTCCGCCGCGATGGCCAACCCGCCCCACCTGAAGGCCGCCTATGTCGTGGTGGCCCCCTATGATCGGCTGCACTCCAGCTTCATGGGCGGCGTGATCAAGGAGAAGGACACGGTGGGCTGGCTCAAGGGCCAGAGCGTCTCGGACGCCGAGATCGACGAGGTGCGGTCCCGGGCCGCCGATGATGTGTTCTGGAACCGGTTCGCCATGAGCACCAACCGCAAGTACATCACCGTGCCGATCTACAATGTCGGCGGCTGGTACGACATCTTCAACCAGGGCAACACGTCCAACTTCACCTGGCTGCAGAACCAGGGCTCTAGGGGCGCGCGGGGCAATCAGAAGCTGCTGATGGGCCCCTTCGGCCACGGCCCGCTCTCCGGCGACCTGGCCTATCCCGGCCAGGACCAGCTGTCGGGCGCCTTCGGAAACGAGCTCCGCTGGTTCGACTACTGGCTGAAGGGGATCGACAACGGCGTCATGGACGAGCCGCCGGTCAGCTATTTCATGATGGCCAGCGCCCGGAAGGGGCAGGCCTCGCCCAAGAACCGCATGATGACCTCGGCCAACTGGCCGCCCGCCAACCGTGAGGTCCGCTACTACCTGACGCCTGAGAGGTCGCTGACCACCAGGGCCCCGACGGCGGCCGAGGCCAAGGTCAGCTACCGGTTCGATCCGGCCAATCCGGTGGCCACCTTCGGCGGCGCCAACCTCACCTTCAACCGGGGGCCGGAGGACCAGCGGCAGGTTCCGGCGCGGCAGGACTATCTGCGCTTCCAGACCCCGGTGCTGGACAGGGACGTGGCCATCGCCGGGCCGGTGAAGGTGGAGCTGTACGGGGCCACCGACGGCCTCGACACCGACTTCATGGCCAAGCTGGTGGATGTCTATCCGGACGGCTACGAGGCCCTGGTCCTCGACGCCCCGATCCGCGCCCGCTACCGCCACGGGCGGATGCCCGACGACGTGAAGATGATGACCCCCGGCGCGCCCGCCGAACTGGTGATCGACCTGTGGTCCACCGCCATCACCTTCGAGAAGGGTCACCGGATCGCGGTGCACATCACGTCCTCGAACGCGCCGCGTTTTGAAGTGAATCCCAATACCGGCGAGGCGCCCGGCAAGCAGACCCAAAAGCCCCGCGTGGCGGTCAACAGCGTCTACATGGATGCGAGCCGCCCCTCGGCCCTGGTGCTGCCCGTGATCTATCCGCAGACGAACTAGGAACCGGGCGCCCGGGCTGACGTTCCCGCCACTGCGCCGCTTGGGCGCGGGGCGTCTTTCCTTGGCCACGACCGAAACCGAACCCTCCGCGAGCGCCTTCGCCCAGCTCCGCGCCTGGCTGGCCGCAGCGCCCCTGGGCGCACTGGCCGAACTGGCCTGCCGCGCGGGCTATCTGGCGCGGGGTTTCATCTATCTGAGCATAGGCGCCATGGCGGTGGCCGCGGCCCTGGACCTGACGCCCGAGGCCGAAGGCTCGCGCGGCGTCCTTGAGGCCTGGGCGAATTGGCCGTTCGGCGTGGTGCTGCTGTGGCTGACCGGACTTGGCCTCTACGCCTTCGCGGGCTGGCGCCTGCTGCAGTCGGTGTTCGACGCCGACCGGCAGGGCGACAGCCTGAAGGCCATCGGCTCGCGGGTCGGCCAGGCGATAAGCGGCGTCGTCTATGGCGCCCTGGGGGTCTCGGTCTTCAGCCTGATCGACACCCTGGAGAACCTTACCGAGACCGACGAGCAGGCTGAGACCCGCCAGGCCGTGGCCAAGGTGATGGACCTGCCCGGCGGCGAACTGCTGATCGCGGCGGCTGGAGTGTTCATCCTGGCCGCCGGCGTCGGCAACATCATCCAGGTGTTCGGCCGGGACTTCTGCAAGCCCCTGGCCTGCGAGGAGGCCGTTCGCCGGTGGGCGCCCTGGGTCGGGCGCGCCGGCTATCTGGGGCGGGGGATCGCCTTCCTGCCGGTGGGCGGCCTGATGCTGATGGCGGGCCTGAAGGCCCGCAGCGGAGAGGCCACCGGCATGGGCGGCGCCCTGCAGATGATGGAGGCCCAACCCTTTGGCGACGCCCTGCTGATCCTGGTGGCCCTGGGCCTCATCGCCTTCGGCGTCTTCGCCGTGATCGAGGCGCGCTACCGCCGGATTGCGGTGGAGCAGGTCATCGGCTGAGCGCCTCAGTTCAAAGGGCTAGGCCGCCGACCTGACCGCGCGGCCCTGCAGGATCTGGTGGCCGCTGTCGTCCAGACGCACGGCGGTGAGCAGGCCCGTGGCGTAGGCGCCGGTGTCTATCCCGATGCGGCGGCCGGCGATCACCTGCGGCTCCTCCATCGGCGTATGGCCATGGACGATGATCTTCTCGAACTTGGCCGTGGACTGCAGGAACTCCGCCCGGATCCACAGCAGATCGCGTTCCACCTGACGGTCCAGGGGCACCCCGGGGCGCACGCCGGCGTGGACGAAGGCGTAGTCACCGACCGTGATCATGATTTCCAGGCCCTCGTAGAAGGCCGTGTGGGACGCCGGCAAGGCCTCGCGGAACGCCACGCGCGCGGTCTCCCAGGCGCCGGGATCGGTGCGGGTCGCCGGCGGCTGGACGCCGTAGGAGGCAAGGGTCGCCGCCCCGCCGTGCTCCACCCAGGTCTGGCCGAACCCGGGCTCGTCGCGGAACTGCAGCAGGGCTTCCTCGTGGTTGCCCTTCAGCGCCCGGACCTCGAAGGCGGGTTCGTCGGCCAGCTTCAGGATACGGTCGACCACCTGGGCCGAGGCAGGGCCGCGGTCCACATAGTCCCCCAGCAGGATCAGCATGGGCCGCTGGGTCGGCTGGGAGGTCAGGACGTCCTGGGCGATGACCTGCAGCAGGGCGTCGAAGGCGTCGAGGCGGCCATGGATGTCCCCCACGGCATAGGCCAAACGTCCCTCGGTGGAGGGCGGGGCTTCCGGGGTCTTGCGGCCGAACAGACGGGAGAACAAGGGTGGACCTCTGGTTGCGCGCCTTAGTCTAGGAAGGCCGCCCGATGTGTTCAACGCATGCGAGGCCGGAAAGACGCCCCGTCGCCACCTGACGAACCTGCGATCAGGACCGCGCGGGGAGCCTAGCGGTGACCGATGAACAAGCCGTCTAGGGCCGGACCAGGCCCTTGGGCCCCGCGCAGCCGATCCAGCCCGTGGCGCTGCGGCGATAGACCCGCAGGTCGTAGGCTCCGGGCGGCAGGCCCTGGAGACTGAGGGCCGTGGCGTAGCCGCTGGGCTCGGCCACCGGCCGCTTGAAGTAGGCCCCGACGTCGGGCCGGACCTGGTCCATCTCCAGGGGCTGGACGAAGTCGCCGGCCGGGCCGCTGAGCCGCACCGCGCCCTGGATGGGCCGCGGCTGCGACGAGAGGTCGGAAATCCAGCCGGCCACCACAAGGCCATGCGCCCCCATCAGGGCCTGGTCGACGGCGCAGGTCGGGATGGGGACGGCGGCGTCGAGGCCCGCCAGGGAGGACGGCGCGGCGCTGACCGCCACGAAGCGCCCGCGGGACGGCGCCGACGGCGCCAGGGGGCCATGGGTGGGGGCATTGGGCAGGGCGCGCTCGATCCGCGACTCAGCGGCTTCCGAGACCGGGGGCGAACCGCGCATGGAAAAGCCCAGGCCGTGCTCCTGAACCTCCAGCATCACCACGTCGGGGTGGAAGCGGTCGATCAGGTCCTGGCGCCAGAAGCCGTCGTCGATATGGGTCAGGACCACCCGGCTGAAGTGCCCCAGCAGGAAGGGCGTCAAGGCGCTGGAGAAGGAGTCGCGGGTCAGCAGCAGGGTCGGCTTGCCCGCCTGGCCGGTCTCCACCACCTGGGGCGCGATCCAGCCCCGGCGCTCGGAGAGCCAGGTGGTGCGGTAGGTCCCGGCGGCGGGATCGACATAGCCGCGATAGTGGATGGGCACGAAGCTCGCCACCCCCAGCATGAGCGCCAGGTCGCGGGGCGGATTGACTCCGTTCACCACCGGCCGGAAGTCGCTCAGCGGGCGGGTCGGCTGGTCGATCCCCTGGGCGCGCAGCTGGTCCATGATCGCGGCGTAGCCGGCATAGGCCCCGTCGCCGGTCCAGTGGGTGTCATGGCGGCTGAAGGCGTCGGTTCCCGAGGCGGCCACGGCCAGGACCGGGTCGCGCAGGTGGACCACATGGCCGGGCTCGGTGCGGGCGGCCAGGGCCGCGAGCTTCAGGCTGGTCCGCTGTGGACTGGGGCCCGGGAACCAGGCCGGGCCGAACTGGGGATAGATGGTCTCCTTGGCCGGCGGGACCACAACCAGATAGGCGCCGCCAGCAGCCTCCAGGGTCTCCACCCGTCCGGACAGGCCGCGCAGCCATTCGGCCGCCTCGGCGTCGGTGAGGGGCGGCTTGGCCCGCGCGGGCCCAAGGCGCGTGCCGTCGTTGTAGAACAGCCAGCCGTCGCGCCCCGCCAGCACCCGGTCCGACCCGCTGTCGCCGATCGCCAGCCGGGCGGCGTTCAGCCAGCCGATCAGATAGGGCCTCGCCGGGAAGCGGTCGGCCACCCAGGCGTCGGTCTGGCGGCGCAGGTCGTCGAGCTTGGCCACGCCCGTCCAGGCCGGCGGTCCCGCCAGCACCCGGCCCTCCTGCAGTTGCGGCGGCTTCATCAGGGGGCGCAGCAGGAAGGCCGTGGCCATCAGGACCACGATGGCGACGATCAGGCCAGGGCGAGGGACGGGCTTTTCCATGTCCCCCTCAGAACCGGAAATAGAGGAAGGGGTTGAGGGTCGAATTGACCAGCACCGCGATGCTGAGCACGAAGCCGGCGGCCAGGACCGGGGTCGGCAGGACGTGGGCGCCCCGGGTGTCCAGATGCGCCGGAAGGTGTGGCGAGGGCGCGTCCGAGCGCTGGACCTTCAGCCGGGTCATCACCGCCTGCAGGGTCGGGACGGCGAAGAGAGCGCCGGCGGCGAAGGCCACCAGCACCTCGGTGTCCAGCAGGTGCCGCAGGGCCAGGCCCAGGGGTTCGAAGGCCCGCGGGTCCAGCATCACCGCCAGGTAGTCCAGGGCGGCCGGGAGGTTGGCGGCGCGGAAGAAGACCCAGCCGATCATCACCACCACCAGGGCGTAGGCGTGGCGCAGCGGCCTCGGCGCGGCGGCCAGCACCCGGTCGAACCCGAACCTCTCCACCATCAGGAACGCCCCATGATAGAGGCCCCAGACGATGAAGCTCCAGGCCGCCCCGTGCCACAGGCCGGTCAGGAAAAAGACGATCAGCAGGTTGCGGATGGTGCGCGCCTGCCCGCCCCGGTTCCCGCCGAGCGGGATGTAGACATAGTCCCGGAACCACGAGGACAGGGAGATGTGCCAGCGCCGCCAGAAGTCGGTGAGCGAGGTCGCGGCATAGGGGTGGTTGAAGTTCTTGGGGAAGGTGAAGCCCAACATGAAGGCCAGGCCGATGGCCATGTTCGAATAGCCGCAGAAGTCGAAATAGATCTGCAGGCTGTAGGCCAGCGCCCCCAGCCAGGCGCTCGTCGCGGTCAGGGTTCCGGGCGGCAGGCCGAAGGCGTGGTCGGCCACCGGGGCCACGGTGTTGGCGATCAGCACCTTCTGGCACAGGCCGACGATGAAGTACTGGAAGCCCAGGCCGATCCGTCCCGAGCCCTTGCGGTCGCCCTGCAGCTCTTCCCGGATGTCGGCGTAGCGAACGATGGGCCCGGCGATCAGGTGCGGGAACATCAGGATATAGGCGGCGAACCGGCCGATCGAGGTCTCCACCGGCACGGCGCGGCGATAGATGTCGATGGCGTAGCTGATCAGCTGGAAGGTGAAGAAGGAGATGCCCAGCGGCAGGCGGTGGTCCAGGGCCGGCAAAGGATCGCTGGGCAGGACGTCGTTGAGGGTCTGGGCCAGGAAGCCCGCGTACTTGAACCAGGCCAGGACGGCCAGATCGAGCACGATCATCACGGCCAGTATCCGGTGCCGGCCCGCTTGCGTCCCCGCGCGGTCCATGGCGCGGGCCCCGGCGTAGTTGGCGCCGATCAGCCCCAGCAGCAGGAAGACATAGGCCCCCTCGCCCCAGGTGTAGAAGGCCACGCTGCCCACCAGCAGGGCGCCCGTACGCCAGCCGCTGACATAGTAGCCAAGCAGGAAGACGGGCAGAAAATAGAAGATGAAAATGATGGACGAGAAGACCATCCGCCCCCCAAGGCCGACCGACGCGGTTTGTGGCAGGCGCGCGGCCGGGCGGCAAGACACGCCGGCCCGGATTCAGGGTCTCGGAAGGTTCCTGGTGGAGCCGAGCGGAATCGAACCGCTGACCTCCTCATTGCGAACGAGGCGCTCTACCATCTGAGCTACGGCCCCAGGAGGCGCGGAATAAGCGTTTTCGGACCCCTCCTGTCAAGCGGCAGAAACGCGCAATGGCGACGCAGCGCCTTGCCAGCGACACACGGGCCCCTTTAAACCGGGACCATGGGCAGTTTCCTCTACTTCATCATCAGTTCGCTTCTGAGCCTGCTGATCTTCGCGATCTTCGCCAACGCCATCATCTCGTGGCTGGTGGCCTTCGATGTGATCAACCTGCGCAACCAGGTGGTCTACAACATCGCCAAGTTCCTGGACGCCGTGACCCGGCCGATCCTGGCGCCGTTCCAGCGGATCATTCCGCCGCTTGGGGGGGTCGATATCAGCCCGATCATCGTCCTGCTGATCCTGCAGGGGATCAAGACCTACCTCCTGCCGATGGCCTTCGCACCGCTGATGGCCCTGCTGGGCTGATGCGCCTGCCCGTCCGGGTCACGCCCAAGAGCGGCCGGGATGGGGCGGACGGCTGGGCCCTCGACGCCGAGGGCCGTTCCTATCTCAAGGTGCGGGTCAGCGCCGTGGCCGCCGACGGCGCGGCCAACGCCGCCCTGATCGCCTTCCTCGCCAAGGCGCTCAAGCGGCCGAAATCGGCCCTGCGCATCGTCTCGGGCGAGACGGCGCGGGTGAAGATGATCGAGGTCGCGGGCGCGACCGAAGGCGACTTCGAAGCCGCCTTCGGTCCCAAATCCTAGGGATTATAGGCCCGCTCGCCATGGGCCGACATATCCAGGCCCTCGTCCACCGAGTCGTCGCTGGCGCGCAGGCCCACCGTGCGGCGGGTGAGGAACACCAGGACCAGGGTGGCGATCCCCGACCAGGCGCAGACCGCCAGCACGCCCACCACCTGGGTCACGGCCTGGGACCCCATGGTGACGCCCTGCGCATAGCCCGCGCCGCCCAGGTCCGTGCTGGCCAGCACCGCCACCAGCAGGGTTCCGAGGATCCCGCCGACGCCGTGCACGGCGAAGACGTCGAGGCTGTCGTCGATCCTCATCCGGTGCTTCACGAAATCAACGGCCTGGTAGCAGATCAGCGAACCGGCGGCGCCCAGCAGCACGCCGCCCAGGGGACCGACGAAGCCGGAGGCCGGGGTGACGGTGGCCAGGCCCGCGACCACGCCGGTCACCAGGCCCACCATGCTGGGGCGGCCGAACCGCTTCCACTCGATGGCGCCCCAGACCAGGCCCGCCGTGGCGGCCGACAGGTGGGTGGCGATCAGGGCCGCGCCCGCATTGCCGTCGGCGGCCAGGGCGCTGCCGGCGTTGAAGCCGTACCAGCCGACCCACAGCATGCCCGCGCCCATCATGGTCATGCCCGGATTGTGCGGCGGCGAGAGGTCGCGCGGGAAACCGTCGCGCGGGCCAAGCCGCCAGGCGATCAGCAGGGCCGAGACCCCGGCCGTGGCGTGGACCACCAGGCCCCCCGCATAGTCCATGACCCGCATCTGGGCCAGCCAGCCGCCGCCCCAGACCCAATGGCAGACCGGCGCATAGACCACGATCAGCCACAGGCCGGAGAACACCAGCACGGCCGAGAACTTGATGCGCTCGACGAAGGCCCCGACGATCAGGGCCGGGGTGATGATGGCGAAGGTCATCTGGAAGGCGAAGAAGACGCTCTCCGGCAGGGCGCCGGTCACCGCGTCGCGGCCCACGGAGATCAGGCCGAACTTGGCCAGGTCGCCGATCAGCGGGTTCGATCCGGAGAAGGCCAGGCTGTAGACCCCCAGCAGCCACAGCACCGAGGCCAGGCAGGCGATGGCCACGCAGTGGGTCATCACCGACAGCACGTTCTTGGAGCGCACCAGCCCGGCATAGAACAGGGCCAGGCCCGGCAGGGTCATGAACAGGACCAGCGCCGTGGCGCTGAGGATCCAGGCGGTGTGTGCGTGATCGATGGCCGGCGCCGGGGCCTGCGCCAGGGCGGGTGACGCCAGGGCCAGACCTGCGATCAGCGCGCCCACGCGCGTCAGCGTCCGAACCGTCATGCCCCGTCCCCCCAACTGGTCAGGGGCCTTGGCTACAGGAGTCTTTGCCTGTTGTGCAGGCACAATTTTTCAGGGCACGCGCAAAAAGCGGGCAGCGCTGAGCGTGACAGCCGAAAGTGGACGCCGGTTTCGCCGCCCGTCACGCGACCACCAAGGACGCTCGCGCCCTAGGCCGCCAGGACGATCGGTTCCGGCGGCATGACGTTGTCCAGGGACAATAGGCTGACGATGCCGGTGTCGGTGGTCATCACGCCGTTGACGTAGTTGAGGATTTCGCCGCCGATGTCCGGAGGCGACTGGATCAGGCCCTCGGTCACGGTGAGGATGTCGGAGACCGCGTCCACCACCAGGCCCACCTGGGCTTCGCCGATCTGCGCCACCACCACCACCGAGGAGGAGTTAGGTTCGGCAGGTCCCAGGCCCAGGCGCGCACCCAGGTCGATGACCGGCAGGATGGCGCCGCGAAGGTTCATCATCCCCAGCACGTGCGGCGGGGCATGGGGCAGCGGCGTGGCCGCGGTCCAGCCGCGGATCTCACGCACCGCCATGATGTCGATGGCGTAGGACTGATCGCCGATCCGGACCGAGATCAGTTCGGCGCCCGGCTGGGGGATGGAATGGCTCATTCTCGGAACACGTCCCAATCGTTCTGTTCGGGGTCGATTTTCACCAGTATCCCTATGAACCTGCTCGATTTCATTAACGGCGCCGCTCATTTTTTCGGAGTCGATCCAAGGGGTTGCGAGCCCGGTCGCCGCGCGACTAGGCTGACGGCAAGGGGGATACGACATGACATTCCGCATCATCGCCGGCGCCGCGTCGCTCACCGCCGCCCTGCTGGTTTTCGCCACGCCGGCGTCGGCGTTCGACGCCCGCAAGCCGGCCGACGTCCTGGCCGTGCTGCAGACCAACGGCGCCAGCGGCGAGCTCAAGACCGACGACAAGGGGGAGCCCTGGATCAAGGGCCTGGTGGGCAAGCTGATCTTCGAGGTCAACTTCCTGAAGTGCGACAAGACCAAGACCGCCTGCGACCTGGTGGTCTACCAGCTGGGCTGGGACGACGACGATCTGGTGAACTTCGAGCAGATCAACCTGTGGAACCGCAACGCCTATCTGTGCCCGGCCTACCTCAACAAGGACAACCATCCCTATGCCTGGTACGCCCTGCGGCCCTCGGTGAACGACCGGCGCGAGGATGTCGTGGCCCAGCAGAAGGAGTGGCTGGGCTGCGTCGCCGACTTCGACGACTTCACCAGCGGCCCCGACACCTATTTCAAGACTCAATAGCCGGCCCCAGTGCCCCGGAGGCGTTGTGACACGGCAGACCCTGGGCAGGATGATCGGCGAGGCCCGGCGAATCGTCGCCTTCACCGGGGCCGGGATCTCCACCGAGTCGGGCATCCCCGATTTCCGGTCCCCCGGCGGGGTGTGGAGCAAGATGAGCCCGATCCTGTTCCAGGACTTTGTCGCCGATCCGGCCAAGCGCCGCGAGGCCTGGGGGCGGGCCTTCTCCGGCCGGGCCGGTTGGGTGGGCGCCTCGCCCAATGAGGGCCATTTCGCCCTGGTCCGCCTGCTGGAGGCCGGCAAGCTCTCCAGCGTCATCACCCAGAACGTGGACAATCTGCACCAGGACTCCGGGATTCCCGCCAGTCGCGTCATCGAGCTGCACGGCAACGCCAGCTACGCCACCTGCCTGGACTGCGGGATGCGCCACGAGCTGGCGGACCTGAAGGCCCGGTTCGTGGAGACCGACGAGCCGCCGGTCTGCGAGGCTTGCGGCGGCATCGTGAAGACCGCCACCATCTCCTTCGGGCAACAGCTCAAGCCCGAGGTGCTGCGGAAGGCCGAGCTCGAGGCCCTGAACAGCGACCTCTTCCTGGTGCTGGGCTCGTCCCTGGTGGTCTATCCGGCCGCGGCCCTGCCCCAGATCGCCAAGCGCAACGGCGCGGCCCTGGCCATCCTCAATCGCGAGCCCACCGATATCGACGGCATGGCCGACCTGGTGCTGAACGACGAGATCGGCCCGGCGATGAGCGAGGTCGCCGCGTCGCTCTAGCTGCTAGGCCGTCGGCTTGACCGGCCGCGCGCGCAGCTTGGTGGGGGTCGGATCGGCGCGGAAGTCGGCCACCTGTCCGATCTTGGCGTTGCAGGACGGGCAGCGGATCACGACGTCGTCGGCCAGCTGATCACCCACATTGAAGCCCGCGCCGCAGGGCTTGCACTTCCAGGCGAAGACCTGGGGCGGCGGTGGGGGCGGAGGCGGCGGCGGCGCGGCCTTGCGGATCGGCTCCGGCCCCAGAGGCCGCGTCGGCGGGTTCTTCAGGCTCAGGA
>JAZKFM010000037.1:0-13540 GCA_040386415.1 Pseudomonadota bacterium
GGCGTCGATCACCTTCAGGTAGCCGGCGCGGTCGATGAAGGGGGTGGGGCCGGGCTGGCCGAGGCGGGCCTTCTTGGCGTTGGCGTCGAAGAACTCCGAATGGGGGGCCAGGAAGACGTCGCCGGGGATCGACCGCGCGGTGGCGAAGGTGTGCTGGTAGTCGGCGACGATGCCGGGATACTGCTCGGGGACCAGGCTGTTGGCCGCCACGCTGGCGCTGCAGAAATAGAGCGCGGTGTGGGCGCTGCCGTCCTTGTCCTTCACCGGCCAGGTCCAGGTGGTGCAGCCCGCGGTGTGGCCCGGCGTCAGGTGGGCCGTCAGCTTCAGGCCGCCCAGCTCGACGGTCTCTCCGTCCTTCACCACGCGATCGACCTTCACCGGCGGGAAGTTCATGGTCTTGTTGCTCTCCGAGCCCGGATAGACCCCCTTCTCCAGGGCGTAGCGGTCGCCCTCGGCGGCGACCATGGCCGCCCCCGTATCGGCCTTCATCCTGGCCAGGCCGCCGGCATGGTCGAAGTGGCCGTGGCTGGTGAGCAGGATCTTGATGTCGCTGAGCTTGAAGCCCAGGGCCTGGACGTTCTTCTCCACCATCCCGGCGTACTGCGGCATGCCGGTGTCCAGCAACACGGCGCCCTTGGGGGTGACGATCAGCAGGGCCGTCAGCCCCGCCGAGCCCACCGAGTAGGTGTTGTCGATGATCTTGTAGGGCTCGGCCGGCAGCAGCCAGTTGGCCTGGGCGAAGGCCGGCGCGGCGGTGAGGGTGAAGGCGGCCGCGAGCAGGAGGGGCTTCAAGGGGGAGCTCCGCTGGAGACATAACGCCCCCAGGGACCGGGGCGGATGATGAGGTTCGAAACTCCGGCGCCGGCTCGGAAAGCCCGACGGCGGGAGGCGTTCAAACCTATCGCGCGGCGGCGGGCGGTTCCAGGCTGTTGATATAGGCCACCACGTCCTGAACCTCGTCGGCGTGCAGGTTTATCGGCGGCATGTCGTAGTGGCCGGTCTCGGCGATGTCGGCCAGGCGGCGCTGCAGGGTGAGCGGGACATGGCGTCCGGCCAGGGCGCGGAAGGGCGGCGCCTTGGCGTTGGGGCTGGCGCCCTTGGTCTCCACCGCGTGGCAGGCGGAGCAGACGTTCCGGGCGAGCGCATGGCCGCGCGCCTGGCTCGCCGGCAGGGGGTTCTCACCCGCCGTCGCGACGGCCGGGGCCGCCAGGAGGATCAGGACCAGCAGGCCGGAGTACAGGTTCGCCCCCTTTGGGCGGCGCGACAGGATGGTCATTTCGATACGGCCTTGGCGCACGCCCGGCTGCGGTGGGCGTGCCAGGCCGTGAGGGCGGCCATGGCCAGGAGGGGGGCGACGTAGCAGGCCCAGCAGTGGCCGCCATCGGACACGCCACAGATCGGGCCGCGCAGGGCGGTGAGCCACATGTGCGCCGCGGCGATCGCCCCGGTCACCAGGGCCGAGGCGCCCAGCAGCACGGCGACGGCCTGGAGCGGCGCAGGACGGGAAGGATCAGGCTGGGCCATACTTGGAATTCCGCGCCGCAAATCGGCTTGACCCCATCAGAGGGTGCGACGGTTTTGACGGCCTTGATCTCTGTCAAAGTTCCCCACCGCGATACCTGCCACTTCGACCCAGCTTTGCAGTTTGGCTCGGGAATCTATGACACAGCTATCAGTCCAGCCTGATGAGGGCGCGCCACTCGACGTGGTGCTCCTCTACGTTTTCACAGGGGTGGGAGCCTTCGTGGCGCTGCTCGCCGCGGCCTTCACCGAGGACCCGCTCTTCCGTTTCCAGAGCTACCTCTTCCTGGCCGCCTTCGTGCTGGCCGCCGGCGTGATGACGGCAGGCGTCGGCTACGGGAAGTTCCGGTCCGACCCCACCCGCTATTCTGACGGGGTGATCCGTGCGGGCGTGATCGCCACCATGTTCTGGGGGGTCGTGGCCATGCTGGTGGGGGTGGTGATCGCCGCCCAGCTCACCTGGCCGACCATCTTCTATTTTCCGGAGGCCGGCTGGCTGAACTTCGGCCGCCTGCGTCCGCTGCATACCTCCGGGGTGATCTTCGCCTTCGGCGGCAACGCCCTGATCGCCACCTCCTTCTGGGTGGTGCAGCGCACCTGCCGCGCGCGCCTGGGCGGAGGCGTCGCCCCCTGGTTCGTGTTCTGGGGCTATCAGCTCTTCATCGTGCTGGCGGCCACCGGCTACCTGGCCGGCATCACCCAATCGAAGGAGTACGCCGAGCCCGAATGGGTCGTGGACCTGTGGCTGGCCGTCGTCTGGGTCGCCTATCTGCTGGTCTTCCTGGGCACCATCTGGAAGCGCAAGGAACCCCACATCTACGTGGCCAACTGGTTCTACCTGGCCTTCATCATCACCGTGGCGATCCTGCACATCGTCAACAACCTGGCCCTGCCGGTCGACCTGCTGCACCACCGTAGCTACTCGGTCTATGCCGGGGTCCAGGACGCCCTGGTGCAGTGGTGGTACGGCCACAACGCGGTCGGCTTCTTCCTCACCGCCGGCTTCCTGGGGATGATGTACTACTTCGTGCCCAAGCGGGCCGAGCGGCCGGTCTATTCGTACCGCCTGTCCATCGTCCACTTCTGGTCGCTGATCTTCATCTACATCTGGGCGGGCCCGCACCACCTGCACTACACCGCCCTGCCGCAGTGGACCCAGACCCTGGGCGCCACCTTCTCGATCATGCTCTGGATGCCCTCCTGGGGCGGCATGATCAACGGCCTGATGACCCTGTCGGGCGCCTGGGACAAGCTGCGCACCGACCCGGTCATCCGCATGATGGTGGTGGCGCTGGCCTTCTACGGCATGTCCACCTTCGAGGGCCCGCTGATGAGCCTGCGGGAGGTCAATGCGCTCTCCCACTATACCGACTGGACCATCGGCCACGTGCACTCCGGGGCCCTGGGCTGGGTCGGCTTCATCTCCTTCGGGGCCGTCTACTGCATGGTCCCCTGGCTGTGGAAGAAGGACCGCATCTACTCCAACACCCTGATCGAGTGGCACTTCTGGATCGCGACGACGGGCATCCTGCTCTACATCGCCGCGATGTGGGTCTCCGGCATCATGGAAGGCCTGATGTGGCGCGAGTACACGCCTCAGGGCTTCCTCGCCAACAGCTTCGTCGAGACCGTCGCGGCCAAGCACATCGAGAACATCATCCGTACGCTCGGAGGGCTCATGTACCTCTCCGGCACGGTGATCATGTCCTACAACCTTTGGCGGACCGTCAGGATGCCCGGTCATGAGGCCCAGCCTCAAGGCGCAGCATCCCTGCCCGCCCTCGCAGCGGCGCAGTAGGGGCCCTGACCATGTGGAACAAGCACGCCAAGTTCGAGCGTCATTCGCTGTGGATGATCATCGGCATCGTCATCGTCGTCTCCATCGGCGGCCTCGTGGAGATCTCGCCGCTCTTCTATCTCGAGAGCACGGTGGAGGAGGTGGAGGGCATGCGGCCCTACACGCCGCTGGAGCTCGAGGGACGCGACATCTACGTCCGTGAGGGTTGCTACACCTGCCACTCGCAGATGATCCGCCCGCTGCGGGACGAGGTCGAGCGCTACGGCCACTACAGCCTGGCCGCCGAGAGCATGTACGACCACCCCTTCCAGTGGGGCTCCAAGCGCACCGGGCCGGACCTGGCCCGGGTCGGAGGCAAGTACTCCGACAGCTGGCACAAGGACCACCTGACCGACCCGCGCTCCGTGGTGCCGGAATCGGTGATGCCGCCCTACGCCTTCCTGCGCGACAAGGAGCTCGACTACCGCGAAGTCCAGGCCAAGCTCTCGGCCATGACCAAGGTCAGGGTGCCCTACACCCAGGACCAGATCGACCACGCCAAGGACGATCTCGAGGCCCAGGCCGATCCCTTCGACAGCCGCGCCACGGCCCTGAAGAAGCGCTACGGCGCCAAGCTGGCCCAGCGCGACTTCGACGGCGATCCCAACAGGGTCACCGAGATGGACGCCCTGATCGCCTACCTGCAGATGCTGGGGACCCTGGTGGACTTCCGCACCTATCGCGCCGAAGCCCCGGAGAACCAGCGATGAGCGGCCTCTCGTACGAAGCGGTCGCCCGCTTCGCCCAGCAGGGGGGGACGGTCTACTTCGCCGCCCTCTTCTTCGCCGTGGTGATCTACGCCCTCTGGCCTCGCCACACCGAGACTTTCAAGCGCCTCGCGGCTCTGCCGCTGGAGGACAATGAGGACAACCATGTCCAACCGTGAAACCGACGAGCATTCCGGCGTCGAGACCACCGGCCACGAGTGGGACGGCATCCGAGAGCTGGACAATCCCCTGCCCCGCTGGTGGCTCTACATCTTCTACGGCTGCATCGTCATCGCGGCGATCTACTGGGTGCTGATGCCGTCCTGGCCGGGGGTCAACAGCTACGCCAAGGGGGTGCTGGGCCAGTCCGACCGGGTCGATGTGGCCCGGCAGCTGGAGGCCCTGAACCAACAGCGCGGAGCCGAGGGGGCCATGCTGCGCACCGCCTCGCTGGAGACCATCGAGGCTGATCCCAAGCTGCAGGCCTATGCGCTCGCGGTTGGCCAGTCCGTGTTCGGTGACAACTGCGCCACCTGCCATGGCGTGGGCGGCACCGGCTTCAAGGGCTATCCCAACCTGCGGGATGACGTCTGGCTCTGGGGCGGCAGCCTCGAGGAGATTCAGCACACCCTCCAGGTCGGGGTCCGTTCGGACAATCCGAACACGCGCCAGTCCCAGATGCCCGCCTTCGGCCGCGACCAGATCCTGCCACCGGCCCAGGTCGATGACCTGACCGAATTCGTGGTGGCGCTGTCGAGCCGGCCGGCCAATGTCGCGGCCATCAAGCGCGCCGCGCCCATCTATGTCGCGCAGTGCTCGGCCTGCCATGGTCCCCAGGGCAAGGGGGACATCAAGCAGGGCGCGCCCAATCTCACCGATTCGGAGTGGCTGTACGGGTCCGAGCGCGCCGACATCCGCAACCAGATCTGGACCGGCCAGGGCGGCGTCATGCCGACCTGGGAAGGCCGCCTCAGCCCCGAAACCATCAAGGCCCTGGCAGTCTACATCCACGCCAACGCCGGCGGCCAGTAGAGCGTAACCATGACCGTCGTCATCGATCGGACCAAGCCCACGCCACCGCCGCCCGGAGAGGGCTCCGGCCCCGTCTCGGCGGCGGCGAAGGCGCGGGCCAAGGGCTTCACCCTGGGCCTCTACAAGCCCCGGACCCCGATCTATCCGAAACTGGTCCACGGCCAGTGGCGGCGGATCAAGTGGGTCCTGCTGGTCCTGATGCTGGCGATCTATTACGTCACCCCCTGGATCCGATGGGAGCGTCCGGGCGTCCTGCCCGACCAGGCGGTGCTCGTCGACTTCGCCGGTGGGCGGTTCTACTTCTTCGGCATCCAGCTCTGGCCGCAGGAGGTCTATTTCATCACCGGCCTGCTGGTGATTTCCGCCCTCGGCCTCTTCCTGGTGACGGCCATGTTCGGCCGTCTTTGGTGCGGCTACGCCTGCCCGCAGACGGTGTGGACCGACCTGTTCATCTATGTGGAGCGGGCCTTCGAAGGTGACCGCAACGCCCGGATGAAGCTCGACGCCAGTCCCTGGTCCTTCGACCAGGCCTGGCGGAAGGTCGGCAAGCATGCGGTCTGGCTGGGGATCGGGTTCGGCACGGGCGGCGCGTGGATCTTCTACTTCCACGACGCCCCCACCCTGCTGGCCGACTTCTGGGTCGGCCAGGCGCCCGCCACGGCCTACATCTTCTGCGCCCTGCTGACGGTGACCACCTACGCCTTCGCCGGGCACATGCGCGAACAGGTCTGCACCTATCTCTGCCCCTGGCCGCGTATTCAGGGGGCCATGCTGGACCAGCATTCCCTGCAGGTGACCTATCTGCGCGACCGGGGCGAGGCCCGCGGCCCGCACAAGAAGGGCCAGCCCTGGGAGGGCCGGGGCGACTGCATCGACTGCAACGCCTGCGTCGTGGCCTGCCCCGCGGGCATCGACATCCGTGACGGCTCCCAGCTCGAGTGCATCAACTGCGGCCTGTGCATCGACGCCTGCGACGAGATCATGGAGAAGATCGACCGTCGCAAGGGCCTGATCGCCTACGACACCGACGCCGCGGTCGCCGCGCGTGAGGTGGGGCGGCCGCCGGTCTACCGGTTGCTGCGGCCCAGGACCGCCTACTACGCGGTGGCCCTGAGCCTGGTGAGCGCCCTGATGATCTGGGGCCTGACCCACCGCAGCGCCCTGGATGTCCACGTCCTGCGGGACCGCAATCCCATGTTCGTGCGCCTGCACGACG
The DNA here is from genome assembly GCA_040386415.1 of Pseudomonadota bacterium. Lineage (GTDB taxonomy): Bacteria > Pseudomonadota > Alphaproteobacteria > Caulobacterales > Caulobacteraceae > Phenylobacterium. The sequence goes on from JAZKFM010000037.1 coordinate 6,314, forward strand.
GGGCGATCCGTGACGGCTACACACTGAAGATCGCCAACCGCGGATTTGAGGCCAAGGACGTCCAGGTGAGCTTCACCGGACCGCCCGGCGCCAAGCTGCGCACGCCCGGCGCCAAGGCGGCGGGCGAGACCCTGAGCGTCCGCGTCGAGGCCAACGAGGTGCGCGCGGTGCGGGTCTTCGTCACCGTGCCCGCCGCCGCGATCGAGGCGCCAAACATGCCCGCGGCCTTCGCGGTGCGCGCAGGCGACGAGATCGTGAACGTCGAGACCAACTTCCTCTCTGGGGCCGCGAACGCGCCATGACCGACATCCCGCACAAGAGCTTCGAGCTGAAGGGCCTGCACGTCCTGGGGATCTTCGTCGGCTTCTTCCTGGTGGTGATCGTCGTGAATGTCGCCTTCACGGTGATGGCCATCCGCACCTATCCCGGAGAGGTCTCGCGCACGCCGTATGAGGACGGGGTCGCCTATAACGCCAAGCTGGCGCAGCTCGAGGCGCAGTCCCGGCTCGGATGGCGCGCGGCGGCGCAGGCCGGGCCCGACGGCGCGGTGGTGGTCACCTTCCGCGACCGCACCGGCGGCCCGCTGACCGGCCTGAAGGTCGCCGCCAAGCTGCAGCGCCCGGCGACCGAGAGCGGCCGGAAGGACGCCCTGCTGGCGGAGACCGCGCCCGGAACCTATTCGGCCCGCTTCGGCGGCCTGAGCGGCGCCTGGGACCTCAGCCTGCTGGCTGAAGACCCCGCCGGCGCGCGGTTCGAGGCCGAGCGGAGGCTGACATGGCCGTGACCTATGACGTCGCGCCGGACTATTCGGCCTTTCTGAAGCCCGCCCAGGACGGCGGGGCGACCTTCGACCTGCTGGTGAAGGGCGCCCGTTGCGCCGCCTGCATGGCCAAGATCGAGGGGGGCGTGACCGCCCTGCCCGGCGTGCGAAGCGCTCGGCTGAACCTCACCAGCGGCAAGCTCACGGTGGGGTTCGAGGGCCGGTCCGGGGATCCCGGACGGGTGATGTCGACCCTCGAGAAGCTGGGCTACGAGTCCGCGCCCTATGATCCGGGCCAGGCCGCGGCCGCCCAGGACCGGGAGGGCCGGCGCCTGACCCTGGCGCTGGGCGTCGCGGCCTTCGGCGCCGGCAACGCCATGATGTTCTCGGTGCCGATCTGGGCGGGGCTGTTTGGCCAGGAGTTGGGCCCCGCGGCCCTGACCATGATGCAGTGGGCCAGCGGCCTGATCGCCACCCCCTGCGCCCTCTATGCCGGCATGCCCTTCTTCCAGTCGGCCTGGCGCTCCCTGCGGGTGGGCCGGGCGAACATGGACGTGCCGATCTCCATCGGGGTGCTGCTGAGCCTCGCGATCAGCTTCGTCGAGACCCTGCTGCACGGGCGCGACACCTATTTCGACGCCGCCATCTCCCTGCTGTTCCTGCTGCTGATCGGCCGCTGGCTCGACCACACCCTGCGCAGCCGGGCCCGGAGCGCCGCCGCCGACCTCCTGGCCATGCAGGCGCCGGCCGCCACGGTCGTGACCTCCGATGGCGGCCAGCATCGCAGGCCCCTGGCGGAGATCGCCGTGGGGGACCTGATCCTGGTGCGTCCCGGCGAGCGCCTGCCCGTCGACGCCCGTATCGAGGCCGGCGCCTCCCAGCTCGACAATGCGCTGCTGACCGGAGAGTCGCGCGCGGTCGCCGTCGGCCAGGGAGACCTGTGCCGCGCCGGGGCGCTCAACCTGTCGGGCATGCTCACCCTGCGGGCCGAGGCGCGGTCCGACGACTCCGCTGTGGCGGCCATCGCGCGGCTGGTGGAGGCCGGCGCGCAGTCGAAGTCGCGCTATGTGCGCCTGGCCGACCGCGCCGCCGCCATCTATGTCCCGGTGGTCCACACCGCCGCGGCCCTGACCTTCGTCCTGGGCTGGGGTCTTGGCCTGGGCCCGCGCGAGGCCCTGCTGCGGGCGGTCGCGGTGCTGATCATCACCTGCCCCTGCGCGCTCGGCCTCGCGGTCCCCGCAGTGCAGGTGGCGGCCTCGGCGCGGCTGTTCCGCAAGCAGGTCCTGGTGAAGTCCGGCGCCGCCCTGGAGCGGCTGGCGGAGGTCACCCACGTGGTGTTCGACAAGACCGGGGTCCTGACCCTTGGCCGGCCGACCCTGATCGATCCTGACCTGGCCGCCGTGGCCCTCGCCGCACCCCTGGCGCGGGCCTCCTCCCATCCCCTGGCGCGCGCCCTGGCGGCGCAGGATGGTGGAAGCGAGCTGGCGCAGGACGTCGTGGAGACCGCCGGACAGGGGGTGGAGGGCGTCATCCACGGCCTTCGCGCCCGTCTCGGCCGGGCGTCCTTCGTCGGCGCCGAAGGGGCGCAGGGCTCGGAGACCGAGCTCTGGTTCGGTTTCGAGGGCGACACCAAGGTCCGCTTCCGGTTCGCCGACAGCCTGCGGCCGGACGCGCGCCAGACCATAGCCGACCTCCGCGCCCGGGGACTGAGCGTGGAGATCCTGTCGGGCGACCTGCCGGACGCCGTGCGCGCCGTCGCTGAGGACGTGGACGTGCGCCATTGGCGCGCCGGCATGACCCCCGCCGACAAGGCCGCCTGGGTCGAGAGCCTGGCCCGGGCCGGCCACAGGTCGCTGATGGTGGGCGACGGGCTGAACGACACCGCCGCACTCGCCACGGCCCATGCGGCCATGGCGCCCGGCACAGCCCTCGACGCCAGCCAGAACGCCGCCGACCTGGTGTTCTCCGGCGAGGGCCTGGGCGCGGTGGTCACCGCCATCGACGTGGCGCGCGCCGCCCGGGGGCGCGCCTTGGAGAACTTCGGATTCTCCGCGCTCTACAACCTGATCGCGGCGCCGGCGGCCATGCTGGGCCTGATCAATCCCTTCGTCGCGGCCTTGGCCATGTCGGGCTCGTCCCTGGTGGTGACCCTCAACGCCCTGCGCATGCACCGGACCGGCCGATGACCATCTTCTTCCTGCTGGCGCCCTTTTCCGTGATGCTGGCCCTGCTGGGGCTGTGGGGCTTCTGGTGGACCGTGCGCAGCGGCCAGTACGAAGACCCCGCCGGCGACGCCGCCCGCATCCTGCTGAACGACGATGACATGGGACCGCCGGCTTTGATCCAGGTCACGGCGAGCGACACCGATCCGGAGTGAATGGGGCGACCCTTCCCGGAGATTTCGTCGTGACCTCGCCTTCCGTCCTGCACGCTCCCAAGCCCGTAACCCTGGCCCTGGACGAACTGATCGCCAGGTACGACGGCAGGGCCCCGCGCTACACCAGCTATCCAACCGCCGTGCAGTTCACGCCCGCGGTGGACGCGGCGACCTATCGGAGCTGGCTGGCGGCGCTTCCCGCCACCGATCCGGTCTCTCTCTATCTGCACATCCCCTTCTGCGCCCGCCTGTGCTGGTACTGCGGGTGCAACACCCGGGCGGTGAACCGGCATGAGCCCGTGGGAGACTACGTCCAGCATCTGCTCGCCGAGGCGGCCCTGCTGGAAGCCTCCTTGCCAGGGCGCCTGCCGGCCAACGCCATTCACCTCGGCGGCGGCACCCCCAACATGCTGGCCCCGGCGGAGATGGACGCCATCTTCGGCGCCCTGCGGCGGATCTTCAGGGTCACCGAGGACGCCGAGATCGCCGCCGAGCTGGACCCCGCGGTCCTGACCCGCGACTGGGTCCAGGCGGCGGCCTCGCACGGCCTGTCGCGCGCCAGCCTGGGGGTGCAGAACCTGTCGCCCCAGGTCCAGGCCGCCGTGAACCGCGAGGAGAGCTTCGAGGAGATCGCCCAATGTGTGGCGTGGCTGCGGGAGGCCGGGGTCGGATCGATCAACCTGGACCTGATGTACGGTCTGCCGCACCAGACCACGGTCAACACCCTGACCACCGTCGACAAGATCGTGTCCCTGAGACCTGAGCGCCTCGCCCTGTTCGGCTACGCCCACGTGCCGTGGATGAAGGCCCACCAGCAGCTGATCGACCAGTCGGCCCTGCCGGGCGCGGCCGAGCGTCTCGACCAGAGCGAGGCCGCCGCCGAGCGCCTGGTGTCGGAGGGCTATGTCCGCATCGGCCTGGATCACTTCGCCCTGCCGGACGACACGCTGGCGGCCGCCCAGCGGGAGGGCCTGCTGCGGCGCAATTTCCAGGGCTACACCACCGACAGCGCCCAGACCCTGCTCGGCCTGGGGGCCTCCTCGATCGGCAGCCTCCCGCAGGGCCTGGTGCAGAACGTCGCCCAGGAACTTCCCTGGCGCAACGCGGTGGTCGCAGGCGACCTGCCCATCGCCCGAGGGGTCGCCCTGACCGACGACGACCGGTTCCGCGCCGAGATCATCGAGCGGCTGATGTGCGATCTCTCGGTTGATCTCGCCGCGGTCTGCGCCCGGCATGGCCGGAGCCTGAGTGACCTGGCGCCGGAGCTTTCGGATCTGACGCGGTTCGCCGATGACGGTCTGGTGGAAATCCTGGACGCGCGGCTGACGGTCTCGGAATTGGGGCGACTGGTGGTGCGGTCGGTCTGCGCCGTGTTCGACACCTATTTCACGGCGGAGGCGGGACGGCACTCTAAGGCGCTGTGAGGCGCCCTCAGGCCAGGGCGGCGTTGATGGCGGCGCTGAGAGACTCCCCCAGCAGGGGCTTCTCGACGATGACGGCGCCCAGAGCCTCCGCAGTCTCGCGGGTGCTGATCCGCGGGTGGCTGGTGATGAGCACCGCCGGGAGCTGCACCCTCCTGGCGCGCAGGACGGCCAGGGCTTCGAGGCCCGTGACACCGGTGAGGTTCTGGTCAAGGACCAGGCACACCGGGGCGGGCGGGAGGTCGGCCTGCAGGAGCGCCTCGCCGCTCTCCAGCGCCGTGACCGCGAACCCGTCCAGTTCCAGCATGAAGGTCAGAGCCAGACGCAGGGCGCTGTCGTCATCGACGAGGACGACCGTGCGGATGGCGGGTGGGGGTTTAGACAAGCGCGGCCTCCAGGGAATCTGGAAACCCTAGGCCGCGGCGAGACCCCCGACTTTGATACAGCGCAATCGCGCGGTCAGGCGAAGCCGGCCGTCAAGGCCATGCGAATGAGCTGAGAGAGGCTGGACGCGCCGGTCTTGGTCATGACGTTGGCGCGGTAGACCTCGACGGTCCGGGGGCTGATGCCCAGCTCGAAGGCGATCACCTTGTTGGCCTTGCCGTCGACGACGCCGCGCAGCACCTCGGTCTCGCGCGGCGACAGGCTGGCCAGGAAGGCCTGGAACGGTCCCGAGCTCTGCGGGGGCGCGCCTGGACGGGCCTGAGCGAGGACCGAGCGGATGGCGCGCAGCAGGGCCTCGTCGTCGAAGGGTTTCTCCAGGAAGTCGGCGACACCCGCCTTCATCGCCTCCACCGCCAGGGCCACGTCGCCATGGCCGGTGATCATGATGATCGGCAGGTCGATATGCATCGCCTTGAGGTGACGGCACATCTCCAGGCCGTTCATGCCCGGCATGCGCACGTCGGTGACGATGCAGCCGCCGGAGAGGCGTGAGGCCTCCTCCAGGAACACCGTGGCGGAGTCATAGGTGCGCGTCTCGAACCCGGCGCTGTCCAGAAGGAAGGACAGGGAATCGCGCATGGCGTCGTCGTCGTCGATCACATGCACGAGTGCGTCAGTCGTCAACGTCCAGCTCCTCCTCCGGGACCGTCTTCAGGGTGAACGAAAACACTGTCCCACCGCCCGGCGCGGATTCGGCCCAGATGCGACCGCCGTGAGCTTCGATGATCGTACGCGAAATGGAAAGCCCGACGCCCATACCCGTGCTCTTGCTGGTGACGAAGGGCTGGAAGAGGCGGCTGGCCACCTCAGGGGCGATGCCGGGGCCAGTGTCGATCACCTTGACGATGACATTGTGGTCCTCGCCCAGGGCGGAGCTGATGGTGAGGGCGCGCCGGGGGCTGTCCTGCATCGCCTCGATGGCGTTGCGCATCAGGTTCAGAAGCACCTGCTGCACCTGAACCTTGTCGGCGAGCACATAGGGCGCCGCCGGCGAAATGTCGAAACTGACCCTGACCCCGGATTCCTTGGCACCGATCATGGCCAGGGCGCCGGCCTCCTCGATGAGCTTGGTCAGGGGCTCGACCCGGCGCTCGGACTCGCCCTTGGAGACGAAGTCGCGGAGCCTGCGGATAATCTCCCCGGCGCGCAGGGCCTGGTCGCCGGCCTGGATGAGGGCGTTGCGGACCTTGGCCGGATCCGGGGTTTCCTGATCGAGGATGCGGACCGAGCCCTTCACATAGTTGGCGATGGCCGACAGGGGCTGGTTCAGCTCGTGCGCCAGGGCCGACGCCATTTCCCCCAGCGCCGTCAGGCGGGAGACGTGGACCAGTTCGGCCTGCAGGTCCTGCAGCCGCCGTTCGGTGGCCTGGCTTTCGGAAAGATCGCGGACGAAGCCGGTGAAGAACCGCTCAGAGCTCGACTGCATTTCGCCGACCGAGAGCTCCATGGGGAAGGTGGAGCCGTCCTTGCGCTCCCCCACCACCACGCGGCCGATCCCGATGATGCGCCGCTCGCCAGTGGTCAGGTAGCGCAGGAGGTAGCTGTCATGGGCGTCGCGGTAGGGCTGCGGCATCAGCATGCTGACATTGCGGCCGATGACCTCCTCGGCCTTCCACCCGAACAGCCGCTCGGCGGTGGTGCTGAAGGACTGCATCAGGCCGTGCTCGTCGATCACCACCATGGCGTCGGGCACGGTCTCCAGGATGGACCTGAGGTGGGCCTCCCGCTCCCCCAGGTGGACCAGGGCGTCGGCGGCGCGTTCGCTCTGGCGGCGCAGGCGCCAACCCCCGTAGGCGACGGCCAGCCCCATCAGCAGGAACATCAGGGCGTTCAACTGGTCGGCGGGATGGGAGGCCAGTCTGAGGTCGCTGAGGGCGACGCCCGCGCCAAAGGTGAGGACAGACGCGCACAGGGCGGGGCCGGGCCCCCAGATTGCGGCGCTGAGGATCACCGCCGGCATGAACAGCAGGAAGAAGGGCCGGTCCTGGAAGACCGGCGTCAGAGCCCACCGCGCGGCGATGGCGAGGCCCGAGATCAGGGCTGCGCCGACATAACCGCTGAGGGTCGCGCCGAGGGTTCGGGTCTGCACGCCGGGAAGCGACAATCGCATTCGTCTGGGCTAGGCCGCGAGCCCGGCCCATGCAAGGGCCAAGTGGCGGCCAGGTCAGGCCGCCAGGCCGCCCGCGTCGGTCTCGTCGACCCGATATGCGGCGAAAAGCTGCGCC
>JAZKFM010000038.1:0-9093 GCA_040386415.1 Pseudomonadota bacterium
ACATCGCCGACAAGGGCATCATGCTGACCGGCGGCGGCGCCCTGCTGCGCGGCCTGGACGCCGAAATCCGCGATCACACCGGCCTGCCGGTGACGGTGGCCGACGACCCGCTGTCCTGCGTGGCGCTGGGCTGCGGCAAGGTGCTCGAACATCCCAAGTGGATGAAGGGCGTGCTCGAATCGACGCTGGCGTAATACTTGCAAATCGGCGTGGGGAGACGGGGCGTCCCGTCACCCTGAGGACGGGCGGCTAGGTGGCTTTTCGAGAAAGTCCGTTTGGCGAACTGAAGGTGCCGTTGGCCTGGACAGCCGCGGTGGCCCTGATCGTGGCTGTCGTCGTGGCCGTGGCCCTGCTGATGTCCGACCGCCGCGAGACCTTCCAGTCCGAAGCCTATGGCGTGACCCGCCAGGTGGGGGACGCGGTCGCCGCGCCCGTCAGCGGCGCGCTCGCCGCGCCCGGCCGCTGGACCGGCCTGGGCATGGAGAACATCCGCGACTACCTGTTCGCGGTCTCCGAGAACCGCAAGCTCAAGGCCGAGCTCAAGGAAGCCCGCCAGTGGCGCGACGTGGCCATTGCGCTCCGCGACACCAATGACCGCTACAAGTCGCTGCTCGGCCTCAAGACCGAGCCGCCGATCCCGATGGTCGCCGCCCGGACGGTGAGCGACAGCCGCGGCCCCTTCGCCAATACCCGCCTGGCCAACGCCGGCGTCGAGAAGAACATTCAGCCGGGCAATCCGGTGATGAGCGAGAGCGGGCTCGTCGGCCGGATCATCGGGGTGACCCGGGGCGCCAGCCGCATCCTGCTGCTGACCGACATCGCCTCGCGCACCCCGGTGATGATCGACCGCACCAATGCGCGCGCCATCCTGACCGGCGACGGCGGCCCCAATCCGAAGCTGGAGTACCTGCGCGGCAAGGAGCCGGTGAAGCAGGGCGACCGGGTCCTGACCTCCGGCGACGGCGGCGTGCTGCCGCGCGGCCTGCCGGTGGGGGTGGCGGTCAAGGGGCTGGACGGCCGTTGGCGGGTGATCCTGGCCTCCGACGCCGCGCCCATCGACTTCGTCCGGATCCTGCTGTTCCAGGACTTCTCCCAGCTCGAGAAGGCCCAGAGGGAGGAGCTGGACAGGATGCCTGCGCCGCCGCCGTCCGGACCCGTTGAAGGCCTCAGCGGGCCTGTGACGCCCGGCGCCCCGGCGCCCAAGCCGCCGACCACATTCACCGCCACCACGGTCACGCCGCCAAGGCCCGCTGCGGCCAGGCCCGCGACGCCGAGACCTGCGCCGCCAAGGCCCGCGGCCAAGCCGCCCGCACCGACCTCCGCCGCCGCGACGCCCCCCCCGGCGCCCACGGCGAGCGCGCCGGCGGAGGTGCCATTTTGAGCCTTTCGGCCGCCCGTCCACTGGATCCGTGGCGCTGGCTTGGCTTTCCCATGCTGCAATGCCTGGGCTGGACCCTGCTGTTTGGCGTCCCCCTGCGGGTCTTTGGCCTGCAGCTGCCTGAGCCGGTGTTCTGCATGGTCCCAGCCTTCGCCTGGGCGGTGATCCGGCCCTCGATCCTGGCGCCCTTCGGCGTCCTGCTGATGGGGCTGATCCTCGACATCTTCTGGGGATCGCCGGTGGGGCTCTGGGCCCTGTCGCTGCTGACCGCCTATGGCGTCGTCCTGCTCTCGCGCAACTGGATGGTGGGCCAGAGCCGGCCGATGATGTGGGCCTGGTTCGCCGCGGCCTGCGCCATCGCCAGCCTGGCCGGGTTCCTGTTCACCCGGCTGGACGCCCGGGCGTCCCCCAGCCTGATCGCGGTGGCGTGGCAATTCCTCGCCACAATCCTGCTCTATCCCTTCGCCCACAGGCTCATCGACAGGTTCGAGGACGCCGATGTGCGGTTCCGCTAGGACATTGGGCGCATGAGCGAGCCCTCCATCTTCTTCACCGAGGTCAATGAGCGGCAGGGGGTCTTCCACCGCCGAGCCTTCCTCATGGGCGGCCTGTCGGGCCTGGGCCTGCTGGCGCTCACCGGCCGCCTGGCCCACCTTCAGCTCGTGGAGGCCCAGCGCTATGAGAAGATGTCGGCCTCCAACCAGTTCAACTTCCGGCTGGTGCCGCCGCCGCGGGGCCTGATCGTCGACCGCAACGGGGTGATCCTGGCCTCCAACCGCCCGAACTTCCGCCTGCTGGTGGCCAAGGACGGCAAGATGGATCCCGAGGGCACGGTGAAAACCCTCGCACACTTCGTGCCCCTGGACGCCGAGCGTCAGGCCCGCCTGACCAAGGACCTGCTGCGCGCACCCAAGCGCTCGCCGGTCTCGGTGATGGAGGACATGAGCTGGGAGCAGTTCTCGGCCATCAATGTGCGCGCGCCGGAATTGCCAGGCGTCACCGCCGACATGGGCGAGGTCCGGGTCTATCCGCACGGCGGAGCCTTCGCCCACGTGATCGGCTACGTGGCCAAGGTGAACCGCGAGGATATCCAGCCCACGGGCCCGAACTCCGAAGCCATCATGCTTCACCCCGGCTTCCGCATCGGACGCCAGGGGGTGGAGAAGGCCTTCGACCTGCGCCTGCGCGGCCGGCCCGGCGCCCAGAAGGTGGAGGTCGACGCCAACGGCCGTCAGGTCCGCCAGGATTCCGAAGGCGATATCCCCGCCACCCCCGGCGCCGAGATCCAGCTCTCCCTCGACGCCGATATCCAGACCCGGGCGCTCGAGGTGATGGGCGACGAGAGCGGGGCGGTGGTCATGCTCGATTGCCGGACCGGCGACGTGCTCTGCATGGCCTCGGCGCCCAGCTTCGACGCCAACCGCTTCGTGCGCGGCATGACCCGGCCCGAGTACCAGGCCCTGGCCAACTACGAGCGCAAGCCCCTGCTGGACAAGGCGATGTCGGGCCTCTACCCGCCCGGTTCGACCTTCAAGCCGACGGTGGCCCTGGCCGCCCTCGAAGCCGGTATCGATCCGGAGGTGCGGGTCCACTGTTCGGGGGGCTGGTACTTCGGCGGCCGCACCTGGCGGTGCTGGAAGCATGGGGGGCACGGCTCCCAGAACATGCACGACGCCATCAAGAACTCCTGCGACGTCTATTTTTACCAGACCGCCTTGAGGATCGGGCCCGATCCCATCGCGCGCGCGGCCCAGGCCCTCGGCTTCGGCCAGACCTTCGACCTGGGGATTCCCGGGCAGAAGAAGGGGATCGTGGGGTCCAAGGAGTGGAAGCGGAAGGCCGTGAAACGCGAGCCTGTGTGGCAGCCGGGCGACTCCGTCAGCTACGGCATCGGCCAGGGCTATGTGAACGTCAACGCCCTGCAGCTGGCGGTGATGACCGCGCGCCTGGCCAATGGCCGCAAGGCGCTGAACCCGCGTCTGGTCCGCTCGATCGGCGGCAAGGAGTTGCCCAGCGGCGCCGCGGTCCCCGACCTGCCGTTCCAGCAGGCGCACATCGACTATGTGCGCGGCGCGATGATCGCCGTGGCCAATGATGTCACCGGCACCGCCTATCGCCAGAGCCAGCTTGGCCTGGGGGACGTCATGATGGCCGGCAAGACCGGCACCGCCCAGGTGCGCAGCTATGACGGCGTGGCCGACCGCAACTCCGCCAGCGTCCAGTGGAAGCTGAAGGACCACAACCTGTTCGTCGCCTTCGCCCCCTATGACGCGCCCCGCTATGCGCTGTCGGTCATCGTCGAGCACGGCGGCCTGGGCGGCGCCACGGCCGGCGCCCCGCGAGCCCGCGAGGTGATGCGGGTGGCCCTGCTGAAGGACCCCGAGATCCGAGCCCGGATCGAGAAGCCCCTGCCCATGCCCGAACTTACCCCCGACGGCCTCGCCGAGGGCGCAGCGCCTGGCGCGCCCGTGCCTGGCGCACCGCCGGCGCCGCCTCGCCCGTCCGGAGGCGCGGTATGACCGTCAGCGCCCTGACCCGCCCGGGCGAACGCGACCGGCTGGTGGTCAAGTTCAGCGAAATCGACTGGCTGTTCTCCCTCGCCCTGTGCCTGATCGCCGGGGCGGGCGCCCTGATGATGTTCTCCATCGCCGGGTCGTCCTGGGAGCCCTGGGCGGGCGCGCACCTGTTCCGCTTCGGGGTCCTCTTCGTGGTGATGGTGGTCCTGGCCATGGTGGACCTGCGGGTCTGGTTCGCCATCGCCTACCCCCTCTATGGGGTCGGCCTCGTGCTGCTGGTCCTGGTGGAGGTGATCGGCGACGTGCGCATGGGCGCGCAGCGTTGGCTCGACCTGGGGCCCCTGGGCAGTTTCCAGCCGTCGGAGGTCATGAAGCTCGGGATCGTGCTGGGCCTGGCGCGCTTCTACCATTCGATCTCGGCCGACGACGCCCGCTTCTCCTGGTGGCTGCTGGTGCCGGTCCTGATGATCGCCGCCCCGGTGGTCCTGGTGGCGCACCAGCCCGACCTGGGCACCGCGATGCTGATCCTCATGACCGGTGTGGCGGTGGTGGTGCTGGCGGGCCTCGACTGGCGGGTGATCGCCACCGGCATCGGCGCGGCGGTCGTCTCCGTGCCGCCGATGGTGATGTTCGTGCTGCACGAGTACCAGCGCAAACGCATCTTCACCTTCCTGGACCCGGAGAGCGATCCGTCGGGCTCGGGCTACCACATCCTGCAGTCGAAGATCGCGCTGGGCTCCGGTGGCTTCCTGGGCAAGGGCTACGGCCTGGGATCCCAGAGCCAGCTCAACTTCCTGCCGGAAAAGCAGACCGACTTCATCTTCGCGACCCTGGCCGAGGAGTTCGGCTTCGTGGGCTGTTTCTCCGTGCTGTTCCTGTACGCCGTGGTGATCTTCATGGCCCTGCGCACCGCGGCCCTGGCTCACTCCCACTTCGGTCGCCTGGCGACGGCGGGGGTCACCGCCACCTTCGCCCTCTATGTGATGATCAATGGCGGCATGGTGATGGGCCTGGCGCCGGTGGTGGGTGTGCCCATGCCGATGCTCTCCTACGGCGGCACCGTCATGGCCACCGTCATGATCGGCTTTGGCCTGGTCCAGGCCGTCCGCGTCCACCGCTATTCGGAAGTTACCAGCGGCAAGGGCAGCTTCCTCTAGTCAGATGCTCCCCTTCTGAGGCGCATCTCTAGACCGAGAAGGCCTGGTCCGTCGCGCGCACCAAGCCGTCGACGATACCGGGCTCCGTCGAGGCGTGGCCAGCGTCCCAGACCACCTCGAAGCGGGCTTCCGGCCAGGCGGTCTTGAGGTTCCAGGCGCTCTCCATCGGGGTGACCACGTCGAACCGGCCCTGGACGATCCAGCCGGGAATGCCGCGGATCTTGCCGATGTTCTTCAGGATCCAGCCGTCCTCGCTGAAGAAGCCCTTGTTGGCGAAGAAGTGGCATTCGATGCGCGCGAAGGCGATAGCGAAGTCGATCTCGTTGAACTTCGACGGCCGCGCCTCCGGGCCGCGGATGGAGATGGTGTCACCCTCCCACTGGCTCCAGGCCGCGGCGGCCTCGGCCTGGACGCGGCGGTCGGTGTGGGTCAGGCGGCGGTGATAGGCGGTGACCATGTCGCCGCGCTCGGCCTCCGGGATCGGGGCCAGGAATTTCTGCCAGGCGTCGGGGAACAGGAAGCTGGCCCCGTCCTGATAGAACCAGCGCAGCTCGCGCTGAGTGAGCAGGAAGACGCCGCGCAGGACGAGCGCCTCGACCCGCTGCGGATGGGTGATGGCGTAGGCCAGCGCCAGGGTCGAGCCCCAGGAGCCCCCGAACACGGTCCACTTCTCGACGCCCAGATGGATGCGCAGGCGCTCGATGTCGTCGATCAGCGACCAGGTGGTGTTGTCGTCCAGGCTGGCGTTGGGCCGCGACTTGCCGCAGCCGCGCTGGTCGAACAGCACCATCTTCCACTTCGACGGGTTGAAGAACCGCCGCATGGTCGGGTTGATCGCCCCACCCGGACCGCCGTGCAGGATCACGCAGGGCTTGCCGTCCGGATTGCCGCAGACCTCATAGAAGATCTCGTGCTCGCTCCCGGTGGGCATCCACCCATGGGTGAAGGGTTCGCTCTCCGGGAACAGGCCGCGCCGGTTCGTGGAGGAGGAGAGGGCGGGCGGCGGGGTGTTGCGTTCCATCATCCCTATCTAACGCGGGAAGCGGCGATCCATCCAGCCGAGGATGAGGTCATTGACCTCTTTGGGCTTTTCTTGCTGCGTCCAGTGGCCGGAATCCTTCACCAGCACCTTCTCCAGGTCACCGATCACCTCCTCCATGCCGTCAGCCATGGCCGGCGACAGCACAACGTCCTTCTCGGCCATGATCATCAGGCAGGGGATGCCGTCGACGCGGGTCGGCAGGTCGGCCGACCGCTCCCAGTTGCGGGTGAAGTTGCGGTACCAGTTGACGCCGCCGGTGAAGCCCGTGGCCTCGAAGGTCTCCACGAAGGCGGCCAGTTCGTCGGCGCTCAGCAGCTGGTTGGCGGTGTCGGACTTGTCCCAGGCGTCCAGCAGGTCGCCGAAGGCGAAGGTCGACTGGCCCTCGGCGGCCGGGGTCGACATGTCCAGGCCGGCGCCGGCGTCCATGGCTTCGCCTGACGCGGGCTTGCGCATGAAGAAGCGCAGGGTCTTGTCGGGGTCGGCGCCCAGGACCGCGTCGGCGACGCCGGGCTTCTGGAACCAGACGATGTACATGTCCTCGCCGAACGCCATGCGCATGGCGGCGATGGGATCGAAGGGCGACCGGCGCATGAAGGGGGTGTTCAGGCCGATCACGCCCGCGCACCGGTCGGGGTGCATCAGCGGCATCTGCCAGACGATGATACCGCCCCAGTCGTGGCCGCAGAACACCGCCTTGTCGATCTTCAGGTGATCCATCAGCCCCACCAGGTCGCCGGTCAGGTGCTCCATGTCGTAGTCGGTCACGGCGTCGGGCCGGGAGGTCAGGCCGTAGCCGCGCTGGTCCGGCGCGATGGCCCAACGGCCGGCGGCCTCGCAGGCGGCCAGCTGGTGTCGCCAGGAGAAGGCCAGTTCCGGGAAGCCGTGGCAGAAGATGATCGGCGTGCCCTGTCCGCGCGGCCCGACCTCGTAATAGGCCATGTCGATGCCGTTGACGGCGGCGTGCTGCACGGTCGGCATCTGGCGGGCGAGGGCGGCGGACATGGGCGGTTCCTTGTGCGTTTGACCCATGATGCAGGGCTTCCGGTCGGGGAAGGCAAGCCTTGACGGTTTCCACCCCGCCGAACCGGGTTAGAACAAAGCCATGAGCGATCCCCGCGCGCCGTACGTCCCGGAGAAGACCCCGTGGGGCCTGGTGATCCTGCTGGGATCGCTGACCGCCTTCGCGCCGATGTCCATCGACATGTACCTCTCCAGCCTGCCGGCGATCGGGGCGGATCTCGGGGCGAGCCCGGCCCAGACCCAGGGCACCCTGGCGGCCTTCTTCGCCGGCATGGCCATCGGCCAGTTCATTTACGGACCGGCCTCCGACCGTTTCGGCCGGCGTCCGCCCATCGTGGTGGGGGTGGCCATCTACATCCTGGCCTCCATCGCCTGCGCCCTGGCGTCGTCGCCGGAGATGCTGATCGGCGCGCGGTTCATCCAGGCCCTGGGGGGCTGCGCCGGCGGCGTGGTGGCCCGCGCCGTGGTCCGCGACCGCTTCAACCACACCGAGACGGCGCGGATGCTCTCGCTCATGACCCTGATCATGGGCCTGGCGCCGATCCTGGCGCCCCTGCTCGGCGCCGCCCTGCTGGTGGCGGGGGGCTGGCGGCTGAACTTCTGGTTCCTGGCCGCCTTCGGCCTGGTGGTGGGCGGCGCGTCCCTCTGGCGGATGAAGGAGTCGCGCTCGGCCGAGACCCTGGCCCAGGCCATGTCGGAGAGCCCCTTCGGCGCCTACGTGGCCCTGCTGAAGCAGCGCCGCCTGATCGGCTATTGCCTGGCCGGGGCCCTGAATGGGGCCACGCTCTTCACCTACATCTCCGCCTCGCCGGAACTCCTGATGGGGACCTATGGCGCGACCCCCACCCAGTTCCCGTGGCTGTTCGGCCTGAACGCCGCCGCCGTCATCGGATCGAGCCAGATCAACCGCTACGCCCTGCGCCGCGCGACCCCCGACGAGGTGCTCAGCCGCGCGAGCCTGGCCTCGGTCTTCGCCGGCGCCCTGCTGGCCCTGGCTGCGGTCACCGGGATCGGCGGCCCGTGGACGGTGCTGCCCATGCTCTTCATCCTGCTGGGGACCTACGGCTTCATGCAGGGCAACACCATGGCCGGCGCCCTGAACGTCGACACCCGCCGCGCCGGCTCGGTCTCGGCCCTGATGGGCGGGGCCTCCTTCGGCGTGGGCGCCTTGGCCTCGGGCCTGACCGGCGTCCTGCACGACGGCACCGCCCGGCCCATGGCGCTCACCATGTTCCTCGCCCTGATCGGCTCGGCCCTTGCGCTCAGGTTCCTGGCCCTGCCGAGGAAGGGCGAGGGCTAATATTGTCAGCCTGTATCTTGTAGGATTCGATTTTGATCGAAGTTCGCGAGACAGAGGCTTATGCCGCCTGGTTTGACGCGCTTCGGGATGCGCAGGCCCGCGCACGGATACTGATCCGGATCCGCCGCCTGTCCTTGGGCAATCCGGGCGACGTAAAGCCTGTGGGCTCCGGGGTGAGCGAGATGCGGATCGATTATGGTCCGGGCTACCGAGTCTATTTCGTTCGGCGAGGCGACACCTTGGCGATCCTGCTGGCGGGCGGCGACAAGCGGACGCAAAGCCGGGACATCGCCGCGGCGATCGCTCTGGCGGCGCGGCTCTAGGAGCAGATGATGGCGAAGACCAAGACCGTGACAACCCGTGTTTGGGACCCCGCCGAGCATCTGAAGACCGAGGCCGATGTGGCCGCCTATCTGCAGGCCTCCCTGGATGAGGGCGACACCGGCCTGATCATGGCGGCGCTCGGCGACATCGCCCGCGCACGCGGCATGTCTGAGGTGGCCCGCGCCGCCGGGCTTGGCCGCGAGAGCCTCTACAAGGCGCTCTCCAAGGACGGCAATCCGGAGTTCGCCACCGTGCTGAAGGTGGTGCAGGCCCTCGGGCTGAAACTCACGGCGACCGCCGGCTAGGTGTCGTTGCCAAGGAGGTTGTTCACCCTCTGCCATGGGGTGAGGCCAGCG
>JAZKFM010000039.1:0-12502 GCA_040386415.1 Pseudomonadota bacterium
TGATAGGCAAGGCGCGGGAGGAGGGCAAATTAAGCTCCGGTAAGCTTGGCCGGACCCCGTTTCCCCTTGATCGCGCGGGCGTGACCGCCACACTTCGCGCCCTGGGATCGGGAGTGACGGAATGCGTATGAGTCGGGTTGCGATGGCGGCTGTGGCCGCCCTGCTGGTGAGCTCAGGCCCGGCCCTGGCCGCGGGCAAGGACGCCAAGGTCTGGGCCGCCGCGGAGAAGGCCCGCGCGGGCCAGCTCGCCCTGCTGGAGCAGGTGGTGAACATCGACAGCGGCACCGGCGACATCGAGGGCGGGCGCAAGGTCACGGCCGTGCTGGTCCCCCGGCTGAAGGCGCTCGGCATGACCATCGAGACCGTGCCGGCCGAGATTCCCGGCCTGCCCGAGAACACGGTGGCGACCCTGACCGGGACCGGCAAGGCCAGGATCCTGATGATCGGCCACATCGACACGGTGTTCGGACCGGGCACGGTGGCCAAGTGGCCCTATTCCGTCGAGGGCGACCATGCCCGCGGCCCCGGCGTGGCCGACGAGAAGGGCGGGGTGATCGAGGGGCTCTACGCGCTGCAGATCCTGCGCGACCTGGGCTTCACGAACTTCGAGAAGATCACCTTCCTCCTCGACACGAGCGAGGAGCGGGGCTCGCCTGGCACGCGCGCCCTGATCGACAGGCTGGTGCGCGCCCACGACGTGGAGCTGAACCTGGAGCCCGGCGACCAGCCCGACGTCATCACGGTCTGGCGCAAGGGGTCGATGACCCTGAATATCGACGTGAAGGGCCGCGCCGCCCACGCCGGGGTCGCGCCCCAGGACGGCCGCAACGCCGCCGTCGAACTGATCCATCAACTCGCCGCGGTGGAGAGCTTCCCGCGCTCCGGCGACGGACTGACCGTCAACCTGACCACGATCCAGGCGGGCACGCGCCACAACATTATCCCCGAGGCCGCGCGGGGGCAGGTCAATATCCGGGCCCGCCAGAAGGCCGATCTCGACAGGGTCGAGGCCGCGATGAAGGAGAGCGCCAAGTCCACGGTGGTGCCCGACACCACGGTGACCGTCAGCCGCGAGAACGCCTTCCCGCCGCTGGCCAACAACCCGGCGACCGACGCCCTGGCCGTTCGCGCTCAGGCGATCTATGCGGGCCTCGGCCTGAAGCTCGCCACCGGCGGCAACGGCGGCGCCTCGCAATCGGCCCTGGCCTATGAGGCGGGCACGCCGGCCCTGGACGGGCTCGGCCCGGTGGGCGGCGGCTTCCACTCCGAGAAGGAATTCCTGGACCTGAAGTCGGTGACGCCCCGGCTCTACCTGCTGACCAAGCTGATCATGGACCTGAGCGCCAACCCGCCGAAGAAGTAGGGCGCTTTCCACCACGGCGTGGGCCCGCTAGCCTGACGTCATGATGATCGGTTTCGTCGCGGTCTGACCGCGCCTCCAGCCCGTTCGACCTGACCGCGTGGTCCGCCAGGGCCGCGCCCGAGCGCCTGCGCGCGCGCATCATCTGAAAGACGAGACATGAACCTGATCATCCGCGGGGCCGCGCGCCCCGACGACGCCTACATGCCCATCTGGGCGCCCCTGCTGGCCTTCAATCAGAAGACGGTGGGGGACGCGCAGGGCCTGCCCTTCGCCCTGACGATCACCCAGCCAGACAGCGACGAGGTGCTGGGCGGTCTCTGGGCTCTGTCGCTGTGGGGGTCGTTCTATATCGGTCTGCTGGTGACGCCCGAGGGCGCGCGTGGCGAGGGGCTGGGAACCGAGCTGATGGCCCGGGCGCAGGCCGAGGCGGTCGCCCGGGGCTGCCGCAACATGTGGCTCGACACCTACGCCTTCCAGGCGCGGGCCTTCTATGAGCGGCTGGGGTTTGAGGTGTTCGGCCAGATCGACGGGCCGGCGCCGATGTTCCCGCGCTGGTTCATGCGCAAGGACTTGTAATCGCGCATAAAAAAGGGCGATTATATACTTTGCAAACCCGATGATCTGAGCTACAAGATTCCTACAAGGAATCAAGCTCGTGTCCGTTCTCGCCCGCCCCTACTTCCACGACGAACAAGCTGCCTTCGACCTGGTGGAGGCGACCATCTGGCCGCAGGGTCCAGTGTGCCCCAAGTGCGGCGGTTTCGAGCGCGTCACAGCCATCAAGCCGAACCCTGAGAAGCGCGTCCGCTTCGGCCTCAAGAAGTGCGGCCAGTGCAAGAGCCAGTTCACGGTTCGCATGGGCACGATCTTCGAGGAGTCCAAGCTCCCCCTGACGAAGTGGCTGCAAGCGATCTTCCTGATGACCGCCAGCAAGAAGGGCGTCTCCTCCCACCAGCTGCACCGCACGCTTGAGATCACCTACAAGACGGCGTGGTTCCTGAGCTATCGTATCCGCGAGGCCATGCGCTCGGGTGAGCTTGTCCCGTTCGGTTCTGACGGCGGCACCGAAGCGCTAAGCCCCTGACGATCCTCTGCGCGTCTTTCTCCAAAACAAAGAAATCTATCAAACGCCGATAGTCATCAAACTTGTCGTCTTTGAAATGCTTCCACTGGAGCGAGTCGGTGGGATACTTCGATCCCAGCCGAGTACGTCGCACGAAGTCGTGGATCCGCTGCGCGTGGCCGGCTCCACATGAAATCCCGCCGAACAGCATATACCGGTGTCCCGATATGCTACTCTCGTCAGTGAATGCTGCGTAGTCGCCAAGGCCGACTGCGCCAAGGCGCAGGAGCGGCTTAGACATGTCTGATAAAAATCACGAATCTAGTCAGGCCGAAAAGTTCCGCGACCTCGCCCGCCAACTAGAGGCCGACGAAGACCCCGCGCACTTCGAAGAGACCCTCCGCAAAGTGGTCACGCCACCCCCGCCGCGTGCACCTACCGAGGTTGAAGACTAGTCGCGGCAAACGCTACGTGGAGACGCCTTGCCGAATCGCGGATGGGCACGTCGTCTGCTCCCGCCTTCCGCTGAGACATGGCTCATGACCCCGCAAGAGTTCCTCTTCCAGCTCACTCAGAATATCGAGCGGTTCGAAAAGGTGGCCGCGTTCCTCAGCGTCCCCGGATACCTATCCTGGCACGAGGGCTTCGCGCTCCTCAGCTTCGCCGAGACGTGGCCGGTTGAAGGCGACATCGTTGAGATCGGCAGCTTCAAGGGCAAGTCGACTTGCTTCCTCGCCCAAGGCCTGCTGCGATCAGGCCGGGGTAAAGTCCACGCCGTCGATCACTTTCAGGGCTCGCCGGAACATCAAAAAGGCGGGCACGAAGAGACGGTAGAGATCGTCGAGTCCGGCTCCACCTATGATCAGTTCCGGGGAAATCTGGCCGCGTTCGGCTTAGAGGACGTGGTGGAGGCGATTGTCTCAGGGTCCCAAGAGGCCGCGCGGTCCTGGACGGGTCCGGCCCGGATGATCTTCATCGATGGTGACCACTCCTACGAGGGCACCAAAGGTGATTTCGAAGCTTGGTTCCCACATGTGGCGGACACCGGCTTGATCTGCTTCCACGACTATCAGAACAGCCACTACCTCGACGGGGTCACTCGGTTCATCGACGAAGAGATCAGCGTTCACCCGAACATGCAGTTCCTGCACCGCGCGAATAGTCTGATGACCTACATGAAGCGCGCAGAGCCCACTGCCAGCTAACGAGCGTTTGCGCCGACCTGCGCGGGTTGGTAGCCGCTCACTCTAACCGGTTTGCAAAGTATATAATCGCCTAAAAAAGGGGGCGGCCCCCGTAGGGGCCGCCCCTGAGTTAAGTTCTCGAGGGGGAAGAACCTCTAGAACTTTTTGGTGACGCCCAGCTTGAAGTAGCGGCCGAGCGGATTGGCGGTGAAGGGGTCGTAGCTGAGGTCCAGCCGCGCGAAGGACGGGTCAGCGTCGAAGACGTTGATCACCGAGGCGGTCAGCGCCACGTCCCAAGGCAGGAAGACGCGGTAGCTGAGGTCGTTGGTGATGAAGGCGTCGACCTTCTTGCCCAGCGGGCTGGCCGCCGTGAAGGTGGTCGCGCCGCGGGTGTCGATCATGTCGTCGACGTAGCGCAGCGTCCAACGCAGGTTGTGGTCGCCGCGGGTGTATTCGGCGAAGGCGGTGGCCTTCCATTTCGGCTGAGAGCCGTAGCCGAGGTAGTCCATGGTCCCGGAATAGTCGGCCGCCGGAAGCACCGTGACGCCCTCGATGGTGGTGGCGGCCACGTCGAAGTTCAGCACGTAGGTCATATCGACACCGACGCCGACCGTGCCCTCCAGCACGTCGCGGAACTTGTAGCTGGCGGCGAAGTCCAGACCGGAGGTCTTCACGTCGGAGCCATTGACGTAGTTGATCCGCACCCGGTTGATGTTGGCCGGGAGGCAGACGCCGCCGATGAAGTTGACCCGGTTGCGCAGGCCGGCGAAGGCCGGGTTGAGGCAGTTGTTGGGCAGGGTCGTCGAGGTTCCGTTCGGGAACAAGGCGTTGACGATGGCCGAGCCGCTTTCGTTGCGGATCGGGCCGGCGAAATCGAAGCTCCAGAAGTCGAGGGTCGCCTGGAAGTCCTCATGCTGGACGATGACGCCCAGGTTGAGGGTGTTGGCCTTTTCCGGCTCCAGGTTCGGGTCGCCGTAGAGGTCGTAGGCGCGATAGCCACCGGCCACGGCGGTGAAGGCCAGGTTGGTCGTGAAGGCCGGCGCGATCTGGGTCTGGGGGGGCGCGCGGAAGGTCGAGCCCGCCGAGGCGCGGAAGGCCAGCCAGTCCAGGGCCTGCCACTTCAGCGCGACCTTGGGGTTGGTGGTGGCGCCGACATTGCCGCTGTAGCTCTCGTAGCGAACCGCGAGCGTGGCGGTCAGGTTGTCGAGCAGCGGAGCCTGGAGCTCACCGAAGGCGGCCCAGACGCTGTAGTCCAGGTCGTAGTTGGTCAGCGGGCCGAAGAAGCTGAAGGCTCCGTTCTGGGCGGCGCAGGTGGCGCCCGGGGTGGTGGGGCTGTCGACGCAGGGGGTGACGGCGATGCTGGTCAGGTTGTTGACGCGACGGTCGATGCCGCTCCAGCGATACTGGCCGCCGAGGGCCCAGGCGAAGGGCCCGGCGCCGAGGTCGATCGGGGCTTCGCCGTTGAACACCAGGTCGGCCGAGAACAGCCGGGTGCGGGTCTCGAAACCATAGTCCTCGAACAGGTAGTCCAGAACTTCCTTGGAGTTCTCGGTGGAGGCCACGTAGTTCGGGTTGGTGCGGCCGTCGAGGACATTGCCGGCGACGCCGGTGGAGAAGGGGTTGAAGTACAGGCAATTGCCGACGCCGGCGGTCCCGGTGGCGGCGTTGCAGTTCGAACCGCCCAGGCCACGCAGGGCCAGTTGTAGGCGGGACACCACGATATCGGGCGTGGCGATGTCGCTCTGGTCTTCCATGTAGGTCAGGGCGGTGTCCCAACCGATGCCGTTCTCGAACTTGCCGTTGAAGCCGCCCGAAACGCGGTAGGCGGTGAACTTGCGGCGGTCTTCCTTGCCCTCGTAACCGTACAGGCCATTGCCGCCGACGCCCAGCGGACGCCAGGCGATGGAGGTGAACAGGCCCGAGGTGGCGGCGGTCGCCGGGGCCAGCCCCTTGGTGATCAGGGCCTGCAGGCCGGGGTTGGAGGCCGGGATAAAGAAGCCGTTGCCCTGCAGCTTGGTGGTGGTGGCTGTCGTCGGGAAGTTGTTCGGCGGATAGGAGGGCGAGGAGTTCTCCTCCGGCACGTCGTGGCCGGCATAGAGCACTTCAAAGTGGAACTTGGTGGTGTCGGTGATGTCGAAGTTCACCTGGCCGTAGAGCTGGTAGTGCTCTTCACGCTCGATGAGGTTGGCGAAGCCGATGTACTGGAAGGCGCAGTTGGGACCGGAGATCAACGCGCAGCCGGGGTCGGGATAGGGCGAGGTGAAGCTGGCGCCGCCGTTGGCGCTGGAAAGGTAGATGCCGGGGCTGCCGAAGGTTGACCAGCCGCCCTGCGGGTTCTC
Source organism: Pseudomonadota bacterium (assembly GCA_040386415.1). Lineage (GTDB taxonomy): Bacteria > Pseudomonadota > Alphaproteobacteria > Caulobacterales > Caulobacteraceae > Phenylobacterium. Next base: position 5,950 of record JAZKFM010000039.1, read on the forward strand.
GGTGATGGAGCGGATGGTGTAGTCGCGCTCGCGGGTGTTCAACTCCGAGCGGTGGCGGTAGCCGGCGGTCAGCAGGATGTCGCCGCGATCGCCGACCCAGCCATAGGCCAGGCCCGTGGTGTACTCACCGTCTGAGCCGGGGATGAAGGAGTATTGGCCCGAGACCTCGAAGCCGTCGAGATTCTTGCGCGTGATGAAGTTCACCACGCCGGCCACGGCGTCTGAGCCGTAGGTGGCGGCGGCGCCGTCCTTCAGGACTTCCACGCGGCCGATGGCGGCCGAGGGGATCAGGTTGGTGTCGACGGTGATGTTGCCCGGCGAGACGGCCATGCGGCGGCCGTTCATAAGCACCAGGGTGCGCTCGGCGCCCAGGCCGCGCAGGTTGACGTTCCCCGAGCCGGTGGTCTGGCCGGCGCCGAATTGGTTGGATTCGCCGATGGCGCCGCTGACCGCGGGGATCGACTTGATCAGGTCCACCGTCGAAGGCGCGCCCTGCTTCTGCATTTCGTCGGAGCCGATGACGTTGACCGGCAGGGCCGCGTCTTCCGGCGAGCCGGCGATGAAGGAGCCGGTGACCACGACTTCGGAGACTTCGGCGTCCACGTCCTGGGCGAAGGCCTGGCCGGCGCCGAGGGTGATGACGGCGGCCAGCGCGATAGAAGAGGCCCCTGCAAGGTATCTGGTATTAAGCACGCATTTCCCCTGTTTCAATATAACTGCGATATCCATCTGAATGATGACAGATCGCTGGCGGGGTAAGAGCGGTTGCAGTCCTGAAACTCAAGTCGCTTTTCTGTCAGACTTGACGCTATTGGGATTTATCCCTGACTTTACTGTCAAAACTAGTTGAAAACCGAGATTCAGTTTTCTGCGTTACGTCAAAAGCGTACCCAAAGTTCGAAGTGGTTCCGAAAAAGACATTTAGAAACAGTCCAGCCGGTCGGTAAAAAGTTGGCGTTATGGCAGAAAGGTCCCGCTGTCGTTTTTCCGCAACAGGCACGCGCAAAACCGCCGCCGGAGTCGGTTCGACAGCCGGGGCGGTTCGCTTAGAGCGTCAGAAAATCGAGCGGTGTCGGGTTACCGAGTCGGGGCGTCGGCGCCGGGGGCGGCCGGGGCGGGCTCGACGGGGCCGGCTTCGGGCGCCGGGGCCGGCTCCAGCTCGGCGGGGTCGGTGTTCACCTGGAAGGTCTTGCCCATCAGCTTGGCGCGGTCTTCCAGGGCGTGGGCCGTGGGGACGCAGCGGACCGGAAGGGTCCAGCCCATCCAGTTCTGGGCGACCTGGCGCTTGGGCATGGAGCTGGCGGCGTTCCAGGTGGCGTGGCCCTTCTTCACCGCGGCGGCGCCGACGATGTTGATGGGCTTCAGGCTGGCGCGCTCGGCGGCTTCCATGGCCCGCGCGAACAGCTTCATGTCCTTCTGGGCCTGGGCCTGGATAGTGGCGTAGGCCGCCATCTTCTGGGCCAGAGTCGTGTCGGGGTTCACCGGCGGGGCTTTCTCGATCTCGGTGACGTCGGGCATCATCTGATCGTGCAGATCGACGTAGCCGCGCAGGGCGCCATAGCACCAGCCCACCAGGCCGTAGTCGTCGCGGGGCGCGCCGGCAGGATAGGGCATGTCCTCGGTGAGCGCCCGGTCGTTGTAGGCGGGGGCGGAGCCAGCGGCAGGCTCGGCGGCGGCGAACAGGGCGAGGGCGGCGATGAGTGCGGACATGAGGCCTTGGAACCTTGAAACTGTGTCGATCAGGAGGCGGAGCGTGATCCGAAACCTCCGCCTCCGGGGGTTTTGATCTCGATCACGTCGCCAAGCTGGACTGTAACCGAGAAGCAGCCGGGAAGTTCCTTTACCGCGCCATCGGCCCCGATCAAACGCTGCTCGCCCGCCAGGGCCGGGCCGCCGCCCGCGATCCCCTGGGGGGCGTGGTCGCGGCGGGTGGAGAGCAGGGCGGCCTCCATGGGCGCCAGGAACCGGACGCGCCGCACCGCGCCGTCGCCGCCCTTTCGCAGGCCCTCACCGCCCGATCCCTTGCGGATGGCGTAGGTCTCGACCCGGACCGGGAAGCGGCGCACCAGGATCACCGGGTCGGTGAGGCGGGAATTGGTCATGTGGGTGTGGACGGCGCTGGCCCCGTCCGCGTCGGCCGTGGCGCCGGCGCCCCCGCAGAGGGTCTCGTAGTACTGCCGGGCCTCGTCGCCGAAGGTGAAGTTGTTCATCGACCCCTGGGCGTTGGCCATCACGCCGAGCGCCGCATAGAGGGCGTCCACCACATGCTGGCTGGTCTCGACATTGCCGGCCACCACCGCGGCCGGCGGGGCGGGCGCCAGCATGGAGCCGGGCCGGGTCAGGATGTTCAGGGGCGCCAGGCAGCCGGAGTTCAGCGGGATGTCGTCGTCCACCAGGGTGCGGAAGACATAGAGGGCCGCGGCGTCGACGATGGCCGAAGGGGCGTTGAAGTTGGACGGCAGCTGGTCGGCGGACTGGCGGAAATCCAGCGTCGCCTCGCCGGCCTCGGCGTCCACCGTGGTGACCACGACGATCTGGCCGCCGCCGTCCATGGGAACCCGGGCCTCGCCGTTGGACAGCCTGCCGATGGCCCGGCGGACGCTGGCCGTGGCGTTCTGCTGCACGAAGGTCATGTAGGCGGCCACGACGTCGCCGCCGAAGCCGTCGATCATCCCGGCGACGGCCGCGGCGCCGGCCTGGCAAGCGGCGATCTGGGCCTTGAGGTCGGCGATGTTGCGGTCCGGGGCGCGGGAGGGCCAGCGTCCAGCCCCCAGGGCTATCCGCGCATCGGCTTCAAGAAAGCCCCCGCCGCGCATGATCGGGATGGCGTCCAGCATGACGCCCTCTTCGTCGATGGTCTTCGAGAACGGCGGCATGGAGCCCGGCTGTACGCCGCCGACATCGGCATGGTGGCCGCGCGCGGCGACATAGAAGGCCGCGGTCTGCGCGCCCGGCATGAAGACCGGCATGACCACGGTGATGTCGGGCAGGTGGGTGCCGCCGGCATAGGGATTGTTCAGGGCGAAGGCGTCGCCGGGCTTCAGCGTGGGATGGCGGTCGCGGACGGCGCGGACGCTGGCGCCCATGGAGCCCAGGTGGACCGGCATGTGCGGGGCGTTGGCCACCAGGCCGCCGCCTTCGTCGAAGAGGGCGCAGGAGAAGTCCAGCCGCTCCTTGATGTTCACCGAGTGGGCGGTGCGCTCCAGGGCCGCGCCCATGGCCTCGGCGACCCCCATGAACCGGCGGTTGAACAGCTCCAGCGTGATGGGGTCGGGACGGTCCAGGGCGATGGCGCGAACCTGGACGCCGCCGGCGCGGGTCAGGCGGATCAGGCCGTCGGCCTCGGCTGTCGCGCGCCAGCCCAGGGGCAGGGCGATCTGGGTGTCGGGGCGGACGATGAGGGCCGGGCCGTCCAGCGTGGTCAGGGTCTCGGCGGCGACGATGGGGGCGGGGCTGGACTGGCCGTGGGCGAACATCTCGATCCACCCATCCCCGCTGACCGTTGATGAGCTCACCCCGTTTTGGCGGCTTCGCGCCGCCGCTTCGCGGTCGCGGGGATGAGCGGCATTTTGCACAGCCTCGGCCTCGACGCTGGCGATGACAACGGTGCGGTCCGGCTCGACGAAGCCGAACAGGCGGCGGTGGGCGGTCTCGAAGGCGGCCTTCACCTCGGCCAGGGGGCCGAGGGCGGTGGGCAGTTCGGCGTCGGCGCCGTCGTAGCGCAGGCGCAGGGTGCGGGTGAGCACGCCGTCCTGCGCGCCCTGGTCGGTCAGGGCCTGGCGGGCGTCGGCCTCCACCCCCTCCAGCAGGGCGGCGGCGCGGGCGAGGCCGGCGTCGTCGAGCGCCGCGTCCAGACCGGCCTGCTTCAGCGCCGTGACCCGCGCCTGGCCGATGCCCCAGGCCGAAAGCACGCTGCCGTGCCGGGGGCACAGGACTTCATCCACGCCGAGCGCCTCGGCGACCTGGCAGCCGACCTGGCCCGCCGCGCCGCCGAAGGCCACAAGGGCGTGGCCGCGCGGATCGAAGCCCCGCTCGGTGGAGATGCGGCGCACGGCCTGGGCGGTCTGTTCCACGGCGATGGCCACGAAGCCCTCGGCGGCGGCTTCCACGCTGTCGGCGTTCATGGCCCGGGCGAGTTCAGCCAGACGCGCGCGAGCGGCCGCGACGTCCAGGGGCGCGTCGGCGGCGGGCCCGAAGATCGACGGGAAGAAGCGCGGATCAAGCCGGCCCAGCACCAGGTTGGCGTCGGTCACGGTGGCCGGCCCGCCGCGGCCATAGGCGGCGGGGCCGGGATCAGCGCCGGCGCTGTGGGGCCCGACCCGGGCGCGCAGGCCGTCGAAGAACAGGATCGAGCCGCCGCCGGCCGCCACGGTCTCCACGTCCAGCATGGGGCTGCGCAGCTTCACCCCGGCGATGCGCGCGGTGTCGCGGCGCTCCAGGCGTCCGGCATAGCGGCAGACATCGGTGGAGGTGCCGCCCATGTCGAAGCCGAGCGCCTGCTCAGCGTGGGCGGCCTGGGCGGTGTTGGCGACGCCCACCACGCCCCCGGCCGGGCCGGAGACCACGGCGTCGCGGCCCCGGAAGGCGGCGGCGCGCACCAGGCCGCCGGCCGAGGTCATGAAGTAGAGCTGCGCGCCCGCCACCGCGCCCGCCACCTTCTCCACATAGGCGCGCAGGATCGGGGTCAGATAGGCGTCGGCGACGGTGGTCTCGGCGCGGGGGATGTAGCGGGGCAGGGGCGAGACCTCGTGGCTCAGGGCCACGAACTCGAAGCCGGCGGCTCGGGCCAGATCCCCGGCGGCGATCTCGTGCTCCGGATTGAGGTCGGCGTGCAGGAAGGCGATGGCGGCGGCGGTGTAGCCCTCGGCGACCGCGGCCTTGAGCCTGGCGGCCAGGTCGTCGCGGTCGAGGGTCTCAACCGCCGCCCCGTCGGCGGCCAGGCGTTCATGGGCCTCCACGACGCCGGAATAGAGCGGCTCAGGACGCACGATGTGCAGGGCGAACAGATCGGGCCGCGCCTGGTCGCCGATCACCAGGGCGTCGGCGAATCCCTGGGTGGCCACGAACAGGGTCTTGGCGCCGCGCCGCTCGAGCAGGGCGTTGGTGGCCACGGTGGTGCCCATCTTGATGGCCTCGACCCGATCAGCCGGGAAGGGGGCTCCGGGACCCGCGCCCAGCACCCGGCGCATGGCCTCCACGGCGGCGTCCTCATAGGCGGGCGAACTGGACAGCAGCTTCAGCGAGACCTCCTCGCCGTCGTTCGCCTTGCCGATCACGTCGGTGAAGGTGCCGCCGCGGTCGATCGAGAAATTCCAAAGTCTGTCCAAAACTTAACCTGCCTCGGATGCGATGCGCGTTGTGTTCGCCGCAGTGCGGAACTAGGCTTGTCGATACTCTCATGAGTTTCTGGCGCAACATTGCTGGGCTCGCCGTCCGCCGCCCAGATGGTTGCGAAGACTGCGATGAATGTCCTCCGGGCCTGCCCGGCGAGGATCCCACCTTCACGACCGCTGTCACGGCCCTGGGCGCCAAGCTCGCCAAGGTCGACGGCCGGGCCAGCGTCGGCGAGTTCGACGCCTTCGCCGAGGTGTTCCAGACCGACGCCGCGTCGGAGCGCAACATCCATCGCCTGTACGATCTCGCCCGCCAGACGACCCGGGGTTACGAGAGCTATGCGACCCGCCTGGCCAAGCGCTATCGCAACTGCCCGACCCTGCTGGAAGACGTGCTGGACGGCCTGTTCCACATCGCCGGTTCGGACGGCGCGGTGACCCAGGACGAGCTCAGCTACCTGGAGAGCGTCTCGAGCCTGTTCGGCTTCTCGCCCCTGGTGTTCCGCCGGCTGAGGGCGACCCATCTGGGCCTGGGCGCCGACGACCCCTATGGCGTACTGGGCGTGCCTCACGACGCGCCCGACGACGCGGTCCGCACCGCCTGGAAGGGCGCCCTGGTGGTGTCCCATCCCGACCGGGCCCGCGCCCGGGGTCTGCCCTCGGAATTCATCGAGGTGGCGGAGGCCAAGGCCGCCTCCATCAACGCCGCCTTCGACACCATCATGCGCGAACGCCGCGAATTGGCGCTCGAAGGGGCATAGGTCAGATTTCGTTGCTTTTTACGTTGTGAAGCGTTGACGGCGGGCGTCGCCCGAACAACATAATCGTTGCAGCCACCGGAAGAGGTGGCGCCAGAGGAAGCCATGGTCAGGGAATTCGCCCGCAAGCACGGTTCGGCGCTCCGCAGCTTCGCGGTGCTGGGCGGCGCTCTCGCCACCACGGCGGCTGTCGTCATCGCCGCGGTCCTGGCCCTGTTCGCCGCCGCCACGGTGGTGGTGATCGCGGTGATGTCCTCGGCCCTGCTGGCCCTGGCCGGTCTGGCCCTGCGCGCCAAGCGCACGGCCCATGCGCAGCGCGACGACGGGATCATCGAAGCCCGCAACCTCGGCGGCCACCACTGGGTCGCCTACGGCTGGAACGAGCGGCGGTAATTAGATCCGCCGCCGGTCATCCCGTCATCCTAGGCCTTGTGCCTAGGACCCCTGCCGGAACTTCTGAAT
>JAZKFM010000039.1:12512-18632 GCA_040386415.1 Pseudomonadota bacterium
CGCCGATAGAGGGGTCCTAGGCACAAGGCCTAGGATGACGGGTTGGGATGACGGAGTTTGCGTGACGCCGCGTAGGGCTTGCGGCTCTGAACCACCCAATCTACCGTCGTCTCAAACAAGCGTTGGGAGAGAACGGCATGATTGGTGTGATCGCGGTCCTGAAGGTCGCTGAAGGCAAGAACGCGGAATTCGAGGCGATCTTCACCGACCTCGCCAAGCAGGTGCGGGCCAATGAGCCCGGCAACATCGCCTACCAGCTCACCAAGAGCCGTACCGATCCCCAGATCTACAAGGTCCTCGAGCTCTACAAGGACCAGGAGTCCCTGACCGCCCACGGCGGCACCGACTACTTCAAGGCCGCGGGCGCCAAGATGGGCCCCTGCATGGGCGGCCGTCCCGAGATCGAATACCTCGACGGCGTTTAGGGAAAGTCGGCATGGACCTCGACTTCTCGCAAGGTGACCTCGCCTTCCGCGACGAGGTCCGCGCCTTCATCGCCCAGGCCTTCGACGACGACATGCGGGCCCACATGGCCCAGGCCAAGAACGCCCATATCGACAAGGCCGGCCAGGTCCGCTGGTGGAAGCGGCTGAACGAGAAGGGCTGGATGGCCCCCGACTGGCCCGTCGAGTACGGCGGGACCGGTTGGACCCATGCCCAGAAGTACATCTTCGACATGGAGATGGCGCTCGCCGGGGCCCCCGACACCTCCAACATGGGGGTGCGGATGTGCGCCCCCGTCGTGATGGCCTTCGGCACCGATGAGCAGAAGAAACAGAACCTGCCCAAGATCCTCTCCAGCGAGGTCTGGTGGTGCCAGGGCTATTCGGAACCGGGCTCCGGATCGGACCTCGCCTCGCTCTCCATGAAGGCGGAGCGCGACGGCGATTATTATGTACTGAACGGTTCAAAAATCTGGACGACCTACGCCCAGCACGCCGACTGGATGTTCTGCCTGGTGCGGACCGCCAATGAGGCGATCAAGCAGATGGGCATCAGCTTCCTGCTGCTGGACATGACCACGCCGGGGATCAGCATCGTGCCCCTGCCGACCCTGGACGGGCCGCCGGACGGGGAGCAGGAGATCAACCAGGTCTTCTTCGAGAACGTCCGGGTTCCGGTGGCCAACCGGATCGGCGAGGAGAACCAGGGCTGGACCTACGCCAAGTACCTGCTGCAGTTCGAACGCGGCAACGCCTATGCGCCGGGCCTGACCAACATGCTGGCCAAGGTGAAGATGATCGCCGGGGCCGAGCGGTCGGACGGCGGCCGGCGGATGCTGGATGACACCGATTTCCGCCGCAAGCTGACCGAGACCCAGATCAAGGTCGACGCGCTCAACGCCACCGAGCTGCGGATGTTCGCCGCGCGCACGGCGGGCGAGGCGATGGGTGCGGCGTCGTCGATGTTCAAGCTGGAGGGCAGCCAGGCCCAGCAGGCGATCACCGAGCTGGCCCTGGAGGCGGCTGGGATCTACGCCCAGCCCTTCGTCCAGGACACCTTCGCCGAGATCCGCGGCGAGCGGAACGAGCCCCGCGCCGGGCCCGACTACGCGGCCACCGTGGCGCCCATGTACTTCAACTACCGCAAGACCTCGATCTATGCGGGCTCCAACGAAATCCAGCACAACATCATCGCCAAGATGGTGCTAGGGCTTTAGGCAAGACCGAGGGCGCGGACCGCCGCGCCCTCGGGTCTGCGTCAGGGCTTGGGGGCGGAGGTCGTCGAATAGGACCGGTCCACCACCGCGCGCTCACCGTCAGCCTTGTAGACGCTGTGGCTGCGAGAGCGGACGTCACCATCCTTGCGCACCGTCGTACGGGTCCGGGCGCGGGCGCGCTCATCCTCGTCCTGGGCGGTCGCCGTGGAGGTCTGCTTGGCGCGGCGCTCGGTGAGCTTGGCGCTGGAATCGGTCGTGGCCGTGCCGCCGTCCGCCGCCGTGGCGTAGCCACCGCCAGTGACGCCGAGGCCGGTAGGGCTTGTTTCGCCCGAGCCATAGGTGCCGACGGCGATATCCCTTCCGGTCACATTGGTGGAGGTGCCGGTGGAGGAGGTCTGGGCCAGGGCCGAGCTGTAGCCGGCGCAGGACAGGGCCAGGGCGGCGAGGCTCGCGGCCGTGGCGGTTTTCAGGTTTCTCATCGATTTGCTCCAGGGCCGCGCCGATCGTCGATGGTGATCGTGCAGCCGTTGTCATCGCGGGTTTGCGTGATCGTCCGTCCAAGCCCGTCGGAGGACTGGGTGGCCGAGGATGAGGCGCTGTGGCCGCCAGGACCCGATCTCGACGAGGCCGAGACGCTGCTAGTGGCGAACGCGCCGGAGGCATGGCTTTCCGCTCGCGCCGATCCGCCTTGGCCTTTCAAGGCTGGCTCGCGCGCGGGCGTGACCGTGGTGGACCCGTCAGCGTGATGGCGCGTCACACGGCAGTCAGGCGGAATTTCCGGCTGGCCGAGGGCTGGGCCCGCGACGGCAGTGAAAATCAGGACCATGGCGAGGTGGCGTTTCATGGCGGCTCCTGCCGGGGCGCGGCTTGGCCGCGCCCCGCGCCCGCTACTAGCGGGGGGTCTGGCCGGAGGTGGCGGTCGAGTTGCCGTAGATGTCGGTGCTCGTGCCGTTCCTGGTGGTTTCACCGTAGGCGTCGACCGTGGAGGTGGTCGACTGGACGCCCGTGCCGGACGCCGCGCCGCCGGAGGTCACGGCCGCGCTGGTGCTGTCACGGTCGGTGTAGGAGGCGCCCGAGCCATAGGTGGTGGCCGAGTTGGCGCTGGGTTGGGTGTACGTGCGGTCGCGGCGATCGCGCTTATTGTGGCGGTCGCTCCTCTTGTCGACGGTGGCCTTGCCGGCCACAGCGCCGCCCGCGGTCGCGCCGCTGTTGGTGGCGGTGGCCGAGCCCGTGCCAGCGGCGCCGGCCGAGGTCTGGGCGAAGGCGATGGGGGACGCTCCGAGGGCGAGCGAGAGGCCGATAGCGGGAAGGATTTGCTTGAGTTGCATCTTGAGATCTCCGTGGTTGAGGGCGGTGGGGCCGCCTGTCCCGACGGGTTTCAAAACACCGCGCTCAGCAGCTGGTTGCGTCGGGCGTGTTCCTTTGGAGCATCCCGATGATTACCTATGCGTGCATTCGCCACAATGTGGCATCAAGCGCGACTTTGAATATTCGTGTTCATTCAAGTGGATCGCAGGATACAGCAAAGCTGTTGCTCTACGTCCGCGCTATACTCACATTTGGTGAAAAAAGTGATCCCGCGACGCAGGTCATTGCTCACGGGGGAGCCAGGATTAATAGTGACGCTGCACCGCCACGCGAGGCTTCTCCCATGTTCAAAAGCTTCAAGACCTTCGAAGCCGCGCTCCAGAAATCCGTCGATGCGGGCAAGATCGCCGGGGCCGTGGCCCTGGTCACCGACCGGGACGGGGTGACCTACGAGCACGCGGCGGGGCTGCGCGCGGTGGGCCAGCCGACGGCGATGGACAGCGCCACGGTCTTCTGGATCGCGTCGATGACCAAGGCGGTGGTGTCGGTGGCGGCGCTGCAGCTGGTGGAGCGCGGCAAGCTGACCCTGGACGGTGACCTGGGCGAGCTGTGCCCGGACCTGAAGGACCTGCAGGTCCTGGAGGGGGTGGCCGAGGGCAAGCCCAGGCTGCGGCCCGCCAAGGGTTTCGTCACCCTGCGCCAGCTGCTGAGCCATACCTCCGGCTTCGCCTACACCTTCACCCATCCGGAATTCCTGGCCTTCTCCCAGACCGAAGGCGCGCTGGACCCCAACTCCGGCAGCCGCGCCGCCCACCGTCAGCCGCTGATGTTCGACCCCGGCCAGGGCTGGATCTACGGCATTGGGATCGATTGGGCCGGCATCGTCATCGAGGCCGCCAGCGGCCAACGCCTGGACGCCTATCTGACGGAGAACATCTTCGCGCCCCTGGCGATGTTCGACACCGGCTTCGCCCTGTCCGAGGGCCAGGCGCCGCGCAAGGCCAGCGTGCATGTGCGGGCCCCCGACGGGTCGCTGATCGCCATACCCTTCGGCCTGCCGGCCAATCCCGAGGTGCTGTCGGGGGGCGGCGGGCTCTATTCGACGGCGGCCGACTACGGCAAGTTCCTGCGCATGCTGCTGGGGGACGGGGGCCCGGTGCTGTCAGCCAGGACCCTGCGCAGCCTGTCGGAGAGCCACAGCGGCGCCCACAAGGCCGGCTTCATCAAGTCGGCCATGGCGACCATGTCCAACGACTTCGACCTCTATCCGCACATGGCCACCGGCCACGGCCTGGCCACCATGATCACCCCTGAGCCCACCGGCGACGGACGCGGCGCCGGCAGCCTGGCCTGGGCGGGCCTGGCCAACACCTACTACTGGGCCGACCCGGAGGCCGGCCAAGGCGGGGTGCTGATGACCCAGCTGCTGCCGTTCGCCGATCCCGAGGTGCTGGCGCTGTTGCGGGCGCTGGAGCGCGGGGCCTACGGGCTGGATTGATTAAAGCCTTCCCCCTCGATGGGGGAAGGTTGGATGGGGGCGTGCTTGCTGAGGTGGGGTGATGAGCGCTGTCGGCGCCGACCTTTAGCATCGCCCCACTTCCTGCATTCACCCCCATCCCCGACCCTTCCCCCATCGAGGGGGAAGGGGGTCAGCTGCGCCCGATCAACCCCGCCAGGCGCCTCACCCCGTCCTCGATCTGCGCGTCCGTCGGCAGGGAGTAGCTGAGGCGGATGGCGTTGGCGGTGGGCACCTCGGCGAAGAAGGGTTCGCCGGGCACGAAGGCCACGCGCTCCTCGGCCAGGGCGCGCTGCAGCAGGACCTTGCCGTCCATCCCTTCTGGCAGCCAAAGCCAGACGAACATGCCGCCCTGCGGCCTCGACCAGGTGACGCCGGCCGGCATGTGACGCTCCAGGGCTTCGAGGGTCGCGGCGGCCTTGGCGCCATAGGCGGTGCGCAGGGCGCCCAGGTGCTGCTCGTAGCCCTCCGACACCGTGGCGTGGATGGCCATCTGGTTGATGGTGGAGACGTGCAGGTCGCAGCCCTGCTTGAGCAGCACCAGCTTCTCGATCACCGCCTTGGGACCGCAGACCCAGCCCATGCGCAGGGCGGGCGAGATGGTCTTGGAGAAGGTGCCGCAGAAGAGGGTGCGGGCATCCTCGATGGAGCCGGCGCGGCCGATGTCCAGGGACAGCAGGGTGGGCAGGGCCTGGCCGTCGAAGCGCAGCTCGCGATAGGCGGCGTCCTCGATCAAGGTCATGTCCAGCTCGGCCGCCAGGTCCAGCAGGGCCTCGCGTTCGGAGAGCGTCAGGCTCTCGCCGGTGGGGTTGGCGAAGTCGGGGACGAAGTAGCCGAGGGGATTGGGCGCGCGGCCGGCCATCAGGGCGGCGGCGTCCACGCCGTGGCGCAGGGCGCGCTCGGGCAGGTCGAGATAGGCCGGCTCATAGGCGTTGAAGGCCTGCAGGGCGCCGAGATAGGTGGGCCGGGCCACCATCACCGTGTCGCCGCGGGTCAGGAACAGCTTGCCGATCAGGTCCAGGGCCTGCTGCGAGCCGGCGGTGAGGATGATGTTGTCCTCGTCGCACTCGACACCATCCAGGGCCATGCGCTGGGCGATCCAGCGCCGCAGGGGCAGGTAGCCCTCGCTCACCGAATACTGCAGGGCGGCGCGGGACTGTTCGGGGTCGGCGAGGATCGCGTCGTAGGCCGCCTTGATCTGGTCGGCGGGGAACAGGGCCGGATCGGGGATGCCGCCGGCGAAGGACAGGATGTCGGGCTGATCCAGCAGCTTCAGCAGCTCGCGGATCTCGCTGGCGCGGACGCGGGTCATCCGCTCGGAAAAGCGCGCGGCCCAGTCGGGGGTCGTGGTGGTCATGAGCTTGGTCTCTAGTTCGTGTCGCCGACGCCGGGAAGGCGTCCAAGGACCGCGCGGGCGCGCGGCGTCTCACCTGATCAATTCAGGGGCGTCATACGAGGGGGTGCGAGATCGGCCTCATGGGTGAAGCTTAGTTTGGCCGGTGTGGAATGAAAACCCTCGACCCGCTCATCCCCGCGAAAGCGGGGACCCAGGTGTTTTCTCCCCGCTCAAGTCCAGGCGCTCTTGAGCTGCCAAAGCTCAGCAAACCAAAAAAGCCTGGGTCCCCGCTTTCGCGGG
>JAZKFM010000040.1:0-14778 GCA_040386415.1 Pseudomonadota bacterium
GCCGCGGCGCGGCCTCTCCGGACGTCGTTGTCCCTTCCATCCGACGATCATCGCCGGCGGCCCTGGCGGGCCTGCGCGAAACCTCGTTGCCCCGCGTGTCGCCCCTAGGGAGAAGCCGACGGCGCGGCGCGGCAATCGGAAACCGGCGCTATGCGAGACGATAGGCGCCAAGCGACGCCATATTGCACAGCAGCAAAGCAGCCAGGGGCGCCCGTCTGCCCGGAATTCGCGCGTTTTGATCCTTGGGCACGACGGAATCCCCCGCCCCGACGGGGCCGCAGGGCCGCCCGGTCGGACGCGCGTGAACCTCTCTCGGCGCTGAAAAGGGTCGCAGGGGCGGGGATTCGACGCGCTATCGCTGCACCCGCGAAGGCTCAGCCGTGCTGAGCGTCCTCGGCCTCCGCCGCCTCGAAGGCCGCACGGCGGGCCTCCATCTGAGCCATCCGCTCGGCGCGCATGGCGGGGTCCCAGGCGTTGCGGGGACCCACATGCATGCCGCCGTCCACCAGCATGCTGACACCGGTGACAAAGGCGCTCTCGTCACTGGCGAAGAACAGGCAGGCGTTGGCGATATCTTCCGGCAGGCCTGGCTTGGCGATGGGCTGGGCGTCCGGCGCGGTCTGGGCCATGCCCTGCTTGATCATGGTGGCCATGCCGGCCGGCACCACCGCGCTGGGGGTGAAGATGTTGGTGAGGATCAGGCCCGGACAGATGGCGTTCACCCGCACCCCGTCGCGCGCCAGCTCGGCGGCGGCCACCTTGGTGAGATGGATGACGCCTGCCTTGGCCACGGAATAGGCGATGGGTCCGGCGCCGGCCTGGGTTCCCGCGATCGAGGCGGTGTTGACGATGGCGCCGCCGCCGCGGGCCTTCATGTGCGGCAGGGCGTAGCGCATGCCGAGCGCCACCGAGCGCAGCAGCAGGTTCTGGCTGAGGTCCCAGGCCTCGCCGGTCATGTCCTCCAGCCGGGCCGGCGAGCCGCCCGCCCCGGCGTTGTTGAACAGGATGTCCAGCCCGCCGAAGGTCTCGACGCAGGCGGCCATCAGGCCCTCGATCTGGCTTTCCTGCATGACGTCGCAGTGGCGGTAGGCGACCTGGCCCTCGAACCGTGCCACGAGCGCCGCGCCGGCGGTGTCATCGATGTCGCCCACCATGACCCTGGCGCCCTCCGCCACGAAGAGCTCGACCGTCCCCAGGCCGATGCCGGAGCAGCCACCGGTGATGACGGCGATCTTGTTCTTCAGGCGGTCCATAGGCGTTCCCCACTGCCGTGTCCGGCGATCCTCACGCCAGGATGATCCCGCCCCGACGCGGGCGCAAACCCATTCTTCGAAAAAATTCCGCCGCGCTTTCGCATCCAAACAAGGATGATTCGACCGCCGCGCCCGGCCTCAGCGATCACGGGCTGGACGATACCCAACCCCAGTGTTTTTAAGGCATAACCGGTTCTTCGAGCCGCGAAAATACGGACCTGAAGTTCGAAAGCTAGGCGTCTAATCCAGCCTCGACTCCAAACGCCCCGTGTCTATTGGCACAAATGTCAAATATTGACGGAACGGAATGCATACCTCAGGTTCGAAAATAGCGCAGTCATAGCGCAAGGCCGAAGAGCCATACGGGGAAGGATACCTAGGATGAATCGTAGATTCCATTTGCTGGCCGCCAGTTCGCTGGTCGGCGTTGCGGTCGCTGGCGCCGCTCACGCGCAGAGCGCGGGCGGCAACATGATCGAGGAACTGGTGGTCACCGCCGAGAAGCGTGAGCAGAGCCTGCAGGACGTTCCCGTCGCGGTTTCCGCCTTCACGTCCGAGCGCCGCGACCTGATCGGCATCAGCTCGGTGCAGGACATCACCAACTTCACGCCGGGCCTGGCCTATTCCGCGGGCACTGACCGCATCAGCCTGCGGGGCATCGGCCGCCTGACCAACAACCTGGCCTCCGAACCCGGCGTCGCCACCTATGTGGACGGGGTTTACACCTCATCGACCGTCGAGGTGGGCCGCTCGCCGCTGTTCGTCGACCGGGTCGAGGTTCTGCGCGGGCCGCAGGGCACCCTCTACGGCCGCAACTCCATTGGCGGCGCGATCAACACCATCTCCCGGCGCCCGACCGACGTGTTCTCCGGCGAGGTCCGCGCCAGCTACGGCAGCTACAACCGCCAGGTCATCGAGGGCACGGTGTCGGGTCCGATCACCGAGGGTCTGCGCTACCGGCTCGGCGCCTCGATGATCAAGCAGGATGAGGGGTGGTTCCACAACATCGCCGGCGGTCCCGACGAGGGCGATATCCGCGACGAGAAGTACTTCGAGCTGCAGGTCGAGAGCGACCTGGGCGAGAACGCCGACTTCTGGGTCAAGGCGGCGATGGGCAAGTACGACAACCGCTCGGCCCCCGGCGGCCGCACCGGCGGCGGCCTGACCCCGCAGGACACCGCCCTGATCACCCCTGGCGGCCTGACGCCCGGCGCGGGCTATGGCTTCGCCTTCGGCCAGAACATCGTGGCGCTGGGCCCGGCGCGGAACTCGACCTTCGTCGCCACAGGCGGCGACCTCAACGCCTTCTCCACCAACGCCCAGACCTTCAACGGCGTGCGGGACTATTCCAGCCAGATCCAGGTCAACTTCAACTATCACTTCGACCAGATGGACCTGAAGTACATCGGCGGGTTTCAGCACTACAAATACGCCCTGCAGAGCGACTTCGACGGCACCGCCCTGCTGTCCTACACGATCCCGCTGAACCCCGGCATCACCTCGTCCACCCAGTGCAACCCGACCTTCGTGGCCTTGGGCGTCTGCCGGCCCCTGGTGGCCAAGCCCAACGTGGTCAGCCTGTATCAGGAGAACAAGGAATGGTTCAGCCACGAGCTCAACCTGACCTCCACCCATGACGGGCCGGTCCAGTGGATCCTGGGCGCCTATGTCTACAACGAGAAATACAAGCAGCCGGTGGAGCTGACCCTGCCCGACCAGGCCGAGCTGGCCACGCCGTCGGGCGCGCCGGCCAACCCCAAGCGCCTGATCTATTACACCGACCAGGCCATGGAATCCTGGTCGCGGGCGGTCTTCGGCCAGGTGGACTGGCAGTTCACCGACACCCTGAAACTGACGGCGGGCCTGCGCTACACCGCCGACAAGAAGAAGGGCGTCGAGTCCGGCCGGTTGTTCTGCTTCGGCTGCTCGGCCGCGGTGGACCCGCGCGTCCTCGGCTCCTTCACCCCCGTGCTGGACATCACCACCTCGACCTTCTCGGGGACACGGCCTGTGGGGAACACCGATCCGCAGAAGGGTGTCGTCGGACCGGCGGTCACCGACGTCGCCACGGGCATTCGCCGCCGCGGCCTCTACGACACCTGGGACGCGGTGACCGGCACGCTCAACCTCGACTGGACCCCCGACGCCTCGACCCTGGTCTACGCCAAGTACAGCCGCGGCTATAAGGCGGGCGGCTTCAACTCCGGCACCATCACGGCCTTCCCCGAGACCGACGCCGAGCATGTGGACGCCTACGAACTGGGCCTGAAAAAGGACTGGAGCGGCACGCTGCAGACCAATGTCTCGGCCTTCTACTATGACTACCAGGACGCCCAAGTGCCGGTGGCCACCCAGCCGGCGGTCGGCCCCTCGACCTCGATCTTCTACAACATCCCCAAGTCGCGCAGCATGGGGTTCGAGCTGGAGACCATCTGGCAGCCGATCGACAACCTGCAGATCCTGTTCAACTATTCCTATCTGGACGCCACGATCCGCGAGTCCTGCTGCATCCAGGACGGGGCTGATCCGGCCGCCGCCCAGCCCGGCGCCAAGCCCGTCAGTCCGCTGCCGGCGGTGGATCCGATCACCGGGGCGCCGACCTCGCGGGGTCAGGACCTGTCAGGCAACCACCTGCCGGTGGCCCCGCGCAACAAGGTCGCCTTCAACGCCAACTACACCTGGGCGTTCGAACCCGGCTCCATCACCGGCTCGTTCAGCTATGTCTGGCGCGACAAGGTCTATTCTTCGATTTTCGACCGCCCCTACTACCAGGCGCCGGCCCGCAGCCAGATCGATGCGCGCCTGACCTGGAAGGACAGCGAGGACCACTATTCGGTGATCCTGTACGGCAAGAACCTCACCGATGAGCAGGACTTCGACACCATGAGCGCCACCCGCCAGTCCGGGTTCGCCGCCAATGGCCAGTACAACCTCAACCGCACCTATGTCCTGGTGCCGCCCCGCACCTACGGCGTCGAGCTTCAGTACCGCTGGTAGGCCCTGAACCACCCTGCCCAGCGGGATGTGAGGGGCGCGCCGGTTGGCCGGCGCGCCCCGCCTTCCCTACGTTCCGCATCTTCGAAACAGCGGAACGTGAACAGGCCGGGAACGGCCGGAACGGAGGCCGGCACTCGGCCGCAAACCCTTTGTGGGCAAGGCCTGGCATTGTGTCAGGAATGTAAGATCAAAGCCGTTGACGAGGCGGTACGCCTCCCGCACGGTTCATTCCAAACGAGATCTGAACACCGGTTCCTCAATTCAAGGGGCGGCCGGCGGCGGGTCAAAATAACGGCGGCCGTGGGCGTCCTCCACGGCAGGAGGAACACGTGGATCGCGGCCCCCCGATGAGCTTCGGAGTCATGGCTCATCACCTCGCCGCCCCCCAGGTTTCCAGCTCAAGCATTTCCGTCCGCGTTCCGGCGCGGTCCAAGCCATTTCATTCTCGGAGTCATTGATGACCGCGACCTCATTCGTGGGCGAACGCCCCCCTGTGGGGTTGCCCACCAAGCTCCTCTACGGACTTGGCTCTGTGGCCAACGCCATCAAGGCGCGGGGTCTCTCGACCTTCCTGTTGATCTTCTACAACCAGGTGGTGGGCCTGCCGCCCCAGATGGTCTCCACGGCGATCTTCATCGCCCTGATCTTCGACGCCTTCTGCGACCCCCTGGTGGGCCAGATCTCCGACAATTTCCGGTCGCCCTGGGGCCGCCGCCATCCCTTCATGTATGCCGCCGCCATACCCGTGAGCGTGGCCTTCTTCCTGATCTGGAACCCACCCTCAGGCTGGAGTCAGGGGGAGCTGTTCGCCTACATGCTGGTCTGCTTGCTGGTGATCCGGCTGTTCGACACCTTCTTCGAACTGCCGTCCTCAGCGCTCGCGCCAGAACTGTCGGAGGACTACAATGGGCGCACCACTCTGATCGCTCTGCGCGGCATGTTCGGGGTCTTTGGCGGCCTGGGCATGACCCTGCTGGTCTACCAGGTGTTCATGAAGGAGAACCCGGATGGCAGCGGCGGCATCACCGAACGCGCCGGCTATTTGGGCTATTCGCTGTTCGCCTCCATCGTCATCTTCTGTGTCATTCTGATCTCCACCACCGGCACCTTCAAACAGATCCCCTATTTGCGGCAGCCCCCGGTCCGCAAGATTGGGCTTGGGCAGATGGCGCGAGAGATCGCCAGCACCCTCAACAATCGCTCCTTCCTGGTGGCGACGGCGGCCGGGATGTTCATCGCCATCGCCTTTGGGCTGAAGAACGCCCTGGACATCTATTTCGCCCTCTACTTCTTCCTTCTCACCCAGACCCAGCTTTCGATGCTGACTGCGGTCGGGGTGATCGCCAGTCTCATGGGCGTGGCGCTCGCGCCGCGCGCCGGCGCCTGGCTCGGCAAGAAACACGCCGCCATCCTGATGTTCATCGGCGCCCTGTCCACCAGCGTGCTGCCGCTGACCCTGTCCCTGATGCACCTGGCGCCCGCGGCGGGATCTGAGAACATGTTCCGCTTTCTGATGGTCGAGACGCTCCTCAGCACCACCATGGCGACAATCACCGGGGTGCTGCTGTCATCGATGATCGCCGACGTGGTGGAGGATTCGGAGGTCAAGACGGGTCGCCGCTCCGAGGGCCTGCTGTTCTCTGCCGACAACCTGTTCAAGAAGATCGTCTCGGGCATGGGGGTGCTGATCTCTGGCAGCCTGCTGGCCTACGTGAACTTCCCAACCAACGCCAAGCGCGGGGAAGTCGATCCGGAGATCCTACGGAACCTTGCGATGATCTACCTGCCGACGGCGGTCCTGATGTTCGTCGTCGCCATCCTCTGCCTGTTCGCCTTCAAGATCGACAAGGCGGCCCATGAGTCCAACCTGGAGAAACTGAAGGACGCTGCCGTGCTTGCCGCCCAGTCCGGAGTCGATGGTCGGATAGCCCCGGGAAGCTGAACCCAGAGCCGGACATCCAAGCCGGGCCAATCACCTTGCGGCAGAACCGCGCCCTCAGCCCAAGAGTCGCCCTTGTCTCAAGACCAACCGCAGCCGCCGAACGCGTCGAAGCTCAATCTCTCGACCAAGCTCTCCTACGGGGTGGGCTCCATCGCCGTCGGGGTTTCCGTACTGGGCCTGTCGGCGACCCTGCTGCAGCCCTATCTGAACCGGGTCATCGGCCTGCCCGCCCTCTGGGTCGGGACGGCGATCATGCTGACCCTGATGCTGGACGCGGTTATCGACCCGGCCATCGGCCAGTGGTCGGACAAGCTGCGCACCCGCTGGGGTCGCCGGCACCCGTTGATGTACGCCTCTGCGCCCCTGATCGCGGTGGCCTGCATCGCCTTCTGGAACTCGCCGTCCGACTGGCCGGTGACCACCACCGGGATCTTCGTGATCGGGATGCTGGTGCTGCTGCGGCTCTGCGTCAGCCTCTATGAGATCCCGTCCTCGGCCTTGGCGCCCGAGCTCACCAGCGACTACCACCAGCGCACCAGCCTGTTCAGCTACCGGTTCTTCTTCGGGGTCCTGGGCGGCCTGGGGATGAACGTGGTGCTGTACCAGGTCTTCCTGTCGCCGGCGGCGGGCGGCATCCTGAACAAGGCCGGATACGCCAATTTCGGCATCCTGGCTGCCGGCGTGATGGCGGTCTCCATCCTGGTCTCGGCCATGGGGACACACCGGCACATCAAGGACCTCTACCAGCCCCCGGTCCGCAAGGTTCCGCTCCGCCAGGTGGCCAAGGAGATCGTCGGCACCATCGGCAACCGCTCGCTGATCGTGGTGATGATCTCCGGGCTCTGCTCGGGGGTCTCCACGGGCCTGTCGGGCGCGCTCAGCCAGTACTTCTATATCGAGCTCTGGGGCGTCAGCGCCGCCTCGATCTCCTACATCTCCATGGCCGGGGTCCTGGCCTCGGTCTCCGGCGTCCTCGTGGCCGGCCCCACCTCCAAGCGGCTGGGCAAGAAGCGGGCGATGCTGATCCTCTTCACCTGCTCAGTCCTGACCTCGGCCATTCCGCTGTCGCTGAAGCTCCTGAACCTCGCGCCCACCGACAGCGCCATGGTCCTGACCCTGCTGCTGGTGGACTATTTCATCGCCACGACCCTGGCGATCGCCGGCTTCATCATCATCTCCTCGATGATCGCCGACGTGGTGGAGGACGCCGCGGTGAAGACCGGGGTGCGGTCGGAGGGCCTGCTGCTGGCCGCCAACGGCCTGCTCCCCAAGTTCACCGGCGGCATCGGGGTGTTCCTGTCCGGCGTGCTGCTGACCGTGGTGGCCTTCCCGGCGGGCGCGGCGGCGGGCACGGTGGACCCGGAGATCATGCGCCGGCTGGCGCTGATCTTCCTGCCCATCAACACCGGCATGAGCCTGCTCTCGATCCTGGTCCTGCTGCCCTACAAGATCGACGAGGGCCTGCACGCCAGCAATGTCGCCACCCTGGAGGAGGCCGCCGCCGTGGCCGAGCGGGTCCGCGTCGCCGAGGCGCGCCCCGTGGTCGACGGCGCCGGGGGCGCCTGACGCAAGACGGCCGGTGAGCCGCGGGCTAAGGTCTTCAGAACAATCAGAACTCGGGGGGACGAGGTGAGCCAGGCCGCATCAGAGGCTCAAACCGGACGCCGGTTGAGCATGCCCACCAAGCTGTTCTACGGCTTTGGATCCGTCGCCTTCGGGGTCAAGGACAACGGCTTCTCGTACTTCCTGCTGATCTTCTACAACCAGGTGATGGGCCTGCCGGCCGAGACGGTGGGCCTGGCGATCATGATCGCCCTGATCGTCGACGCCTTCCTCGATCCCATCGTCGGCCAGGCCTCGGACAACTACCGCTCCAAGTGGGGCCGGCGTCACCCGTTCATGTACGCCGCGGCCCTACCGGTGGCGGTCTCGTACCTGCTGCTGTGGAACCCGCCCAAGGCGCTCGATCACCAGGGCCTGTTCTTCTATCTGATCGGCACGGCCATCCTGATCCGCAGCTTCATCACCTGCTACGAGATCCCCTCCTCGGCGCTCGCCGCCGAGCTGACCACCGGCTACGACGAGCGCACCAAGCTGCTCAGCTACCGCTTCCTGTTCGGCTGGATCGGCGGGCTGGCGATGTATTTCGCGGCCCTAAAGATCTTCCTGACCCCCGACGCCGACCACAAGGTCGGCCAGCTCAATGTCGAGGGCTACGCCCACTACGGCCTGGCCGCGGCCCTGCTGATGCTGTTGGCCATCCTGGTGTCCGCCCTGGGGACCCACAGCCAGATCCCGTTCCTGCGCGACGCGCCCCACCGCAAGCTCAGCCTGCCCACCCTGGCCCGCGAGATGGTGGGCACCCTCTCCCACCGTTCGTTCCTGCGCATCCTGACCGCCAATCTGTTCGGGGCCATGGCGAGCGGACTGACCCTGTCCATCAGTCTCTATTTCACGACCTTCTTCTGGGAATTCAGCTCGGCCCAGATCGCACTTTTCACCTTCGCCAGCCTGACGGCCGCCGTGTTCGCCTTCGCCGCCGCCCCGGTCTTCTCGCAGAGGTTCGGCAAGAAGCGGTCGGCCATGACCCTGCTGATGATCGGTGTCGTGGTGGGGGTGGCCCCCATCGTCCTGAGGCTGATGGGCCTCTTCCCCGAGAACGGCAGCGCCCTGCTCTTCCCGTTGATCTTCCTGCAGAACGTGATCTCCACCGGGGCCACCATCACCTCCAACATCCTCACCTCCTCGATGATCGCCGACGTGGTGGAGGACTCAGAACTGCAGACCGGCCGCCGGTCGGAGGGGCTGTTCTTCGCGGCCTCGGCCTTCGTCGCCAAGGCCGTCACCGGGATCGGCATCTTCACCTCGGCCATGCTGCTGAAGGCCGCGGCCTTCCCGCAGGGCGCCAGGCCGGGCGAGGTGGACCCCGCCGTCATCGCCCGCCTGGGGATGATCTATGTGCCGGTGCTGGTGGTGCTCTACGGCCTGTGCGTGATCTTCATGGCCGGCTACCGCATCACCCGTGAAAGCCATGCGGAGTCCCTGCGCAAGCTGGCGGCGGCGGCGGACCTGGTGAATGAGGGCGAACCGGCCGGCGGGACCGACAAGCTCAGCTAGGGGTCCTTGTCGGTCGCGTGACGGCGGTCACGCTCAGCTAGCGGACGAAGATTCCCATCAGCATGGGCCGGGCGAAGACCGAGGGCGCGGCCTTCTGGGTGACGCCCGGCACCCAGAAGCCGAGCTCGGCGCCGGCGTTGAGGGTGGCGTTCAGCATCTGGGCGGCGATGAAGGGGTCCACCGGGCGGATCGAGCCCTCGGCGATGCCGTCGGAGATCATCGAGGCGAAGCGGTCGGAGACCCGGTTGGAGTGGGCCACCTGCTCATCGCGCATGGCCTCGGGCAGGGCCGAGAGCGCCGAGGTGCGCAGCAGCGGGCCGTATTCGGAGAGCTGGTACTCGGCCAGGGCCGCAGCCGCGCTGGAGAGCTTGCTCCACTGATCGCCCGGCAGGCTCATGGCCAGGCGCTGGACCCGGCGCATCACCTCGAAGGTGCGGTCGAAACAGGCCACCACCAGGTCATCCTTGGCCTCGTGGTGATGGTAGAAACTGCCCTTGGTGACGTTGAGCTCAGCGGAGATCTTGTCCACCGAGGCGCCCTTGTAGCCGCGGCTGTTGATCAGGCGGGTGGCGGCCAGCAGGAAGATCTCGCGGCCCATTTCCGCGCTGTCGGAAGCGGCCAGCTCGGCCAGGGGCGCGGGCGACGGCGCCCACGCCGCGCCCTCCACCGCCAGACCGCCGGTGAGGATGTCGAACATCCGGTCGCAGATGCGGTCGTAGTCCTCCGGATCGTATTTCGGCAACCAGGCGCCGGCCCAGAACAGCTGCTCCAGCAACATGTGGGTCCGCGCGGTGCGGCGTCCGCGGCCCAGCCAGGCCAGGTCGGGGGTGTCGAACAGGTTCCGCACCTTGCGGAACAGCTTCATGAAGGCGTCGAACACCTCGGTGCGGCGCGGATTGTTCAGGGCCCGGATGTCCGACAGCACCGGCAGCGGCGGGGCCGCCCCGATGGCGCCCTGGCGCACGCGCTCCAGATAGAGCTCCAGCAGGCGGCGCAGGCGCTCGGTGGGGGTCTTCTCCGCCAGCGCGGTCTCGGCGGCCTGGGTCAGCCAGTCGATGCCGCGCATCAGGCAGGCGGCGGCCAGGTCGTCCTTGCGCTTGAAATAGTAGGTGACGCTGGTAGTGGACAGGCCGACGGCGGCGGCGGCCACGCCCAGGGTCAGGCCCTTCACCCCCTGGGTGTTGAGGATGACCGTGGAGGCGTCGAGGATGGCGTCGCGCTTCTTCTCGAAGCGGTCCGTCGACCGGGCGACGTTGCGTTCCGCCATCTCCCCTCCACCCCCGCGCGGCGGATCCTGGCGGTCCGCGACTGTCCCTCTCTATCGGACGGGCCATCGCTGCGCCAAGCGGCAAGTTTACCTAAACGTCACCCGGCGCGACGCGGGCTTGGGATGGCGGCGGAGCCTACTTCCGAACCCAGGCGCCGGCCGGTGTCTGGTAGTACTCCCCCGGCCGCAGCTTGAGCTGGACGACGCCCTGGTAGGCGGCGGCGCCGGCCGCTTCGGGGGTGACGCCGTTCTTGGCGGCGGCGCCCCGGTAGAGCTGGGCGCGGCCAGCGTTGATCTCGTTCACGGCGGCCTCAACTTCGGGTTCGCCACCCGCGCCGTTCACGAAGCCCAGATAGCCGTCGTTCTGCTCGCCGACGATACCGGCGGCCTTGGCGGCGTCCACCGTGGCCTTGGCGCTGGCGGCGAGGGCCGGTCCGGCCACGAGGGTCCCGACAACGGCGGCGACGGGGATGAGATAGGTTTGGAAGGTCATGGTCATGGCCCCTTAGAACAGGTCCGGATTCTGCTTGATGAGCGCCTTGACGTCGTCGTCCAGCCGCAGGCGGACGTCGGCGTCGAGCTTGGCGTAGATGGTGATCGGCTTCACATCCACATGGACGGTGGCGCAGGCGCCGAAGCCGACGGCGGCGACCGCGAGAGCGGCGAGGGATCGGACGGGGATCATTGGGCGCACCTCATGGGATGGGTTTCGCAGGGCTGGGCTGAACGGGGTCTGAACCGCGAAGCTTCTGATACTCGGCGAAGTCGCCCAGCAGTTGATCGAGGTTGAGGGAGGAGTCCAGGGTCAGGTCGACCTTGGTGCCCGACGGCAGGGGCAGTTTCCGGGTGAGGAAGCTTCGGGTGATGATCTCCTGCGGGGTCAGCCAGATTTCCTGGTGGGTCGGCGGAGCATTCTCGCCCTTGATATGGAACAGGATCCCGAGCCGCCCCTGGGGCAGGCTGTTGATGGAGGCGTCCAGGCTCTGGAAGGCCAGGTTCTCCATGGCCTGATAGGCGAAGTCGGTGAAGGTGTCGGTGGTGGGCGGCGGGGTCTGGTCCCCCAGCGGCCCGGCGGCCACCGCGCCCTCGGCCGCGACCCCGGTAAGCGCCTCGCGGCGGATCGACAGGCGGCCGGGACCGGTGGCGCGCAGCTTGCCGCCTGCGACGCGGACCCCCTCGGGGGTGACCGTGAAGGGGATGGTCCCGCTGGCCCTGGCGGTCAGGTCCACCCTGTCGGCGAAGGGGGAGGCCTCCACGAAGTCCGACAGCTGGACGTCGGTGAAATCCACGACGCCCTTCCAAGACTGGCCGCCGGCGAAGGGCAGGCTGAAGGGCTGCAGACGCACCTTGCCACCGCCCACCGCCAGGTCGAGACCGGCCACATTCACCGCCTCGTCGGCGATGCCGAAGGTGACCTCGGCGTCGGTGAGCCCCGACAGGGCTTCAATCTGCCGCGCCTTCAGGGTCTGGCCCGGGGCGGCCGTGAGCGGCGCTAGACTGGTGAAGGTGATCTGGCCCGCCAGGCCGCTGACCTGGCCAGCCGGGCTGCGGAAATCGAGGCCCGGGATGTCGAGCACCCCGCCGCTGGTGGCGCCGGCCTTGGTCCAGGCCACCTGGCCCTGGAAGCGGGCCTGACCCATGGCCGGTGAGGCCACCAATGCGGCGCGGGGCGACAGGGCGGCGGGCTGCAGTCCCTCCTCGGCGAAGGTCAGGGTTCCGGTGTCGAAGGTCAGGGCCCCGCCGCCGACAGCCCCGTCGTGGCGCAGGACGCCCCGGCCAAGCGGGCGCCCGGCTGTGTCGCTGACACCGATGTCAGCGGTCCACACCTCGCCGTTGACGCGGGCCTGGGCGGTGGCGCGGACCGGATTGAAGCGGAGATCCGGACTGGTGTCGGCCACCGTCCCCGCGTTGAGGGCCAGGGCGCCGGTAAGTCGGCCGTTGACCGCGCCCAGGTCGAGGCCGCCCGCGCCCTGGCTGACCGCCGCCTGCAGGAAGGGAACCGTCGCCGACAGGGCCTTGGCCCCGGCGCGGATCCGCCAGTCGCCCTTGGCCAGGGTGAAGAGGGGCGCGCCGGTGGGGCAGAGCTGGGCCGAGATGGCGTCGACGTCATTGGCGCCCAGGTCCAGCCGGCCGGAGACGGCAGCGCAGCGGGCGGCGGCGAAGGCGATGGCGCCGTTGGCGACCCGCAACTCGCCCTGCGCCTGGATGGCGCCGTCACGCACCGGTCCTATGCCGGTCTTGGCCTTGATCGAAGCCTGGGCGGTGAGTCCGCCGGGTGTGAGGCGATAACGATCCACGGCCAGGTCAGCCTGGGGGAGACCACCGTCGGCCACGGCCAGGTGCAGGGCGCCGGCGCCATCGGCGTAAATCGGGCCAGAGCCCTGCGCGCGGATCGTGGCCAGGCCGCCCGCCGTGGGGCGCATGGTCAGGGGCGAGGTGAGGGCCAGGCGGAGGCCGCCGTCGCCCGCCGTGATGGAGAGACCGCGGGTCTCGGCGTCGAAGCTGCGGGCGGCGCGCTTCAGCACGGCGATCTCCGGCGCGTCGCTGGCCGTCGCCCCGCCGAGCCCGGACCAGTCGCCGTGGGTCGCCACCGCGCCGGCCAGGGCCAAGTCGCCGCCCTGGGCCCCCAGCACCGCCGAGCCGCGCAGGGCGCCCGTCAGGCGGGTCAGGGTGAGCTTGTCGCGGGTCAGGCCCTCGGCGTTGACCCGGGTCGCCAGGCTGGCCGCCACCCGGTCGCCACCGCGCCGGGTCCAGTTGAGGCCGCCGAGATTGGCGGTCATCCGCAGGCCCCGCACCTGGGCGCCGGCCAGGTCGGCGCGCGCCGCCCCCAGGACGGCGGTCCCGTCCCCGGTGACCGCCAGGGTGTCGATCCAGCCGGCGGACTGGCCGCTGAAGGTCGCCTCCAGGCTGGCGTCCCGCAGGCGGTTCTCGCCATAGGCCAGGGACCGGGCGTTGATCGTCAGGCTCTGGGTCAGGGCGCCGTCGCCGCGCTTTTGCTTGAGGTCGGGATAGGCGGTGCGGGCCGTCAGGCGGACCCGGGTCTCCTGGGCGGTGATCTGGCCAAGCTTGAGGTCGCGGACCGTGGTCTCAAGGGCGGAGGCCACCTGGTCGCCCACGGTGACCAGGTGCAGTTCGCCGGGGCCGAGGCGAACGGCGCGGTCGGGGCCTTTCAGCTCGGCGGGAGCGAAGGTGGCGTCCAGGCGCAGCAGGCGGCCATTGTCCAGCTGGGCGCTGGCCCGGGCCAGGAGCGGGCCGTAGTCGGTGTCCAGGCGCAGGCGGGCGTCCTCCACCACGATCCTGGGCTGGCGGGCGTCGGGGCGCGGCGGGCGTTTGCGCAGGGTGTCGATGAGGGGGTCCAGGGCCCCCAGGGTCAGGCGCCCATCCTTCCAGCGGGCCTTGATGACGGGGCGGACCAGGCGAACCGAGGTCACCGTGGCGCCGAAGGGCTTGCCGGCCCACCAGCCGGTGAGGCCGTAGCGGACTTCGGCCACCTGGGCCGTCAGGTCGGGGTTGGCCGCCGAGCCGATGCGCAGGGTTCCGGTGAAGCCACCCGGGCCGAAGGTGGAAAAGGCCACCTGGCTCTCCACCCCGTGCGACCGCAGCCAGCCGGTCAGGGCCTCGCGGGCGATGACGCGGCGGCCCGCAAAGGCCGCGGCCATGACGAGCATCACGCCCACGGCGGCGATCACCAGGACGGTGCGCCAGGTTCGCCGCGTCGCCTTGTCGGCCGTCTGGGGAAGGATCTCGGGGTCGGTCAAGGCGCGCCGTTGCTGCGACTGGGGGCTCCAGTCTTAGCGCAAAAACGGCAGGGGCGAGGCCGTTCCCCGCGCAAGCGAAGAACGGCCCTGTTTCTTACAGTCCGCCGAGGGTGGCCAACGCCACACCGCCGTCGACGGCGATGGTTTCGCCCACCACGTAGTCGCCGGCGCGGCTGGCCAGGTAGATGGCGGCCGCCGCCATGTCCTCGTCGCGGCCGATGCGGCGCGAGGGGATGCGCTTGGCGATGATGTCGCCCTCGTCGCGGGCCACGCGGTTCATCTCGGAGGCGAAGGCGCCGGGCGCGATGCCGGTGACGTTGATCGAGTCCTCGATGAGCGTCGCGGCCATCCGGCGGGTCAGGTAGATCAGGCCCGACTTGGACGCGTGGTAGGAATAGGTCTCCTGCGGATTGAGGCGGATGCCGTCGATCGAGCAGATGTTGA
>JAZKFM010000041.1:0-2051 GCA_040386415.1 Pseudomonadota bacterium
CCGAGGGCCTGGCCCGCACCCCGGTCATCATGCTGACCGCCAACGCCATGGACGATCACATCCGCGCCGGCCGCGAGGCGGGCGCCGATCAGCACCTCTCCAAGCCGATCCGCGCCCAGGCCCTGATCGAAGCGATCATCCACGTCATCCTGGCCGCCGAACAGGCCCAAGGGGACCGCGAGGTCGCCTGACGGGCGGTTCTCGCCGCCTGACACGCGAATCCACCCCCGGTTTTCGCCAGGTTCACGCTCAAGCTTGCCCGTGATCTACTCGCCCCGGACACGGGGGAACACGCCATGGCTCGCATCAACCGCCGCGCGGTCGTGGCCGGGGTCGGGGCCAGCGCCCTGGCTGGACCGGTCGGAGCCGCCCTGCCGCCCATCGCCGCCGGCCGCACCAAGGTGGTCTTCCTCAGCGACGTCCATATCGGCGATAACTCCCCCACCGTCTGGTACCAGAAGGACTTCCACGAGCCCTACCTGGTGGCCCTGCTGGACCATGTGATCGCCCAGGCCGGCGAGGTGCGCGAACTGATCATCCTGGGCGACTTCATCGACTACTGGACCTACCCGCCCAGCCGCCGACCGCCCGGATTCCGCGAGATCGCCGACGCCAACCCGGCCATCTTCGGGCCGCGCGGCAAGCTCGCCCAGGTGCTCTCGGCCCTGAAGGGCCGGGTGACCTACGTGCCCGGCAACCACGACATGGGGGTCATCCAGCGCGATCTCGACTTCCTGGTCAGCCGCGAGGGCTGGCGCATCCAGGTCCGTGACGAGGAGGCCTATTTCCCGCTGGCCCCCGACCGCCGCCTGGCCTGTTCCCACGGCCATCGGTGGACCATGTTCAACGCCCCGGACCTGTTGACCCCGCTGGCGCCCCTGCCGCTCGGCCACTTCGTCACCCGCGCGGTGGCCTACATGCTGGCCCGGGACCTGCCCCCGGGACGCAGCGTCGCCGACCTGCCCGACCAGGGCGCGCCCAACGGCATCGAACTCGCCAAGCTGGCCGGCTCCATCAACGGCTCGCTGATCGAGTCGGCCGTCAACTACGCGGTCAAGACCACGGGCATCAGCGAGGCCGAGCCGATCATCCTCCCAGACGGACGCACCACCAATCTCGGCGAGGTGAAGGTGAACTATCAGGGCCTGTGGGCCCGCTGGGCCACCGCCGTGGGCGGGGATCTGTCCGCCGCCAAGGCCGCCGCCGCCGACGTCAACGGCCGCTACCTCGCCTGGTTCGCCCAGCGCCTGGCCCTGCAGAACGGCGCCGAACTCGTGGTGTTCGGCCACACCCACGCGCCGAAGTCGGGCCTCAAGGACGGCTTCATCAACTATGTGAACACCGGCTTCGACTGCCCCAGCCGCCCCGATATCGGGACCAAGCACCCGACCTTCATCGAGGTCGAGACCACGACGCTGACCGCGCGCCTGCGCCAGGTGACGGCGCGCCCCGATGGGACCTACGCCATCGAGGACCACGCCGCGCCCGCCGACACCCTGGTCTATGCACCGAACCTAGACTTCTCGACCTATGTCACCGTGGACAACAGCCAAGGGGCGAGCGACCTCGTCCGCCGCACCAGCGCCGAGATCCACGGCCGCTACGTCGTCGGCCCGCCGGCGGTGATCCCCAAGGGCCACGTCACCCGCTTCTGGATCCAGGACAACGCCGGTGTGCGCGGCTCGGAGGGCGTGGTCAGCTATGAGCGGGCAGGGGGTTCGACGGTGGACCTGCACTTCGGTTGTCCCACGGGGACGGCGTCCAACTTCGCCGGCGGCGCGTCCTTCCAGGCCCGGGTCGGCGGCGGCGACTGGGCGGCGCCTGATGTCGCGCCCCGGCGTGGGCGCCCGCTGTTCGTGCGGTTCAGGGTCTAGGTCACCCGCACCCCGGCCCCGAACTGCGGCAGTCCCAACCGGGCGGCCACCCGCTGCGACGAGGCGTTGGTTGTCTGGGTCGAATAGAACAGAGGCCGGTCCGCCAACTCAGGCAGGCTCGACCAGGCCGCCGTCACCGCCGTCGTGCGACAGGTGGTGGTGGATCAGGTGCGCGAT
>JAZKFM010000041.1:2061-4716 GCA_040386415.1 Pseudomonadota bacterium
CAGCAGCACCGCCGCCGCCAGACCGCGTCCCCGGAAGCCGGGAAACGTATAGACCCCGGTCTCCGCAGCCCTCGGCCCGATGCGCGCGGCGAAGGCCATGGCGGCGATGGTGTCGCCCTCGAGCGCCACCACCCACGGCTCCCAGAAGTCGCTCACACCCAGGAAGCCGGCCTCCAGCAGGTGGGGCGGCATCCCGGTTTCGGCCAGTTGGGCCAGCCACCGCAGCCCTTCGCCGGTGTCGCTGCGGATGATCCGGACGCCGGGGGCGACGGGCAGGGCGTGGGGCAGGCGGTAGATCAGCGATCGGCTGACCCCCTCCACAGGCGCCTCGCGCTCCAGCAAGGCCAGCATGTCCTCCAGGCCGTCCGGGTCGGCGCTCGGATCAACCCATGGCGCCGCGCGGGCCGCCAACGCCGCGATGGCCCGCGCGGCCTCGGCGTCCACGTCGTGGCGCAGGACGACACGGACGCCCTCCCGGCAGCCCGCCAGGAACAGCCTCGGCCCCGCAGGCCGGCCAGGCTCATTCTCGAAGGCGATGCGCCCATCTTCGGACAGGCCGAAGGTGGTGGCGATGCTGGCCTCCAGCGCCTCCACGGCTATCGGCGCGCCGCCAGGATGTCATCCAGGCGGGCCGGGGTCCCGGCGATCCGCTCGAAGCGCGGGTAACGCAGGCCGTCGTGATAGGCGATCGGCACGGTGCGATAGCGTTCGCCGTCCTTCACCAGCAGCTCGATGGGCGTCTTGCCGCCCTTGGCCGCGGTGATCGCCTCCTTCAGCCGGTCACCGTCATAGGCCACCCCGTTCACCGCGATCAGCTTCAGGCCGTCGGCCAGACCCGCCTTGAAGGCCGGGCCCTCCCACTGCACCGCCGTGAACTCCCCGTCCTTGTTCAGCACCAGGCCGAGGGAGTAGGTCAGGTCGGTGATCTTGCGCCGGGCCTCTTCCGTCCTGGTGAAGTCGGTCGGGGCGGCGGAATAGACCAGGCGATAGCCGCCGCGCATCACGCCATCCAGGGGCGCGCCGGGTCCGTTCCCGTCCAGGCGCGTGCGCAGGAAGGTCGCCCAGTCGTGGGGATGCACGGCGTTCAGAGTCTTCACCACCTCCTCGAAGTCATAGGTGAGGGGGTCCTTCCAGGCGCCGTCATTCATGCCGAAGAAGGCGCGGGCGAAGTCGTCGAGGGACTTCTTCCCCTTCGACTGCTCGCGGATCAGGGTGTCGGCGTCGAGCCAGATCAGCTGGCCTTCGGAGTAATAGTCCTCGCTGCGCTGCCAGCTGTTCCAGGCCTGGGGTTGGCGGGCTGAGATGATCGGGTCGTGGACGGTGTCCTGCATGGCCCGCCAGCCGCGGCCGACGCGGTTGTCATAGGCCGCGGCCATGGAGGCCATGGCGTCGAGGGCCTCCTGCTTGCTGGACATCCCCGAGCGCGCGGCCAGCACATTGCCCCAGTACTGGGTCTGGCCCTCATAGACCCACAGCAGGCTGTTGCGCATGGGGGTGTTGAAATCGGCGGTCCACTGGTCGGCCGGGCGGCGGTACTTGCCGTTCCAGCTGTGGACGTATTCGTGGGGCACCACGCCCCGCACGGCGGCCAGCTTGTCCCAGTCCAGGAAGAAGCGCGGCGCCGTCCCGATCTCGGTGGACCTCTGGTGCTCCACCCCGATGCCCCCCAGCCTGTCGCTCAGCGCCACCAGGAAGTCGAAGTGGTCGAAGTGGCGGGCGCCGAACAGCCTGTCGGCCTGAACCACCATGGACCGGTGCGCCGCGAGGTGGGCGGGCTTGACCTCCAGCAGGTTGGCCGCGTCGGCCACCAGGTTCAGGGTCACCCGCGACCTGCCGCCCGGATCGAGGTCGAGCTTCTTGGCGTAACGCCCTGCATACAATGGTGAATCCATCAGAACGTCGAAGGCGACGGGCTTGAACTTCGCGGTGTCGCCGGCCTTGCTCAGGTCCTCCAGGGCGGTGGCGTAGGTCCAGCCCTGCGGCAGGCGGATCTCCGGTGCGATCTGGATCTGGCGGGCGAAATGGCCGGCGGGATAGAGGGCCAGCGAGAACCACTGAACGTGGGTCATCTCGGGCGTGACCGTCACCCGGCCCTGGTCCTCGTCGGTGGGCGAGACGTGCTGGAAGCTGAGCTCGACGGCCTTCACCCCGGCCGGCACGTCGATGTGAAAGGCGAAGACGTTGACCGGGTCGCGGGTCCACGTCAGCGGCGCGCCGTTTCCGGTGATGGTCAGGCCGGCCAGTTTCTCGATCATGCCGCGCGGCGCGTGCTTGCCGGGAATCCAAGCGGGAAACAGCAGGGTCATGGGCCCGGGCTGGGCCACGGGGATCGTCTCGCGCACGCGGACGATGCGCCGGTCGGTGTCGGTGGCGTCCACCGACAGGGTGATCACCCCGGGATAGGGTGTGTCGCGCGGCGCGGCGATGGCCGGCGGCAGGGCCAGCGGCTGGGGCGGGGCGGGTTGGGCGAAGGCGGCTCCGGCGCTGAGCACCAGGGCGGAGGCGGCGAGGAGCGCGCGGTTCAAGGGCGGCGACTTTCTGAATCAGGACAAGGGCTTGGCCCTATCCTGCGGCCATGACGCGCGCGCGCAACCCCTCGCGGACGATCAACCCATCCGGGCGGGGTTCAGATAGGCGCCGTAGCCCAGCGCCTCC
>JAZKFM010000042.1:0-7877 GCA_040386415.1 Pseudomonadota bacterium
AGGCGCAGCAGGTCGTCCAGCATGCCGGGCGTGGTCTGCGGCGGATATTCCTTGACCGAGATCACCGCGGCGAAGCTGCGGTCGAGCGCCCCGGCGCGGGACAGCTCCACCGTCTCGGCTCCAAAGCTGATGCGCCGATACGGAATGTGCTGCCCCAGGTCCGATCGCGGCATCAGCACCGGACGCATCTCGCCGTTATAGAGCGACGACAGGAATTCCAGCGGTTCCGAGCAAGGCCCGGCCGGGGTGTCATAGGCGCTCAGCAGGCGCGCGCCATAGGGGGCGAGGCTGGCGAGAAGGGATTCACTGGCCGCGTTCAGGTCGCGCTGCTCGTTGGCGAGCGCCGTCGCACCCTGGTCGGGGTCCGCGGCCCCGGTGATGGCGCGGATCGCGCCCTCGATGAGGCCGACACGACCCTGGGTCGGGCGGCGTATCAGGGTCAGGAACAGCTCGTTGACATAGAGCTTCTTGGTGCTCAGCCGGCGCTTCCAGGCCTCGTCCAGGGTGCGACTGAAATCGTCGTTGAATTCGCCTTCGCTGGTGGCGGCGGCCTCCCGGCGGATCACGTGATGATAGATGGCGAAGCGGGAACTGGCGAAGGCCCGCAGGGCCCCGTCCCGCAGGGCCTTGCGGTAGTTGATCTCGTCGGTGTCGGCGGTCTCGAAGGACAGGCCCGCCAGGTGGATCACCTGCATCAACATCCCGTCTCGCGTCGCGAGCGTGGTGTCGTCGACATGGCGGCCGTAGGGCAGCCGGGCTCCCGCGCTCGCCTCCCGCCGCGGGTCGGCCTGCCGGGCCTTGGGTCGGAGGTCGGGCTGCGCCGTCATGGCTGGTATGAGTTGCATCGCCACACCGACCAGTTGCGCACCCGCGGGCACCGGCTGACCTTGGTCAGCCACAACTCGAAGATCCGCGGCTCGCGCAGGCAGGCCACATAGCCGATGGCGTGGATGGCGATGGCCGCAAGCACGGCCCACAGCGACTTGGTGATGAGGAACAGCTCGGCGGTCACGACGGCGTTGAGCACGAAGTAGCTATAGGTGACGCCGGCGAACATCTGCGGCCGGGTCAGGGCTCCGAACACTACGTCGCGGTCGAGCTGGGCGGCCACGGGTCAGAAGCCCGTCGCGGCTTGGCGGATGCCCGAGACGATCGCGCCGGCGCCGAACAGAACAAAGCAACCGAGGATGACCGTCGCGCCGTAGCGCCAGTTGAGGCGGCCGGTCAGCATCATGAAGCCTACCGCGGCGATGGCGATCACGGCGGCGACGGTCGCGACCGTGCCCATCAGGGTGCCCTGCATCCAGGACAGGGCTCCGACGATCACGTTGGAGCCAGCGGGATCCAGGCTCTGGGCCTGTGCGCCCTGGGCCAGGAACGTCATGGCCAGGGCCAAGGCCGATGCTTGGAGATTGCGGGGGTTGTGAATGGTCAGGCTCCTATCGACCGGTGACGGTTAGGGCGGTGTCGGACAAGGCGTTCTGAGACAGCCGGGCCATGATCGCGGCGACATAGGCGGTGGTTTCCCGGAAGGGCGGGATGCCGCGATAGCGGTCCACGGCTCCGGGGCCCGCGTTGTAGGCCGCCAGCGCCAGGCTGACATCGCCGCCATAGCGGTTGAGCATGCGTCGGAGATAGGCCGTTCCCCCCAGGATGTTCTGGCTGATGTCGTAACGATCAACCCCGACCTCGCGGGCGGCGCCGGCGGTGAGCTGCATGACCCCCACCGCGTCACGATTGGACACCGCGCTCTGGCGGAAGCCGGATTCCCGGCGGGCGACCTCGGTGATCAAGTCGACACTGACCTCATGTCGGCGCGCGGCGTCGGCGATCATCTGGACGACCTCCGCGCGGGCAGGGTTCGTCGGTGGGCCAGGCGTGACACCGATCGGCTGAGCGCCCTCAAGGGTGAAGACTGAAGGTCCGGCGTGGAGGGTCGCGGCGCCGTCAGAGCCGATTTCGATAACCTGCGCCAAGCTCGGGCTGGCCATCGCACCGCTGAGCCCGAGGATAAATCCGGCCAAGGCCCGCGCACGGCAACGCCGCCGGAGGAATGGTCCTCCGGCGACGCCCGTTTCGATGGTCCTGGCGCGGAGCAGGGCTAGGTGCCCGGCAGGGGGACAGGTTCGGCGGTCAGACTCGGGGCGATGACATCGGCCGCGGCCAGGTCACGCGGATCGGTGTTGGCGGATGCGCCGAACGCCGCGCCGAAGCCCGCTCCGAACTGCGACGCGAACGAGGCCGGAGGCGGCGTTGTCGTACCGCCGCCACCACCACCCCCGCCGCCGCCGCTGCAGGCCGAGAGGCCCGCGGCGGCGAGGAGGAGAAGGCTCGGGATGAGAAAGCGCTTCATGTGCCGATCCTTAAGGGTGAGGCGCGCCGGTGCGCGGCGAGTTGGAGAGCGGCGAGTTCAGATAGGGGAAGACGTTCTGAAGCTCAGCTGCGCTGATCGGGGCGCCATCGGTGAGCGGCGCATTGCCCACAGGGGCGTCGGCGGGCTTACAGAGGCCAAGATCGGTCTGCACCCCGTTGATCGGCACGGGATAGCAGAGGCGACCCATGGCCACCCGCAGAGTGATGTCGACAGTGTCGTCGCCCGGCCGGCGACCATTGGGGAAGCCGGCGAGGTCGTCCGCTGCGACGCCCAGGGTCTTCTGCTGGTCACGAGGAGTCGGGTTGACGGCCGTGTTCAGGCGCATCATTTCCGAACCCGTCACGGTCTTCTGCTGGTTGAGCGTCTTGATGCCCGTGAGGTAGGCCGCCACCAGATCATTTCGCGGCAGGTTGGACGGCGCGATGTTGCTGAAGTTGGTGCCGAGGGTCGCGTTGACCGGCGCGCGGAAGAGCAGGTCGACGATCGCCGGGAAGGTGGGGTTGGTAACGTAGTCGGCCAGGGCCGCGTCGCCGGTCGGCTTCGCGGCGTTGAAGGTGTCCTTCTGCGGCAGACCGATCACCAGCTCGTTGACCAGCGGAGCTGACAGTCGCGAGACCTGCACATAGCCGCCGCCCTGCTGGGACATGTTGGCGTAGCTGGCCTTGGGGTTCAGCAGGCGGGCCTGCGGCAGAGCCGCCGTCTGCCAGGCGCCGATGACGCCGTTGCCCGAACCGGTGACGCAGGCGATCGGCAGCTCCAAGGCGATGGAGGTGACGTTCTTCTTGCCGACGAGGTCATCGTTGTCCCGGCTCTGGGTGATGCCGCCCGGGAAGGAGGCGCCGTCGATCGGGACGTAGTTGATCAGGTCGAAGGTCGGACCAAGATTGACGGCGAAGGCCTCGGCGCGCTGGCCGACGAAGACCCGGCCCGGCGTGGTGCAGCCGGGGACCGCGATGCTGTAGATGTACTGGTTGGCGTAGGCCGGATAGTCCGGGGTCGTCTTCTTGCCGGCGTTGTCGAAGGGCTTGCGGAAGCTGGTGGCCCCACCCGTCGCCGCCGTCACGGTGGCGCGCGTGCCGGCGCGCTGGTCGCCGGTGATCTGGGTGATGGTGTAGTCCTCGACCTCGCCGAGATCACCGTCGTCGGCCGCGGTCACTTGACCAGCGTGGCGCAGAGCGATCGGCAGCTCCTTGCCGCCGATGTTCAGGGTGACGCCCTTGCCGCCGTTGCGCAGGATGTTGTTGAACTTGAACTGGTAGGTCAGGTCTTCCTTGGCGTCGCCGTCATTGTCGATGTGGATCTGATAGATCGCGTCCGGATCCATGGTGTAGTAGTTCGGGCCCGCGCCCGGATCTTCGCCCGGCTGGTAGTTGGCGATGAAGGTCACGAAGGCCGACCGGCCCGGCTCATAGCTGCGGAACATGTAGAAATCGGTGCCGTCGACCTTGGGCATCTTGGTGACGTTCGGCGCCTCGCGGTGACTTGAAGCGAGCGAGGGACCAGACCCCAGCATCACGGCGGTGATCACCGCGGTTCCCAT
Organism: Pseudomonadota bacterium; assembly: GCA_040386415.1. GTDB lineage: Bacteria > Pseudomonadota > Alphaproteobacteria > Caulobacterales > Caulobacteraceae > Phenylobacterium. The sequence goes on from JAZKFM010000042.1 coordinate 3,915, forward strand.
CAGGTAGCCAACGCGTTTTTTCATGTCTCAGCCTCCGCCACGGACCTAGCGCCCGACTTCCCCTGTGCCCCGCAATCGGTGGTGGGGTGGTTTGAAAGGCGTTACGAAGGCCGCGCGGGACTGGATCTCCGCGCTGCGAAAATATGTCGCTGCGGAAGCAAATAGACGGCCTTGACAGGGCCGCTCGCCCCAGTCTCCCGGCTAGCGCGGAGAGACGGTCGGGTCGTCGGCGCCCAGGTCGTCCCAGCGCCATTCTCCAGAGCCGATGGCCAGGATCGTGGAGCCTGCGGGGTCGGCCAAGGTCAGCAGCACCGGCCCCCGAATGACTTCCGAGCGGCAGGCCGCAGGGGCCGAGGCCACGCCGGCGAGCACCGCGGCGCGCAGCGTTTGCAGCCCGCCGGCCGCAACGGGCATGTCCACCCAGCGGCCGTTCCAGAGCATCAAGGCGTTGGCGACGGATCTCGCGGGCCGCGGAATCCGGGCCAGGGCGACCTGGGACTGGGGGTTGTTCTGCAAGGCAGCTTGCAGCCACTGGGTCAGATCGCAGGCTTGGCCGCTCTCCGCGCTCGCCGCGGCCGCCACGGAGAGCGCGACCTCCCCGTCCAGGCTGAAGGGTTCGGCGGTGGGATCGACGGGCGGCAGGCTGTCCTCGTAGATCGGTTCGATATCTGACATCTGCGGCGGCGGCTTCGCCTCGACCTGCGGCGGCGTCGGCCTGGCGCGTGTCTTCACCACCGAGGTCAGGACCGGCGGGGCGGTGGAGTCTCTGTCCCGACCGTCAAACATCGCCACGCTCACGCCTGTCTGGTCAAACCGGCCAGGCGGATTTGAGGGCGCCTCGCGCAGGAAAAGCAGGAGGATTGCAAGATGCAGCAGGAGGCTGACGGCGACCATCGTCGAGGGTCGGCGCAACCGTCGCGTCGCCCTGACCATGTCCATCCAAGGTGACAGGGCCGGGCTCCGCGTCACGGTTTCAGATCCCGAGCATCGGCGTAATGAGCCTGCCCATGCCGCGCCATTCGATCTGGCCCTGAACGACGACAAGACAGGCGCAGGGGTCCTCAGACGTGACCTGTTGCGTGTGACGACTGTCCGGCTCGCTCTCCACGAAGTCGCCTGGGCCGTAGCGCACCCCATCGCTGAAGGCGCCCTGAAGGACGTTTATGAACTCATGCCCGACATGCCGGTGTTGCGGGATCTTTTGTCCGGCCGGCGCGCGCAGGATGAAGGCGCGCCAGTTATCCTGCGGCGGAAGCCTCAGATGGGCGGTCCAAAGTCCGGGTCCCATCCAGCGGCGCGGCGCTACCCCGACCTCCGCAATGGCAGGGGGGAGCAGAACGTCGCCCAACATCTCCCCGGGGTGCATGGCGGGCTCGGGGGCCTCGGCCGCAAGACGGTCCATCACTCGGTCCAGGGCGCCAATCGACATTGGCGTTGGAGGCAGGGACTCCAGCAGCTGTCCCTCGGCCTCTTCCATCAACGCGACCTTCGCGCGGCACGCGGCGCAGCTCATCAGGTGACACCTGATCGCCAGAACAGGCGCTGAGGGCACGCCGCCCGACGCGTAGGCAGCGAGGAGCGAGGCCTGTGGATGCGTCTCGATAGTCAATTATCTGTCACTCAGGATCTCACGAAGTTGCGCCGCCGCCCGCCGCAATCGGGACTTCACGGTACCAAGCGGCAACTGAAGTTGATTGGCGATCTCGGCGTGCGAACGGTCCTCGAAATAAGAAAGCCTCAGGAGCGCCGCCTGATCGGCCGGCAAGACGTCCAACGCATGCCGCACTCTCCGCTCGCTTTCAACAAGGTCAAGCTCCTGCTCCGGCGAGCAGGCCGTTTCCTCGGGCTCGGACAAACGGGGATCATTGGCGTTCCGTTCCCGCCGGAGCGTGTCGATGCGAAGGTTCCGCGCGATCGTGTAGATCCAGGCCGAGGGGGTCGCGCGGGCAGGATCGAATTGCCCCGCCTTGCGCCAAACGAGCAGCATGGTCTCCTGGACCAGTTCCTCGGCGACATTGCCTGGCATACCCAGGCGCAGGAGGTAGGTTTTCAGCCGCGGTGCGAAGTGATTAAACAGCGATGCGAAGGAGGTCCTGTCCTGCTCATCGGCGATGGCGAGGATCCAATCGGAATGGACAGGGGCAGGCGCGAAGGGCCGCGGCTGCGAATGCTGAACCTCACTCATAGGCCATCAGGCTCCCACCCGGCTGATCAACGACGCCGCTCCGGGAAGCACCGGCTTCAAGTGAGCTATGCCTTAACGAACGCTGTTCACGCATGTTCCGAGTCTACGGCCCGGAACCGACCAAGGATGCGCGTCGCCCGACAAATCCAAGTGAAGGCACGAGACAGACCTGGGGCGCGCCTCTCCGCGAGGCGTGGAAAATGACGCGCCTCCCCGCGGCGATCACCAACATGCACGCGGCGCTTTATGATCGAACGAGCGCTCGCTGAAGCGGGGTTCATGGGGCTTTGTCAGGTCAATCCGCGACAATCGTATACGCCCCACCCCGCTCCGTCAGGCGGCAGCAGTCGAGTCCCTCCAAGCAGTATGAGCCTCGCCCCGGAATTCAGGGCGTGTGATCTACCGCACAGAACGGCACACCGCTTAAGTAGGGGGGTGATCCATGTCCCCCTGCGACGCCTTATCGGTATGCGCATGAAGCTAAACAGCTACGTGTGCATTTCACTCCCAAGGGCGACCGTTACACGCCTCGGGATGCGTTCAGCGCAGCGATAAGATTCCCGGCGCCACGCCCTCACGGCTAGTAGAAGACGACTTAGATTTCGGCCGAGCGGCTCAACACGGGGGGCGGATTGTCGACAACTGATAAGCCATTTTCGGCGGGGTCCGATGAATTTGGTCGCAACTTCTGGCGCACTGCCGCGCCGGCGAAGGTGGCGCTTCCGGACCTCACCGCCTCGTCGATTGCCGACATAGACTTCCGGCTACTCGCGGACAACGTCCCGACGCCTTGCTGGATTGCAAACGGGGACGGCTACATCGTTTGGTATAACCGGCGGTGGCACGACTACTGCGGGTCCACACCCGAGGCCATGGAGGGCTGGGGCTGGCAGTCGGTGCACGACCCCGCCTTGCTGCCGGTGGTTCTGGATCGCTGGAACGCCTCAATAGCGACCGGTGAGCCCTTTGAGATGACCTTCCCGTTGAAGGGGGGCGACGGCGTCTTTCGACCCTTCCTGACCCGAGTTCAGCCGGTCCCTGACGCGACGGGAAGGGTGGTGCGATGGTTTGGGGTCAACACCGAAATCTTAGACCTGATCGCAGCGGAAACAGCCTTCCGTGCCGAGCGTGACAGGAGCCGCGGAGTGCTCGAGGGGATGACCGAAGGCTTCGTCCTCATGGATCCCGACTTCCGGATTCTCGACATCAACGCTGAGGGTTTGCGCCTGGATCGTCGAGGCCGTGAAGAGATCGTGGGCAAGACGCACTGGGAGGCCTGGCCTGGAACCGAAGAGGCTGAGCAGGGGAAGATGTACAAGGCCGCGATGGCGTCGCGTGAGCCTAGCGCCATTGAAGTCCACCACCTATGGGAAGACGGCCACTCGGCCTGGGTCGACATTCGTGCCTACCCCCACCCCGAAGGCCTCGCGATCTTTTACCGGGATATCACTGCCCGAAAGGTCGCCGATCAAGCTCTGCGGCGAGCCGGGGAGATGGCCGCCAAGGAAGCTGCGGAACGCGCGGCGATCCTTGGACAGCTGACGGAAGGCGTCATCGTCACAGACGCCGCGGGACAGATCATATTCGTCAACGACGCAGCGGCGCGCCTTCATGGGGTCACGCAACTGGACGTCGCTCCAGACGACTACACCGACACCTACCACCTGCTCACCGAAACCGGCGCGCCCTATCCTCCTCGCGAGTTGCCCCTGGCTCGGGCGGTCCTGGACGGGGAAAGCACTGTCGATGCGCGTTGGAGGATCGAACGCCCGGATGGG
>JAZKFM010000042.1:7887-14848 GCA_040386415.1 Pseudomonadota bacterium
AGCGCGTCCGACGCCCTCTGCACGGCCGACGGCTACGATCTCGTGGCGATCGACGACCTGGCCGAAAACGACTTCGTCTTCGCGAACGCGATCGCCAGCGACGCGAACAAGACCTGGTGGATCGGCTACGCCGATCTCCAACGCTGGCCAGGGCGCAATTGGAGCGGTGCTCACCGTCCGTGACGATACCGAGCGCGCCGACGTAGAAGACAGGCTGCGAGAAGCCTCGCAGCGCCTCGAAATCTTGAATCGTACGGGTGCGTCCCTAGCAGGCGAGCTAGACCTGGAGCGCGTGGTGCAGATGGTGACAGACGCCGGCGTCGAATTGACCGGCGCTCAGTTCGGGGCGTTTTTCTACAACACGATCAATGAGGCTGGCGAAGCCTACATGCTCTTCACCCTCTCGGGCGCCGAACGCAGTGCTTTCGAGGGCTTTGGGATGCCGCGCGCCACGGCGATCTTCCAACCCACCTTCCAGGGAGAAGGTGTCATCATATCCGACGACATCCTTCTTGACCCCCGCTACGGCCACAGCGCGCCTCACCACGGCATGCCGAAAGGCCACATGCCGGTCAGGAGCTATCTTGCGGTGCCTGTGATCTCCCGCGCGGGCGCGGTGATCGGGGGGCTCTTCTTCGGTCACGCTCAGCCTGGCCGGTTCAACGAACGCCATGAGGGATTAATGATCGGGATCGCCGCGCAAGCGGCTATCGCCATGGACAACGCTGCTCTTTACCAGGCGGCGCAGCGCGATCTGTCGGAGCGTCGGCGAGCCGAAGAAGAACTGCGTCACCTCAATGAGACACTGGAGCAGCGGGTCGCCGAAGAAGTCGCCGAACGCAACCAGGCCGAGGAAGCTCTTAGGCAAAGCCAGAAGATGGAAGCCGTCGGCCAGCTGACAGGCGGGATCGCCCATGACTTCAACAATATGCTGGCTGTCGTCATTGGATCGCTCGACCTTCTGGGCCGGCGCATTGGGTCGGAGGACGCTCGGGCGCGGCGCTATGTGGACGCCGCGGCAGACGGCGCACGCCGCGCCGCCCTGCTGACACAACGGCTCCTGGCGTTCTCCCGTCAGCAGCCTCTGAAGCCAGAGCCCGTCAATCTGAACAAGCTCGTGGCGGGCATGTCAGACCTTCTGCACCATTCCCTCGGCGGCGAGGCTCGGGTTGAGACTGTGCTGGCAGCCGGGCTTTGGCCGACCCACGTCGACCCCAACCAGCTTGAGAATGTCGTCCTCAACCTCGCCCTAAATGCGCGGGATGCAATGCCAGGGGGCGGCCGGATAACCATCGAAACCGGGAACGCCCATCTTGATGGCCGATACGTGAAGTCTCATCTCGGCGTCCCCGCTGGGCAGTACGTTCTGGTCGCGGTGAGCGACACGGGATCGGGCATGCCGCCGGAGGTGATCGCCAAGGCGTTCGATCCATTCTTCACCACCAAGGATGTCGGCAAAGGCACAGGCCTTGGGCTGAGCCAGGTTTACGGGTTTGTGAAGCAGTCGGGTGGTCACGTGAAAATCTACTCGGAGCCGGGTGAAGGCACGACCGTGAAGGTCTACCTTCCGCGGCTACTTGGACATGACGGCGACGCAAGCGACCAGGACGAGAGCAGCCCCATCCCTTACGGCGATCAACAGGAGGTCGTCCTGCTCGTTGAGGACGAACCCGCTGTCCGCCAGTTTAGCACCGAGGCCTTGGAGGAGCTGGGATACCGGGTCCTCGCAGCGGACGGTGCGCTCGCCGCCCTCCGGCTTCTCGACGCACATCCGGAGATTGCCCTGCTTTTCACGGACGTCGTGATGCCGGATGTGAACGGGCGTGAGCTCGCGGACGAAGCGCGGCGAAGGCGGCCTCACCTCAAGGTGCTCTTCACGACCGGCTATACGCGCAACGCAGTCGTCCACAATGGGGTGCTGGACCCAGGGGTCGAGTTGCTCGGCAAGCCGTTCACGATCGAGGAACTCGCCGCAAAGGTGCGGGAAGTGCTGGATATGCGAGGTGGTGAGGTCGGCGAATAGGCGGCGCGCGGGAGCCCTGCCCTCGTCCGCCTCGAGGAAACGGTCAATGACTGGCCGCGTTTATGCTCATCCTCGCCGACAGCGACCGGGCGCAGAGCGAAGGATGGCCGTTGCAATGGGAACTCAAACTGAATCCTGATCTCTGCAATTGCACTCGGGCGCCTTCAATCTGGGACGCCGGCTAGCAGGCGCGGCGCTCTCGCGCAAAGTTGTGGAGATCAGTCGACCTCTGACTGCCCCCACCGCCAGACAGTCGCAGCTACAGCTAAGCGGGTTGCTTGACGCCGAAGCGCTCCGCGGAGCGGGCCCTGGCCTTGGCGGCCTCTTCGTCGCGGTCCTTGGGCTTGCCGTTTGTTTCGAGGCTCTCGAAGAGCCGCTGCGCGGCCGCGGCGACATCGTTCACGGCGGTGTCGAAGGCGTCGCGGTTGGCCTTTGAAGGCGCGTTGAATCCGGACAGCTTGCGGACGAACTGGAGCGCGGCGTCGCGAATCTCCTCATCCGTGGCGGGCGGGTCGAAGTTGAACAGCGTCTTGATGTTGCGGCACATAGGCGGGCGTCTCCTCTTCCCGGTCCCTGGACCGGCGCCGGACGGCACGTGCGATCGGCCATAGACCATGCGGGGCAGGTCCGCCCGGGGACAAGAGCCTGAGGCCGCTGTTGGCGACAAGTTGAGCGCTGACTGCCCGGTCGCCAGGCAATCAGAGCCTGTCAGCCCGGCCCGACCCGATGGCCGGAACGGAGCCGCGGCCATTGACGTTGGTGCGGGACCGGCTCGTCCGGATTACTCAAAAACGCCACCCTGCGCCTGCCCGCGCCTGGGTCCAGACCGCCAGAGACCGCCCATGCTGATCCGAGCCGGCTACCGCATTGGGTTCGACTGCCTGAACCCCATGCCGATCCACCTGCTGCTGAGCGTCCATCCGGACCGCCGCGCCGACCTGGTGACAGACGACAAGCTGCGCACCGACCCCGGCGCCGAGGTCACGCGGGAGCAGGACGCGCTCGGCAACCTGGCCACCCGGGTCCTGGCGCCCGCCGGGCCCATCACCTTCTCCGCCGAGTTCGTCGTTCGCGACAGCGGACTGCCGGACCGCCAGGCGCCGGGCGCGGGCCAACTGCCCGTGGAGGCCCTGCCGGTCGAGGCCCTGCCCTATCTGCTGCCCAGCCGCTACTGCGAGACCGATCGGCTCGGCGACCTGGCCTGGCGCACCTTCGGCGGCGTCACGCCGGGCTGGGCGCGGGTGCAGGCGATCTGCGACTACGTCCACGACCGCATCACCTTCGGCTATCACAACGCCCGGCCCACCCGCACGGCGGCGGAGGGCCATGAGGAGCAGGTCGGGGTGTGCCGGGACTTCGCTCACCTGGCCGTCACCCTGTGCCGCGCCATGAACATTCCGGCCCGCTACTGCACGGGCTATCTCGGCGATATCGGCGTGCCGGCCAGCGCGGCGCCCATGGATTTCAGCGCCTGGTTCGAGGTTTATCTGGAGGGGGAATGGTTCACCTTCGACGCCCGCCACAATATCCCGCGCATCGGACGCATCGTGGTCGCCCGGGGCCGGGACGCCGCGGACGTGGCGATCACCCACACCTTCGGCCAGGCCATCCTGACCCAGTTCGAGGTCATCACCGAAGAGATCGAGGCGGCGGCGGTGGACACAGTCGACCCGGCCGCGCGGATGGCGGCGGCCTGACACTCTGCGCCGACGAGGCGGCTGCCGCTTTTTGCGTCGCCGGCGCGAGGCCGGACGCGCGGCGCGCACTGGGACTGGCCCTGATCGCGCGCCACGGTAAAGTTCCCCACAAGGCTCCCGGGGTGGGTTAAGGCTGGGCGGCCATCGCCAAGAGGAGACCAACCTGTCGGTCATCGCCGCGCTGAACCACGTCACCCGGTACCGCTACGACGAGCCGGTTGAACTCGGCCCTCACGTGGTGCGCCTGCGCCCCGCGCCCCATACCCGCACGACGATCACCAGCTATTCGCTGAAGATCACGCCGGCGGCGCACTTCATCAACTGGCAGCAGGATCCCCACGGCAACTGGCTGGCGCGGGTGGTCTTCCCGGAGCCGACCCGGGAGTGCAGCATCGAGGTCGATCTCACCGCCGAGATGACGGTGGTCAATCCCTTCGACTTCTTCACTGAACCCTATGCGGAGACCCTGCCCTTCGCCTATCCGCCGGATCTCGCCCAGGACCTGGCGCCCTATCTGGTGGCTGACGACGGGGGGCCGCTGCTGGACGCCGAGGTCGCCGATCTTCGGCCGGCCGGTCAGGGCACGGTCAACTTCATCGTCGGGCTGAACGCCAGGATCCAGCGCGCCGTCTCCTATGTGGTGCGCATGGAGCCGGGCGTGCAGAGCCCCGACGCCACCCTGTCCCTGGGGTCGGGCTCCTGCCGCGACAGCGCCTGGCTGCTGGTCCAGGTCCTGCGCCGCTTGGGCCTGGCCGCCCGGTTCGTCTCCGGCTACCTGCTGCAGCTGAAGGCCGATATCGACCCGATCGCGGGACCCATGGGGACCCAGACCGATTTCACCGACCTGCACGCCTGGGCCGAGGTCTATATCCCCGGGGCGGGTTGGATCGGCCTCGACGCCACCTCGGGACTGCTGACCGGCGAAGGCCACATCCCGCTGGCGGCCTCGCCGCACTACAATTCCGCCGCGGCGATCACCGGGGGGGCGAGCCGGCCCGCCGACCAATTCGACTTCGCGATGAGCGTCACGCGGATCGTCGAGCCGATCCGCATCACCCGTCCGTTCGAGGAGACGGACTGGAGCGCCCTGGACGCGCTTGGGGACCGGGTCGAGGCTGACCTGCAGAGCCAGGATGTGCGCCTGACCATGGGCGGCGAGCCGACCTTCGTCTCCATCGACGACTTCGAATCCGCCGAGTGGAACATCGACGCCTCGGGACCCACCAAGCCGATCATCGCCGAACAGCTTCTCCTGCGCCTGCGGGAACGGTTCGGGACCGGCGGAATGCTCCACTATGGACAGGGCAAGTGGTATCCGGGGGAACCCCTGCCCCGCTGGGCGCTGGGGCTTTACTGGCGCCGCGACGGCCTGCCGATCTGGCGCGACGGCGAAACGGTGGGCGAGACCCATCGTTCGGCCTCCGTGGCCGACGCGCGGGGCCTGATCCAGCGCCTGGCGCATCGTCTCGGGATCGATCCGGGCCTGATCCTGCCCGCCCGCGAAGATCCGCTGCTGACGATCAAGACCGAGGCCGACCTGCCGACCAATGTCGAGGTCACCGATCATGAGTTGGACGGGACCGACAGCCGCGCCCGCCTGCGTCGCACCCTGGAGGGCGGTCCGTCCAAGACCGTGGGCTATGTCCTGCCCCTGCGCCGCGCCGCGGCCAAGGCCGAGGGCGGCGGCTGGCTGAGCGAGGCCTGGGTGTTCCGCCGGGAACGGCTGTACCTGATCGGCGGCGACAGCCCCATGGGCCTGCGGCTGCCGCTGGACAGCCTTCCGGAGGTCGATCCCAAGGACTATCCGCGGATCGTAGCGCGCGATCCCTACGAAGAGCGCGCGCCCCTGCCCGACTACGGGTCGCTTGAGCTGCCGGAGATGATCCCGCCCCGGCCGGCGGGCAAGAGCAAGACTCCCATCGTGCGCACCGCCATCACGGTCGAACCCCGGGGCGGCCACCTCTATGTCTTCATGCCGCCGCTGGCGCGGGCGGAGGACTATCTCGAACTGGTGGCGCAGCTGGACGCCGCGGCCCAGGACCTGTCGCTTCGCCTCGAAGGCTACCCGCCGCCGGCCGATCCCCGCCTGGACGTGTTGAAGGTCACGCCCGACCCGGGGGTGATCGAGGTCAATGTGCAGCCGGCCGCCACCTGGCGCGAGGCCGTGCAGGTCACCACCGGGGTCTATGAGGACGCCCGCGCCTGCCGCCTGGGCGCCGACAAGTTCATGACCGACGGCCGGCACGCCGGCACCGGCGGCGGGGCCCACGTCGTGGTGGGCGGCGCCACCCCCGATGACTCACCCTTCCTGCGCCGCCCGGACGTCCTGAAGAGCCTGCTCATCTACTGGCAGCGCCATCCGTCGCTGTCCTACCTGTTCTCTGGTCTGTTCGTCGGCCCCACCAGCCAGGCGCCGCGGATCGACGAGGCGCGTCACGACGCCCTCTACGAACTGGACATCGCGCTCGCCGCCATCCCGGCGCCAGGCAAGAAGACGCCGGCCCCCTGGCTGGTGGACCGGCTGCTGCGCAACCTGCTCACCGACGTGGCCGGCAACACCCACCGGACCGAAATCTGCATCGACAAGCTCTATTCGCCGGATGGTCCCACGGGCCGGCTGGGGCTGCTGGAGTTCCGCGGCTTCGAGATGCCGCCGGAGGCGCGGATGAGCCTGGCGCAGCACCTGCTGATCCGGGCCCTGATCGCCTGGTTCTGGCGCGAACCCCAGACCGGGCGCCTGGTGCGCTGGGGCACGGCGCTGCACGACCGCTTCATGCTGCCCCACTTCGTGTGGAGCGACTTCCAGGCGGTCCTGGCTGACCTCGGCGGCGCCGGCTACGACTTCGACCCGCGCTGGTACGAGGCCCAGCGGGCCTTCCGCTTCCCGGTTCACGGCCAGGTCCGGTATGGCGACGTGAGCCTGGAACTGCGCCATGCCCTGGAGCCCTGGCACGTGATGGGGGAGGAGAGTTCAGGCTCCGGAACCGTGCGGTTCGTGGACTCCTCGGTCGAGCGGATGCAGGTGATGGCCGACGGCTTCATCCCCGAGCGGCACATCATCACCTGCAACGGCCGGGCCCTGCCGATGACACCCACCGGGGTTTCGCTGCAGGCGGTGGCTGGGGTTCGCTACAAGGCCTGGAAACTGCGTAGCGGACTGCACCCCACCCTGCCGGTGAACGCGCCCCTGACCTTCGACATCTACGATCGGTGGTCGAAGCGCTCGCTCGGGGGCTGCGTC
>JAZKFM010000042.1:14858-29417 GCA_040386415.1 Pseudomonadota bacterium
TGGACACGTTCCTGCCGTTGGCGGAGACGCGGAACATCGCCGTGCTGCTCGCCGGCGTCTTCAATTCCGGCATTCTGGCGACCGGAGCCCGGCCTGGCGCGCATTACAATTATGCTCCGGCCTCGCCCGACATCCTCGACCGGGCCAACAACCGCACCCTTGGCGGCTGCGTCTATCACGTCGCCCACCCTGGCGGCCGGAACTATGATACCTTCCCGATCAACGCCTACGAGGCCCAGGCAAGGCGTCGGGCGCGCTTCGAGATGCAGGGTCACAGTCCAGGCGTTCGACGCCTGCCTGCCGACGAACGGAGCGACGAGTTTCCCATGACGCTGGATCTGAGGACGCCGGGTGGCCGCTGACAGCACCACCGCCGATCGACGGCAGGAGCATCTGGAGCCCACGGCCGCGCGCCGGCTGTCGGGCTGGCTGAAGGGTTACAAGCCCCTCACCGGCATTCCCGATGAGCTGTTCGACGCCCTGGGCCGCCCGCGCGACCATTGGCTGAGCCTGCTGGGGGACTTCGCGGAGTATCCGGAGGGCGAGTTCAACAGCCGGTTTGGCCTGGCCACCCGGCACATCCGGGACACCGGCGTTTCGTACCGCATCTACGGCGAGGAGAACGAACGCAGCTGGCCGCTCAATCCCCTGCCCCTGATCCTGGGCCAGACGGAGTGGAACGAGATCGCGCTGGGGGTGACCCAGCGGGCGAGGCTGATCGAGGCGTTGCTGGGCGACATCTATGGCGAGGCCAGCCTCGTCGCCGACGGCTCCCTGCCGGCCGCCGCCCTGACCGGCAGCGTCGACTTCGTGCGCGCCATGCGCGGCGTCAGCCCGCCCGGCGGCCGGCACCTGCAGATCTACGCCGCCGACCTCGGCCGGGGCCCGGACGGCCGCTGGTGGGTTCTGGACGACCGCACCCAGGCCCCCTCAGGCGCCGGCTACGCCCTGGAGAACCGGCTGGTGCTCAGCCGCGCCTATCCCACCCTCTACAACGCCATGAACGTGGAGCGCCTGGCGCCGTTCTTCGACGCGTTCCGCCGGGGTCTCGCGGCGGCCGCCGACCGCTCCGACCCCCGCATCTGCCTGCTCAGCCCGGGCCCCTTCAGCGAGACCTATTTCGAGCAGGCGCACCTGGCCCGCTACCTCGGCTTCCTGCTGGTGGAAGGCGACGACCTGGTGGCCCGCGACGGCCGCGTCTATGTCCGCACCATCGCCGGGCTCAAGCGCGCCGATGTGATCCTGCGCCGCGTCGACGCCGATTTCCTCGACCCCCTTGAGCTCAACAGCGCCTCGCGCCTGGGCACGCCGGGCATGCTGGAGGCGATCCGCTCGGGCGGGGTGGTGGTGCTCAACATGCCGGGCTCGGGGGTGGCGGAGTCCAAGGCCCTGCTGGGCTTCATGCCTCAGCTGAGCCGCAAGCTGCTGGGCGAGGAGCTTCGCCTGCCCAATGTGGCCACCTGGTGGTGCGGCCAACCGCGCGAGCGTGAGATGGTCGAGGCCAACCTCGACCGCCTGGCCATCGCCCCGGCCTTCAATTCGCGGCTCGACACCGGCGGCCTGACGAGGCCGCAGCTGGTGGCGGACATGACGCCGGAGGCCCGCGCCACCCTGCTGGCGCAGCTTCGCGACCGCCCGGGCGACTTCGTCGGCCAGGAGGTGGTGCGGCTTTCGACCATGCCGGTGCTCCGCGACGGCCGGCTCGAGCCCGCCCCCTTCGTGCTGCGGGTCTACGCGGCCTGGACGCCTGAAGGCTGGAAGGTCATGCCCGGCGGCTTCTGCCGCACCTCCGAGCGCCTGGACGTCCGCGCCATCTCCATGGGCGAGGACGCCTGCACCGCCGACGTCTGGGTTATGGACGACAAGCCGGTGGAGCGTATGACGCTCATGGCCAGCAAGGACGAGGTGAAGGTCCGGCGGATTCTGGGGCACCTGCCCAGCCGCGCGGCCGACAACCTGTTCTGGCTCGGACGCTATCTGGAGCGCGCGGAAGCCACCCTGCGCCTGGCCCGCAGCCTCTGCACCAGCCTGATGGATTCCGAGACCGCCCTGCATACCACCGGCGAGACCCTGGCCTGCCTGCAGAAGCTGCTCATCGAATGGGGCGCCCTCGACGAGGAGGCGCTTGGGGCTCCGGCCCTGGCGGCGGCGCGGAACGCCCTCCACGACCAGAAGGCCTATGGCTCGGTGATCTATCTGGTGCGGGCCGCCCAGCGCGCGGCCGCCAGCATGCGCGAGCGTCTGTCAGTGGACTTCTGGGCCCTGCTGCTGAACCTCGAGAAGGAGCTGGCGGAGGGCGCGCAGAACCCGCTGTCGGAAGCCGAAGCCCTGCAGCAGATCGAAAGCGCCCTGCAGCTGGTGGCCGCCCTCTCCGGCCTGTCGCAGGAAAATATGAACCGGGTGGCCGGTTGGCGGTTCTTCGACATGGGCCGCCGGATCGAGCGCGGCATCAACACCTGCCGCCTGACCCACACCCTGGCGCCCGACGACGCCACCACCGATGACCTGGACCTCTTGCTTGACCTCGCCGACAGCCAGATCACCTACCGGGCCCGCTATCTGGTGGGCCTGGCCTTGACGCCGGTGCGCGACATGCTGCTGCTCGACCCGTACAACACCCGGTCCCTGGCGTTCCAAGCGCAGACGCTGAAGGACCATCTGGCCGTCCTGCCCTCCCTGCTGGACGACGGCATGCTGGAGGAACCCAGCCGCATCCTGCTGCCCCTGGCCACCGAGATCGAGACCGCCGACGCCCGCAACATGACGACCGCCAAGATGCTGGCCTTCGAGCGCGCGCTCATGGACCTCTCCGGAGCGGTGGCCGACCGTTACTTCCTGCAAGGCGCCAATGCGGTCCCCACCCTGAAGCTGTCGGCCTTGGCGTGATCTACGGCCTGCGCCATCGCACCACCTACACCTACGAAGACCCCGTGACCTTCGCCCGCTGCGTGCTGCGCCTCACCCCGCAGTCCTCGGCCTCGCAAACCGTGCTGCGCAGCACGGTGTCGGTCACCCCCAAGCCCTCCACCCGCCAGGACGGGGTCGGGCCCTTCGGCGAGAAGACCCTGACCGTGGTTCTCGACAATCCGCACCGCGAATTGATCATTGAAGGCCGCTCGCGGATCGACGTCCACGCCCCGCTTCCGCCCGAGCCGGCCGCCACGCCGGCCTGGTCGCTGATCCGGGACCAGGCCTACAAGAGCCGCGCCCTCACCCCCGATGGCCCGGCGACCTTCCTCTATCCGACCCGCCGCACCCCCATCACCCCGGCGATCACCGAATATGCCCGCGAGAGCTTCCCCGCCGGCCGGCCAATCCTCGAGGCCGCCGCCGAGCTGATGACCCGCATGCACGCCGAGTTCGTCTACGACCCGGAAGCCACGACGGTCTCCACCCCAGCCCCTGAGGCCTTCGCCGCGCGCCACGGCGTCTGCCAGGACTTCGCCCACATCATGATCGCGGGTTTGCGCGGCCTGGGCCTGCCGGCCGCCTATGTCAGCGGCTATCTGAGAACGAACCCGCCCCCCGGCCGTCCCCGGCTGGAGGGCGCCGACGCCACCCACGCCTGGGTGTCGCTCTGGTGCGGGGAAGCCGCCGGCTGGATCGGCCTGGACCCCACCAACGCGATTCTCGCCGAGAACGATCACATCGTGCTTGCGGTCGGTCGCGACTATTCCGACGTCGCCCCGATCGACGGCATCATCCTGGCCCCGGGCGTCCAGACCCTGAAGGTCGAGGTGGACGTCGCGCCGGAGACCGAGGCCGTCGCGCCGCTCCTCCCCTGATCCCGGCCTCAAGCTGCGCCAAGCGCCGCGTCATCTATGCCGCCCACCGGCTGATCCGGCGGGCGCCGCCCACAAATTGATCAGTCGGCGGCGATGAGGATGAAGCTCACATTGTCCGGCGCCTGACGGGCCAGGGTCGTAGTCAGCAGCCAGTCGGCCGAGGCGGCCAGGTCGTGGCGGTCGATGCCCGCCAGTTCGTCCTCGGTGACGCAGGCGGTGAGGCCGTCTGAGCACAGCACGAAGAGGTCGCCGGACTGGATGGGGGCGAAGCGGCGGTCCAGGTCGATGGAGGGCGCTGATCCCACCGCGCGGGTGATGACATGGGCGCTGGGATGGGACTTGCGGCGGGCCTCGGGCAGGGCCCCGCCATCCACCAGTTCCTGCACCACGCTGTGGTCGCGGGTGATGGCCGACACAGCGCCGTCGCGCAGGTGATAGGCGCGGCTGTCGCCGGCCCAGAGGCAGGCATAGTGACCCTCGTGGGCCAGAAGGGTCACCACCGTCGATCCGCTGGTGGCGCCCGAGGCCGCCTGCTCGGCGAACAGCTCGGCGTTTACGCGGCGGACTTCGCCCTCGATGTCGGCGATGCAGGCATAGCCCGAGGCGCCGTGCTCCACTTGGGACAGGGCCTCGATCAGCCGGCTGGCGGCGACATCGCCGGCTTGGTGCCCGCCCATGCCGTCGGCCACGGCCCACAGGGTCTGGGCCCCGCGCTCCAGGAGGCGGTCTTCGTTGACGGTGCGCCGGCGGCCGGCGTGGCTGCGGGAAACCGAGCGGAACCTCAGGGGGGAGGCTTTCGGCGATTGGGCCAAGGCGCTCACCGGGCCTCGGGGTCCGTCACGCGGCTGTAGGCCTCGGCGAAGGCGCGCCGAAGGGCGTCCTCCTGGATTCCCTCGGCGCTGTTGGTGAAGGCCGCGTGTCGGCGATTGTGGATGTCCCAGCAGATGGCCTGGCGGCTGCGCAGCATGGAGCCTTGCGACTTTGCCTCGGCTTCGATGCTCTCGGGCGCGAAGCTCCGCAGGACGACCTCGGCCGCCGCGTCGGCGCCCCGGGCCAGGGCCGCGAGGTGCTGGTTCAAATCCTCGAAGGAGGCCCGCACCGCCTCGGCGTCCGACAGGAAGGCCGCGTCGCCGCCGGTCAGCAGGTCCTGGGCCACCTTGCGGGTGGGCGCCCACTTGAACGGGTTGTTCTGGGCCGCCCGGATGGTGGTGCGCTCCAGCTCATGGTCGCCCTTGAAGCGGGCGCGGTCGGCCATCAGCGTGGCCAGGCCGATCACGGTCTGCTGGTAGATGGCCCCTACCCGCCGCATCAGGTCGGTGGGGTCCTCCGAGGACAGAGCCGAGGCGTCCAGCTTGGCGCCGTCGCAGAAGGCTTCCAGCAGGGAGGCGTCGCGATGGGGCGACGGCGCGGCCGGCGGATCGGTCCAGGTGGCCGGCAAGGGGGTGACCGGGGCCGCGAGGGGCGCATGCAGGGTCGTGGCCAGGCCGGCGTTGGCGACCTCGTCGTTGGGCGCCTCTTCGACGAGGATGGTGAAGGCGCCCAGCCGCAGGCTCTGGCGGGCGGTGATCTCCACCGGCAGGTCGCGCGGCGCGCGCTCACCGTCGGCCAGGAAGGTGCCGTTGGTGCTGGTGTCCTTCAGCAGCAGCCGGCCGTCGACCATCTCCAGGCTGCAGTGCAGGCGCGACAGGGTGCCGTCGGGATCGGGCAGGGCCCAGTCGGCCGAGACGTCGCGGCCGATGGTGACCGGAAGGTCGGCGATCAGGCGCCCCTCGATCTGCTCGAAGGGGTGATCCTTGTGGAACAGGCGACAGATGTACATCGTGCCTCCCTATGCCGAGCGCCGCGGCCAGGCGGGGTCGAAGGGCGTGCCCTCGGCGCTGGAGGGCTGGGCCGGCGCGGGCTTGGGCTGCGCCTGCGCGACCGTCGGCGCGACACGGGTCTCGTCCAGGGCGCGCGGACCGCCCGAGGGGCGCTCGGCCGCCTCCAGGCGTTCCTGCACCGCGGTGGCGAACAGGTTGAAGCCGTCGAACAGCTCGCCGAACTCATCCTTGCGGCCGTGGGAGATGCGGAAGTCCAGGTCGCCCATGGTGGCGTCCCGCAGCGCCTGCTTCAGGCGGCGCACGGGGGTGGCCAGCATCTTGGCCAGGGTGAAGCTGATCATCCCCACCACCAGAAGGATCAGGGTGCTGAGCGCCAGCATCAGGTTGCGGGAGGTGTCGGCGGCGGCCTGCAGCTCGGCCTTGCTGATGCTGACCTCAATCATGCCGAACTTGCGGTCGGCATAGAGGATGGGATGGACGAAGCGGAAGCCGTCGCGACCGTCGTCCAGCTTGATGTCGGTCACCGTGACGTGGCGATTGCGCTGCACCACCACCTCACCGACCGGCGGGCGATAGCGCGTGCCCAGCAGCTTCGGGTCGCTGGCGCCGCGGATGATCCCCTCGGCGTCCACCATGGTCATCCAGCGCACGGACTGGTCCTTGGCGGCGGCGGCGATGAAGGCCTGGATCGGGGTCCAGTCCTGCTCCATGGGCAGGGCCGCGGCGTTCTCCACCGAAGGGAGGGCGGCGTTGCTGGCCACGAAGGCGGAGATGGAGGAGCCAGAGGCGAGCGCCATGCGCTCCATGGCCCGGTACTGGCGGTCGAGCACGGCGCTGACGCTGATAGCAAGCGCGATCGCGGTGACCACCACCATGCCCAGGGTCAGGCGGATCTGCAGGGGCAGGTACTTGCGGCGCGCCGAGTCCTCGGCGTGCACGGCTTCATAGGCCTTGGCCTCGCGGGCCAGGGCGCGGGCCAGTTCGGCGCCGTCGGCGAACCGCCGCTCGGGACGCTTGGCCAGCAGCTTCTCGACGATGAAGCGCAGGCCGCCGGGGCAGCTCGGCTCGACCGTGGCGATGGAGGGCGGGTTCTGCTGGGTGATCTGCAGGGCGAGCGTCGCGGCGCTGGTCCCAGAAAAGGCCTGCTTGCCGGTGATCAGCTCGTACAGCACCACCCCCACCGAGAAGAGGTCGGAGCGGCCGTCCACCACCTGGCCCAGCGCCTGCTCAGGGCTCATGTAGCGGGGCGTGCCCAGCACCTGGCCGATCTGGGTGCGGACGTGCTCCTGGTCGGTGAAGGCGGCGTCCTCGGCCACCCGGGCGATCCCGAAGTCGAGGATCTTGATGGAGGTGCCGTCCCGGCCCAGCATGATGTTGGAGGGCTTGATGTCCCGGTGCACGACGCCCGACAGGTGGGCGTAGCTGAGGGCTGCGGCCAGCTGGCCACCGATGGCCAGGACCCGGTCGCCGGAGAGCTGGCCTTCCCGGGCCAACACCTGGTCGAGGGACTCGCCCTCCAGCAGCTCCATGGCGATGTAGGGATATCCGTCCGCCTCGCCGACGTCGTAGATCGTGACAATGGACGGATGGGCGAGCGCGCCCGCGGCCTTGGCCTCCCGCAGGAAGCGCATCGCATATTCGGGATTGCGCCGGTATTCCCGCTTCAGCAGCTTGATGGCCAGCACCCGGTCGATGCTGGGGTCATGGGCGCGCCAGACCTCCGCCATGGCGCCCTCGCCAATGCGTTCGCGAAGCTCGTAACGACCGATCAGGCGCATTCCGCTTAACCCTCCGCCTGACGCCAGGGGCGCATGGCTCTTGGCCAGCAACCTAGGGCGGAGTCGTTAAGGGGTGGTTGGCCGAATCAGGGCTTGGCGCGCACGGCGCCGCGAATCCGGACCGCGCGGGCCAGGTCACGCTGGATCAGCGCATTACCCGGATCGAGCTGACTGGCCTGGGACAGCAGGGCCACGGCCCGGTCGATGGCCCCGCGATTGAGCTGCTCCAGCCCCTGGGCGCGCAGCTGGGCGGCCCGGGCCGCATTGGCCGGCGGCTTGGGCGCGGCGGCAGGCGGGGCGGGGCGCGGCGCGGCCGGCTTTGCCGCCGGGGCCTGGGGCGACGGACGTGGGGCGGCCGGGCGCGGCGCGGGCGCGGGCCGGGAGCCGTCGGGATTTGGGATGGGGGCCATCTCGCCATAGCCGCGCGCCGGGTCGGTCGCCGCGCCGGGCGTCGAGGTGGTGGGACCGCTCGCGCAGGCGCTGAGCACCAGGGTTGCGGCGATCACGGCGAGAGGGAGCATCGGGGAGCGGGTCATGCGGAGCGGCGGCTTTCGGCGGCTTTCAGGCGTGGACGCGGCGCGGCGGCGCGCCAGACGGGGGGATCGCGGACCAGGCGACGGAAGGCTTCGCCGGTCAGAGGCTTGGAGAAGTGATAACCCTGGAAAACGTTGCATCCGAGGTCATGCAGGGTCTGGACCTCCTCGGCGGTCTCGACCCCCTCGGCCAGGATCAGCAGGTCGAGACCACGGCCGAGTTCGATGAGGGCCTTGCAGATGGCGCGGCTGTCGCGCCGGCTCTCGATCTGGGTGACGAACTCCCGGTCGATCTTCAGTTTGTCGAAGGGCAGGTTCTTCAGGTAGCTCAAGCTGGAATAGCCGCTGCCGAAGTCGTCGATGGCCAGGCTGACGCCCATGGCCCGCAGGTCGCCGAACAGCCGCAGGGTGCCGGTGGCGTCGGCCATGGTGGCGGTCTCGGTCAGCTCCAGCTCCAGGGCGCGCGGGCTGAGGCCATGGCGCTTGAGGGTGCGCTCCACCTTCCCCACCAGGCCAGGATCCAAGAGTTGGCGGGCCGACAGGTTCACCGCCACCTTGAGGTCCTCCAGCCCCTCGTCCTGCCACAGCCGCGCCTCGCGGCAGGCGGCGTTCAGGACCCAGAGGCCATAGCTGTCGCTGAGGCCCATCCGCTCGACGATGGGGATGAAGCGTGCCGGCGAAATCGCCCCCAGGGTGGGGTGGTCCCAGCGCAGCAGCGCCTCGGCCCCGATGATCCGGCCCGCCGCCAGGTCCACCACCGGCTGGAACACCATGGTCAGCTGATCGTCGGCGATCGCCCGGGTCAGGCCCTGCTCCAGGGTGAAGGCCTCCCGCGCGATTTCCGCCGAGGGCAGTTCGGGCAGGGTGAGGTCTCCGGTCCGCGAGGTCTCGGGCCGCGCCAGGCCGGCGGTGACCCGCAGCAGAAGCTGGCCCGCATCGGTCCCATCGCGGGGGAAGCTGACGGCGGCGGCCTCCACGGTGGGGGTCAGCAGGGTCGCGCCGTCGGCCAGTTCCTGGCCGGCGACATAGACGATGGCGCGGAATTCCCTCGACGAGGCCTCAAGGTCGAGGGGACCGCGGAACCAGACGGCGAAGCAGTCGCGGTCGATCTGGGCCATGACGTGGGCGGCGCTGGTGGCCGAGGCGAGCCGCAGGGCGAAGTGCTTGAGGGCCGAGTTGGCGGCGGCCAGGTCGAAGGCCGCCAGACGGTCGAAGTCGGCGAACCGGATCGCGCCCAGCAGTCTCGGACCGCCGTCGCGCGCGATGTCGGCGTGGATTTCCTCCGCCAGAGGCTCGCGGGTCGGCATACCGGTGGTGGGATGGACATTGGCGGCGCGATGCTTGAGCGCCTCGAAGCGGTGACCCAGTTCGCTGAGCAGGTGGGGCAGGCTGCGCGGCGGGCCACCTTCGAAGAGCCGCGCCGCCAGCCGTTCGGCCAGCACGACCTGGCTGATCACCCAGGCCAGGAGGATCGCGCCCCCGGTCAGAAGAGCGGTCGCGGCGGCGGGGTGCAGGGTCCCGGCGACGCCCCCGGCAAGCCCCACCGCCAGCAGGGCGACGGACGCCGGAATAGCCACGGCGTTCGAGATCGACCACCGGCGCGCCGGGGCTTCGAAGCCGCTCTTGACCGTCATATGGTCGCCAATCCTGCCGGAATCCTCAGGACCCGTTTAGCGTGTGAGGATTAATCGATCATGGTCAGGGCGAGATTATCTGGCCTGGCGGCGGCTGCGGATCCGGCGCCGAGAGGGTAGAACCCCCAGGCGGGTGCGGATCGGCCGCCCACCGCTGTCGTCTCCATCGGGGTGAAGCCGCTTGGCGAGTCGCTATGGCCTCGAGATCCGCGCCGCCGACAGCAGTGACGCGCCTGGGGTCGCCGAACTGCTGCAGGCCGCGGGCTTGCCGGCCCCCGCCGCCGTGGTGGCCGGGCGGCTGGAGCGGCTGAGGGCTGAGCGCGCCACGATCCTGCTGGCTGTCGAGTGGGGACCGCCCAGCGGGCTCATCGTCTTTCACGCCCGCCAGACCCTGCTGGCCGATCTGCCCTGCGCCTTCGTCAGCGCCTTCGTGGTCGGTCCCGACGCGCGACGCCGCGGGATCGGACGGCTGTTGCTGAAGGCCGCCTCCCAGGCCGCCCGCAGCGCCGGTTGCGGAGAGCTGCACCTGTCGGTTCCCGTGGGCGAGGCGGGCCTGCGCGCCTTCTGCCAAGCCACCGGTTTCGATGAGCAGGACGCCGGCTTCGTGCGGGCGCTGCGCAAGCGCAACTGACGGCTAGATCGCCCGCGCGCGGCCTTCCCAGTAGGGGGCGCGGACCTTGTTGCGCTGGATCTTGCCGGCTTCGGAACGCGGCAGGCTGGTGGCGAAGTCGATCTGGCGGGGGATCTTGAACTTGGCCAGGTTGGCGTGGGCGAAGGCCAGGATCTCCTGCTTCAGAGCCTCGCTGGGCTCGTAGCCAGCCTTCAGCTGGATCACGGCGCGAACTTCCTCGCCGCGTTCGTCGTGGGGCACGCCCACCGTGCAGGTGTCCTCGACGGCCGGGTGCTTGATCAGCTCGTTGTCCACCTCCTGCGGGTAGATATTGACCCCGCCGGCGATGATGGTCTCGGCGTTGCGGCCGGTGAGGAACAGGTAGTCGTCCTCGTCGAAATAGCCGATGTCACCCATGGTGAAATAGCCGTCGCGGCGGTTGGCCTGCGTCTTGTCCTCGTCCTTGAAGTAGTCGAACCCGCCTTGCACATCGAGGCGCATATAGATGGCGCCGGCCACTCCGGTGGGGCACTCCTGGCCCGCCTCGTCAAGGATGCGGGCGGTGTGGGGCGCGGGCCGCCTGCCCACCGTGCCGGGCTTGCGCAGCCATTCCTCGGAACTCACCACGAAGCCGACCCCGCCCTCGGAGCCCGCGTAGTATTCGTTCAGCACCGGCCCCCACCAGGCGATGATGGCGTGCTTCACCTCGGGCGGACACGGCGCCGCGCCATGGGTGATCTTGCGCAGGGAGCTGAGATCGTAGCGGCCCCTCACCTCCTCCGGCAGGGCCAGCAGGCGCTGGAACATGATCGGTACGAAGTGGCCCCGCGTGATCTTGAAGTCCTCGATGGTCTTGAGGACCAGCTCGCTGTCCCACTTGTCCATCAGCACCGTCGGCACCCCGTTGGTCAGGGCCCGGCGCACGTCTCCGGCCAGGGGCGCGGCGTGATAGGCCGGGCCGGTGCAAAGGTGGATGTCGGTCTCGCGGTCATAGGTCTTGTCATAGCCCGGCACGATGGCCTGGGGCTTGTGCACCCCCTTCGGCCGCCCGGTGGTGCCCGACGAATAGAGCATGGTGTAGCCGCGCACCGGGTCGTCGATGTCGGCGGGGGAGAACCGGTCCAGGGCCGCCTCGTAGCCGACGAAGCCCGGCAGGTCCCCGCCGATGGCCACCTTCAGCCCGAGGTTCGGGCACTGCGCGGCCGCCGCCACGGCGGTGGCCACATCGGCGTCGGCGAACAGGGCTTTAGCCTCGCAGTTTTCGATGATGTAGGCGATCTCGTCGGCGGTCAGGTGCCAGTTCACCGGGCTCATGCGCACCCCCACCCGCAGGGCGGCGAACAGCACGTCGGCGAACTCGAGCCGGTTGGAGCACAGCAGGGCGATGGAGTCCCCCGGCCCCAGCCCCTGCTCCCGCAGCAGGCGGGCGATGCGGTTGGCGTTGGCGTTGAGGTCAGCGAAGGTCCGCGTGCGGCCGTTCAGCTCATGGACCGCCACCTTGTCGGGCTGCAGCTGCGCCCAGACGGCGGGCGCCATCCCGACCTCGATCGCCGCGTTCAGGCGCGCTTCCAGATCGCCAACCGAAGCCTGGCTCATTTCCGTTCTCCCCGTCCGGCATTGAGCAGCCGGTTTCGCGCCATCTTCCGGAACCCAGCACGATGACGCAACGGCAATCGGCACCCGCCGGCGATTGAACCGGACTTCAGACTGCAACTTGTCGTTGGGAAAAAACTGTGGCGGTCGGCAAATCCTGCCACGGCCAAGGCTGCGGCCTGCGACATAAACAGTTGATTTTGAACAATTTCGCCTATGCCACCCGGACAGGCACAGCCCTTGCAATCACGGTTAACGGGCGCGTATCGCGACGCCCGCTTAAGGGCAGACATGCACAGGCACGGCAGAAACAAGGACCGCACGGCGCGCCACGGCGCCCCTCGTCGCGTCCTGCCGTTCCTGTCAGGGCGCCCGG
Organism: Pseudomonadota bacterium; assembly: GCA_040386415.1. GTDB lineage: Bacteria > Pseudomonadota > Alphaproteobacteria > Caulobacterales > Caulobacteraceae > Phenylobacterium. Next base: position 26,988 of record JAZKFM010000042.1, read on the forward strand.
CATGACCTCCATCGTCTCCTCCTACACCCCGGCCCAGATCGCAGGCCTGTCGCGGCAGGAACTGGAGTCCCTGACCCGCGCCGACATTGCGGCGTTGAGCTTCAGCCAGATCGGCGCCCTGACGGCGACGGGAATGGAGGCCCTGTCGGGCGAACAACTCCAGGCCCTCTCCACCAAGCAGGTGACCGCGCTGGCGGCCACCCAGATCCGGGCGCTGTCCACCAGCCAGATCGTCTTCAGCGCGGCCCAGCTGGCGGCGTTCAACGGGACCCAGTTCCAGGGCTTCGAGGCCGAGGACATCGCGGCCTTCACCACGACCCAGATCAAGGGCCTGACCGCGCGCGAACTCTCAGCGGCGACCGCGGACCAGGTCGACGCCTTCTCCGCCACCCAGATCGCGGCGATGAGCGCCACCCAGGTCCGCGGCTTCACGGCCACCGAGGTCGCGGGTCTCGACGACCAGCAGTTCGCCGCCCTGAGCGCGGGCCAGGTGGGCGCCCTCACCCCGACCCAGATCAAGGCCCTCAGCACCACCCAGATCGCGGCGCTCAGCACCACACAGGTCAAGGGCCTGACCGCGGCCGGACTGGAGGCGATGACCGCCACCCAGGTCGGCGCCCTGACGGCCGAACAGATCCCCGCCATATCTGCCGGCGGGTTCCTGGGCTTCACCAGCGCCGATATCGCGAGCTTCAGCAGCGAACAGCTTGGCGCCCTGACGCCCACCCAGATGGGGCGCCTGTCGACCCAGCAGATCCGTGGCCTAACCGCCACCCAGGTTGCGGGCCTGGCCGACACCCAGCTCTCCGCCGTCACCACCGCCGGGATGGCGGCCCTCACCGCCAGCCAGGCCGCGGCCTTCACCCAGGAGCAGGTCGCGGCCCTCGCCACCACCCAGATCAAGGGCCTCTCCGCCGTGGCCCTGGGCGCGCTCTCGGCCGATGAGATCGACGGCCTGTCCGCCGGCCAGATGGCGGCCCTTTCGGTGACCCAGCTGCGGGGCTTCGACGCCGCCGACACCGCCTCCTTGGACGCCGCCCAGCTGGGCGGCCTGAGCACCCTCCAGATGGGCGCCTTCAACGCCACCCAGATCCGGGCGCTGAGCGCCGAGCAGATCGCCTCGCTCACCACGACCCAGATCAAGGGGCTGACCGCCGCCGAGATGACGGCGATGACGCCCACCCAGATCGGCGCGTTCACGGTCACCCAGATTCCCGATTTGACGGTTGCCGGCCTCTCGGGCCTCACGGCCGCCAATGTGGCCGGCCTGAGCACCGAGCAGTTGGGCGCCCTGAGCGCAGCCCAGATCGGCAAGCTGTCGGCCATGCAGGTGCGCGGACTGACGGCGACCCAGATTCCCGCCCTGGCCGACACTCAGCTGGCCGCCCTGACCTCCAGCGGGATGTCGGGGCTCAACGCCACCCAGGTGGCGGCGTTCAGCGAAACCCAGATCGCGGCCCTGACCACCACCCAGCTCCGGGGCCTGTCGATCGCCGCTGTCGGCGCCCTCTCCGAAGCCCAGGTCGAGGCCTTGTCGGTGAGCCAGGTCGAGGCGCTCACCGCCACCCAGGTCCGGGGCCTGACCGCCACCGGCGCCGGCGCCCTGACCTCGGAACAGTTGGCGGCGCTGAGTAGCGTCCAGGTGGCCAACCTGTCCGTCACGGCGATCTCCGGCCTGACCGAGACAGACATCGGCGCCCTGACCACCACCCAGGTGCGATCCCTGAGCGCCGGCCAGATCAGCAGCCTGTCGACCACCCAGGCGGCCAGCCTGCAGGTGACCCAGCTCGCCGCGCTGAGCGCCCTGCAGATGAAGGGCATCGCGGCGTCGGACCTGAGCGTCCTGACCGCTGAGCAGGTCGCCGCCTTCACCGCCACCCAGATCGCGGCGCTTGGCGCGGGCCAGATCCAGGCCCTGACCGCCGCCCAGGTGGCCGGACTGAGCACCACCCAGGTGGCCGGCATGGCGGCCACCCAGATCGCCGCCTTCACCTCCGCCCAGGTCGAGGCCCTGGCCTCCACCCAGCTCGCCGCCATGACGCCGGGCGCCTTCACGGGCCTGACCGCCACCAACATGGCCCAGCTGCGCACCGAGCAGTTGGGCGCGCTCACCACTACCCAGATCACCCGGCTGTCGGTCTCGCAGTTGCAGGCCTTGGGTGACACTCAGATCGCCGGCCTGGCCGACACTCAGCTCACCGCCCTGACCGCGCCGGAGCTCGCCTCCCTGTCGGGAACCCAGGTGGCGGCCTTCACCCAGCACCAGATCTCGGCGCTGACCACCACCCAGATCCGCGGCCTCACCGCCACCAGCCTCGGCGCGCTGACGCCCGAGCAGATCGGCTCGCTGTCCGCCACCCAGCTTCAGGCCCTCACCACCGCCCAGCTCAAGGGGTTCACCACCACCGAGGCGGCGTCCCTGACCACTGC
>JAZKFM010000042.1:29427-39406 GCA_040386415.1 Pseudomonadota bacterium
CAATGTCATCGGCGGCCTGACCCTCGACGAGGTGGCGGGCCTGAGCACCAGCCACCTGGCTGGCCTGTCCACGGCTCAGGTGGGAGCCCTGTCGGAGGAGCAGGTGGCGGCCCTCTCGACCACCCAGCTCGGCGCCCTGGGCGCCACCCAGATGCGCGGCCTGACCAGCGAGGCCCTGGCGGCCCTCACCGCCAGCCAGTTCGCCACCTTCTCGGCCACCCAGATGGCGGCCCTGACCGCCAACCAGATCAAGGGCTTCACCGGCGACGAGATCGACGACATGACGGCCGAGCAGCTCGCCGGCCTCACCGCGGCGCAGCTCACCGGTCTGTCGGCCACGGCCATGTCGGCCCTGTCCACCACCGACGTCGCGGCGCTGACCGCCACCCAGATCAAGGGCCTGGCGGCCACCACCCTCGCGGCCTTCTCCTCGGAGCAGCTCGGAGCGCTGTCGACCACCCAGATCCAGACCTTGAGCGTCGCCCAGGTCCGGGCGTTCACCGAGGAGCAGGCCGGGGCGCTGACCACCGCCCAGATCGCGGCCCTGCACACCACCCAGGTGGCGGCCCTCAGTACGACGGCGCTCGCCGGCCTGACGCCTGAGGACATCGCGGGCCTGGCTTCCACCCAGATCGGGGCGATGGTGGCCGCCCAGATTCAGGCCCTGTCCGGCGACCAGGTCGCGGCCCTGACCACCACCCAGATCGCGGGCTTCACCGCCCTGCAACTCAAGGGCCTCACCGCCACCTCCCTGGGCGCCCTCAGCGTGGCCCAGTTCGCCGCCCTCTCGGACAGCCAGATCGGGTCCCTGTCCTCGGCCGCCATCGCCGGGCTGAGCGTCGAACAGGTCGAGGCCCTGACCACCACACAGCTGGACGCCTTCAAGACCACTGGGATCGCCGGCTTCACTGAGGCCCAGGTCGCGGCCATGAGCGCAGCGCAGGTGGCCAGCCTCGAAGCCAGCCAGATCGGCGCCCTGACCGCCACGGCCATGGCCGGCCTGAGCGCCACCGAGATCGGCGCCCTGACCGACAGCCAGATCGCCGCCTTGTCGGCCACCCAGCTTGCCGCCCTCTCGGCCGATCAGCTGCAGGGCTTCTCGGCCTCGCAGCTGGACAGCCTGACCGCCAGGCAGGTGGCGGGCCTAAACGCCACGAACCTCGGCGCGCTCTCCAATGAGCAGATCGCCGGCCTGACGCCTTCCCAGATCGCGGCGCTCAGCGCCACGGCGGTGGGCGGCCTGACCCCGACCCAGGTCGCGGCCCTGACCGACACCCAGATCGACGCCCTGAAGGCGGCCGGCGTTGCGGGCCTGACCTCGACCCAGGTGGCGGCGATGACCGATGGTCAGATCGCCGGGCTGGCGGCGACCCAGATCGCCGCGCTCAGCGCCAGCGCCGTCACCGGCCTGAGCGCGGCGGATATCGGCGCGCTCACCTCGACCCAGGTCGCCGCGCTCAGCGCCACCCAGATCGGCGCGCTGTCGGACGATCAGGTGGACGGGTTCGACGCCACACAGCTTCGCGGCCTGAGCGCCAAGCAGATCGCCGGGCTGTCCAGCACGGCCATCTCGGGCCTGGCGCCCGAGAGCATCGCAGCCTTCACCACCACCCAGGTCTCAGCCCTGGCCGCCACCCAGGTCGCCGCCCTGACCGCCGAGGATGTGCAGGCCATGACGGCCGCCCAGATCGCAGCCCTGTCGGTCTCAGGGGTCGCCGGCCTCGCCGACACCCAGGTGGCGGCCCTCAACGCCACCCAGATGGCGGCCTTCACCCCCACCGAGATCGCCGCCCTGACCGCCACCGCGGTCTCAGGCCTGACGGCGACCCAGATCGCCGGGCTTTCGAAGGAACAGCTGGCCGCGATGACCCCGGGTCAGATCGCCGCCATCTCCACCACCAGCATCATCGGCCTCACGCCGACCGAGATCGCGGGCCTCAGCCTCACCCAGTTCGGCAGCCTGACGGCGACCCAGGTGGGCGCCTTCACCCCCACCCAGGTGGCGTCGTTAACCGCGGCCCAGGTGGCGGCCCTGACGCCGGCGGAGGTCAGCGGCCTGACCCCGACCCACATCGCGGCCCTGACCCCGACCCAGTTCGCCGCCCTCAGCCCCACTCAACTGGCCGCCATGTCGACGACGGGCATCACCGGCCTGACCTCGACCGAGATCGCGGGCCTGACCAGGACCCAGCTCACTAGCTTCACCGCCACCCAGATCGGCGCCCTGACCTCGACCCAGTTCGCCACCCTGAGCCAGACCCAGCTCGCCGACCTGACGGCGACCGGGATCAGCGGCCTGACCGCCACCCACGTCGCCAGCCTCACACCCACCCAGATCGCGGCGATGAGCACCACCCATATCGCGGCCCTGTCGGCGAGCGGCGTGTCGGGCCTGACCGCCGACCAGGTCCCGGCCCTGTCGGCGACCCAGATCGCCGCCTTCACCGCCACCGAGGTCGCCGCGCTGTCGGCCAGCGCCATCTCGGGCCTGTCGACCGAGGACATCACCGGCCTGACCTCGACCCAGTTCGCGGCCCTGACCCCCGAACAGGTCCGCGCGCTCTCCACCACCCAGGTGGCGGGGCTGGGGACCACCCAGGTCGGCCTGCTGGACGCCTCGGACGTGGGCAGCCTGACGCCCACCCAGATCGCGGCCCTGACCTCCACCAGCTTCGGCGCGCTCACCCCGACCCAGATCAAGGCCCTGTCGGCCGCCGGGATCACCGGCCTGACCGAGGAGCAGATCACCCAGATGACCCTGACCCAGCTCGGCGGCCTGACCACCGAGCAGATCGGGGCGCTCACCACCACGGAGATCGGCTATCTCACCGGCGCCGGACTGGCGGCCATGACGGTCACCCAGCTCAGCGGCCTGGTGCGGATGCAGCTGCGGGCCCTGAGCGAGAGCCAGTTCGATGCGCTCACCACGACCCAGGTGGCCTCCTTCAGCGCGACCCAGATCGCCAACCTGGAATCCACCGACCTCAACAGCTTCGAGCCCACCCAGTTCGAGGCCCTGACCTCGACCCAGGTCGGGTCGCTGACGCCGACCCAGCTCAACAGCCTGAACGCGACGATGATGTCGTCCTTCACCGACCGGCAGCTGATGGGCCTGACCGTCACCCAGGTGGCCAGCCTCTCGATCACCAGCATCAGCGCGCTCACGCCCCGCGAGTTGATGGCCCTGAACGGCACCCAGATCGACGCCTTCACCCCGAACCAGATGGCCAGCATCACGCCCGAGCAGCTCGCCGCCATGCAGGCCGCTTCGTCCTGATCCAGGGGGCTGAGGCCTGAGGTTGCGGTCTAGGCGCCTGCGGCCACCCCCGCCGCGGCTTCCTGCTCGATCAGCACCAGGGCCTCCAGCATCAGGTCGCGCATCGCCCGGCTGGCGCCCTCGGCGTCGCCGGCCAGGATGGCGTCGGAGACCTTCTGGTGGTCGGCGATGCTGGCCAGGCGGACGCCCTTGCGGCGGTTGGTCAGGCGGATGGAGGTGCGCAGGGCCACGTCGATCAGGTCGCGCATCTGGGTCAGGAAACGGTTGCCGCTGGCCCGCAAGATGGCGACGTGAAAGGCGATGTCGGACTCCAGCGGATCATCCTCGCCCCGCTCGGCGGCCTTCATGCGCTCCAGCCCGGCGACGATCGCGGCCTTGGCCTCGTCACTGGCCAGGCGCGCGGCCATGGAGGCGGCCATGGGCTCTATGGCGAGGCGAACCTGGGTGAACTCCAGCAGCAGGGTCGGTGAGAACTTGCGCTCCAGGAACCAGCGCAGCACGTCGGGATCCAGCAGGTTCCAGTTGGTCTCCGGCTCGACCCAGGTGCCCTGGCGGGGCCGCGCGTTCAGCAGGCCCTTGGTGGTCAGCATCTTGACCGCCTCGCGCAGCACGCTGCGGCTCACCCCCAGGCGCTTGCACAGCTCGGCCTCGATGGGGAACGGGTTCTGCGCGCCATAGACGCCGCAGACGATCTCCTGGCCCAGGCGCTGGACGATGTCGTGGGTGAAGCTACGGCCGTGGGTGGTCCTCATCGGCGGATGGCCGGCGCGCCGCGCGCGACCAGGTCAGCGTGCGAAATGAGACACCTCCAGGCCCGCAGCTTGGGTGCGGTATCGAAAGCATGTTCCAGCTCGGGCCTGACGGTCAAGCACGCAGGGCGTGCACGGCTTCCCGGTGCGCCTGCAGGACGGCGCCGGGCGCCAGGGCGGTGACATCCCCCACCACGATCATCACCGGCCCCCCACCGGTGGCCGCGGCCAGGGCCGGCAGGCCCTCCAGCGATCCGGTGACGAACCGCGCCTCGCGCCCACCGACATTCTCGATGACCGCCACCGGCGTGGTGGGCGCGCGGCCCGCCGCCACCAGCCGGGCGCGGATCTGCTCGGCGGCGGCCCCGCCCATATAGATGGCGAGCGTGGTCTCCGGATCGGCCGCGCCGTCCCAGTCGGCCACCAGCCGGCCCGCCGTCAGGGTCGCGGTGGCGAACACCACCCGCCGGGCCAGGCCGCGATGGGTCAGGGGAAAGTCGAACTGGGCCGCGGCCGCGCAGGCGGTGGTGACGCCGGGCACGATCTCCACGGGCACGCCATGGGACTTCAGGAAAGCGCTCTCCTCCCCCACCCGGCCGAAGATCGAGGGATCGCCGCCCTTCAGGCGCACCACCTTCAGCCCGCGCCGCGCGAGGCGCAGCATCAGGCGGTTGATCGTGTCCTGCGCCATGCTGGTGCGTCCCGCCCGTTTGCCGGTCTGGATGCGGATGCAGTTGGCGGGCGCGAGGTCGAGGATCTCAGGCCCGACCAGGGCGTCATAGAGCAGGGCCTGGGCGCCCTGGACCGCCCGCAGGGCCCGCACCGTCATCAGGTCTGCAGGACCGGGGCCTGCGCCCACCAGCTGCACCTGGCCGGGATCATGCGGCATCCTGGGTCTCCTTGACGGGGTTGAGCGCGGCGATACGTCGGGCGATCTCGGGTCGGCAGGAGCCGCAGTTGGTCCCGGCGCCGGTAGCCGCGCCGATGGCTTCGACGGTGACGGCGCCGCCACGCACAGCATCGTCGATGGTGCGCGCGCCGACCTTCAGGCAGGCGCAGACCGTGGGGCCTTTGTCGATCACCGGGCCGGGCGGGCGGCCGAACAGCAGGGTGGCGCGCGCCGCGGCAGGAACCTCCTGCTCGAACAGATCGACCAGCCAGTCGCGGGGCGGCAGGGCGCCGCCGGTGGCCATGAACAACACCCGCTCCAGCCGGTCGCCGGAGATCCAGGCGTCCCGCCGCGCGCCGGTGGCCGGGTCGCCATAGCTCAGCAGCTCGCCTGTGGGCTCGCCGATCCAGCGGCGCAGGGCCTCGCGCTCGTCCTCGTCCCCGCGCCCGGCGAACTCGTGCAGGGTGCAGGCGGTCTGCGGGATGCGCCGCCAGATCAGGTCCGCGCCCTCGGGCGGGGCGAACCCCTTGCGGTCGATCAGGAAGCCCTTCCAGGTCTCGCGATAGGCCCGCACCCGGGCGGGCGTGTGCTTGAACTCGGGTTGGCCGGAGGTGGCGTCGACACTGGGGGCGATCAGCGGATTGGATCGGCCGGACGGGGCGTAGGCCTTGGTCCAATGGATGGGCATGAAGACCCCGCCCCGCCGCTGACGATCGGTCAGCCAGGCGATGGCCACCGCCTCGCCGCGCACCGTCTGGACGCGGGTCAGGACCCCTTCGGTGACCCCCACGGCGGCGGCGTCTTCGGGGTGGATCTCCACGAAGGGCTCCGGCGCATGCCGCCACAGGTCAGCCGCCAGGCCGGTCCGGGTCATGGTGTGCCACTGGTCCCGGATACGGCCGGTATTGAGCGACAGAGGGAAGGCCGGGTCGCAGGCCGTCGCCGGACCCTTGGACGTCACCGGCATCATGTTGGCCCGGCCGTCCGCGGTCTGGAAACGCCCGTCGGTGAACAGCCTCGGCGTGCCCAGCCGGTCTGCGCCCACCGGCCACTGCACCGGCGCCAGCTCGTCATAGCCCGCCTGGGACAGGCCCACGAGGCCCGACAGGTTCAAGGTACGGCCGAGGTTCTCGAAGGCCGTCAGCCGGGTCCATTCGCGGAACACGCTGGCCTGGCTGGCCCAGGAAAAGGCGTCGCCGAAGCCCATGGCGCCGGCCACCTCGGCGATGATCCGCCAGTCGGCCTTGGCCTTGCCGGGGGCGGGAAACAGGGCCCGCTGGCGCGAGATGCGGCGCTCGGAATTGGTGACCGTGCCGTCCTTCTCGCCCCAGGCCAGGGCCGGCAGCTTCACGTGGGCGAAGGCCATGGTGTCGGTGTCGGCCATGCAGTCGGAGACGACGACGAAGGGGCACTTGGCGAGGGCCTCGCGCACCCGTCCGGCGTCGGGCATGCTGACCGCCGGATTGGTGGCCATGACCCAGATGGCCTTGATGCGCCCGTCGTGGACGGCCTCGAACATGTCGACGGCCTTGAGGCCGGGCTTGGGGGAGGTCTGCGGCGCGCCCCAGAAGCGGGCCACCCGGGCCACGTCGTCGGGGGCGAAGTCCATGTGGCCGGCCAGGGTGTTGGCCATGCCGCCGGTCTCGCGTCCGCCCATGGCGTTGGGCTGGCCGGTGATGGAGAAGGGGCAGGCGCCGGGCTTGCCGATCCGCCCGGTCGCCAGGTGCGCATTGAGGATCGCCAGCCCCTTGGCCACGCCCTGGGCCGACTGGTTGGCGCCCATGGAGAACAGGCTGACCGTCCTCGGGGTCTGCGCGAACATCTGAAAGAAGGTCTCGAGATCGGCCAGCGCCAGTCCGCAGTCGGCGGCCACGGCGGCGGGCGACTGGTCGGCCTGGGCGAGCTCTCCTTCCACGGCGGAAAAGCCGTTCACATGCTCGGCGATGAAGCTGCGGTCGATGGCGCCGCGCCGGATGAGGTCGGCCAGCAGACCGTTCCAAAGCCGCACGTCCATTTGCGGCGCCAGCGGCAGGTGCAGGTCGGCCACCTCGGCGGTGTCGGTGCGGCGCGGGTCGATGACCACGTGCTTCTGGCCCCTAGCGCGCTGGGCCTCCATGCGCCGGAACAGCACCGGATGGGTCCAGGCCGCGTTGTGGCCGCTGAACACCACCAGGTCGGCGAGATCCAGGTCCTCGTAGCAGCCGGGCACCAGGTCGGCGCCGAAGGCCTGCTTGTGGGCCGCCACCGCCGAGGCCATGCAGAGCCGGGAATTGGTGTCGATATTGCCCGAGCCGATGAAGCCCTTCATCAGCTTGTTGGCGACGTAGTAGTCCTCGGTCAGCAGCTGGCCCGAGACGTAGAAGGCCACCGAGTCCGGGCCGTACCGGGAGATGGTCTGGGCGAAGCGGCGGGCCACCAGGCTGGCGGCCTCGCTCCAACCCACCTCGCGCTCGCCGATCATGGGGCTGAGCAGGCGGCCTTCCAGCCCCACCGTCGCCCCCAGCGTCGAACCCTTGGAGCACAGCCGGCCTTCATTGGCCGGGTGGGCGACATCGCCGCTCACCGCCAGGCTGCGCGCCGGGGTCACCACGCCCGAGACGCCACAGCCCACGCCGCAATAGGGACAGGTGGTCTTGACGGCGGGGACGAGGGAACCGTCAGCCACGCTAGCCTCCGACCACGCCCAGCATCAGGCGGCCGTCCACCACCTCCAGGGGAACCACCGGCGCGCAGCCGTGGCCCTTGTCGGCGCCGGTCCCTTCGCCGGTGGCGAGATCAATGACCCGGCCGTGCAGGGGGCAGGTCACCGACTGGCCGTGCACGATCCCCTGGCTGAGGGGCCCGCCCTTGTGCGGGCACCTGTCCATCAGGGCGAAGACCGCGCCGTCACCGGTGCGGAAGATGGCGATGTCGCCCCGCGGGCTGGGCACCCGGCGGGCGCCCCGGCGCGGGACGTCGGTCACCGCGCCCACGTCGGTCCAGAGGATGGCGGGTTCCTTCACGAGGGAGTTCATGCGGGTTCGAACTCCAGGCGGCGGCTAAGCGGATTGAACTCTTCGGTGTGACGGCCGGCCACCCGCTCCGCCCACGGATCGATGCGGGAGAAGCGCTGCGAATAGGAGAAGCGGTCGTAGAGCGCCCGGCGGTTGTCGGGGTCGGCGATCGCCGCCTTGATGCTGTCGAGGCCGACCCGGTCCATCCACTTGTAGATCCGCTCCAGGTACCAGCCCTCCTCGCGGTAGAGCTGCACCACGGCGCAGATGGTCCACATCGCCTCCTCCTCGGTGGCGACCTTGGTGAGGATCTCGGTGCCGCGGATATGCAGGCCCGCGGCCCCGCCCACATGGATCTCGTAGCCAGAGTCCACGCAGATCACGCCGACGTCCTTGCAGGTCGCCTCGGCGCAGTTGCGAGGACAGCCCGACACCGCCAGCTTGACCTTGGCGGGCGTCCAGGATCCCCACATGAACTTCTCCAGCCGCATGCCGAGGCCGGTGGAGTCCTGGGTCCCGAACCGGCACCAGTCGGAGCCGACGCAGGTCTTCACCGTGCGCAGCCCCTTGGCGTAGGCGTGGCCCGAGACCATGCCCGCCGCGTTGAGATCGGCCCACACCGCCGGCAGGTCGTCCTTCTTGACCCCCAGCAGGTCGATGCGCTGGCCGCCGGTGACCTTGACCGCCGGGATGGCGAACTTGTCGGCCACGTCGGCGATGGCGCGCAGTTCGTCGGGCGTGGTCATCCCGCCCCACATGCGCGGCACGACCGAGTAGGTGCCGTCCTTCTGGATGTTGGCGTGGACCCGCTCATTGATGAACCGCGACTGCTTGTCGTCCTGGTAGTCCCCTGGCCAGGCGCAGATCAGGTAGTAGTTGAGCGCGGGCCGGCACGAGGCGCAGCCGTCCGGGGTCGTCCATTCCAAAGCCTGGTGGATGGCCGGCATGGACTTCAGGCCGCCGTCGAGGATGGCCCGGCGGACCACGTCATGGGTGTGGCTGGTGCATTTGCACATCGGCGCCGGGCCGGTCTGGACCTGGAAGCCGTCGCCCAGGGTCAGCTTCAGCAGCTTCTCCACCAGCGGGGTGCACGACCCGCACGAGGCCGAGGCCTTGGTGACCCCGCGCACGGCGTCCAGGGTCGTGAGCCCCTGGGCGGTGATGGCTCCGGTGATCTGCCCCTTGCACACGCCGTTGCAGCCGCAGACCTCCTGGTCGTCGGACATGGCCGCAACGGCCGCACTAGGGTCCAGGCCCGACAGACCCTCCGTGATGGCCTGGCCGAAGATCAGGGTCTCGCGGATGCCGCTGACGTCGGTGCCCTGGCGCATGAGGTCGAAGTACCAACCGCCATCGGCGGCGTCGCCGAACAGCACCGCGCCGGCGACCTTGCCGTTCTCGAGAACGACGCGCTTGTAGACGCCACGACCCGCGTCCCGGAACACGATGTCCTCGCACCCCTCCCCGCCCGCGAAGGCGCCGGCGGAGAAGACGTCCACGCCCGACACCTTCAGGCGGGTCGAGAGCATGGAGCCGCCATAGGCGCTGGCTTCGTCGCCGGTCAGCGCCGCCGCCAAGGTCTTGCACATGTCCCAGATGGGGGCGACCAGGCCGTAGGCCACGCCCCGATGCTCGGCGCATTCCCCCACCGCGTAGATGTCGGGATCGTCGGTGCGCATCTGGTCATCGACGACGACGCCGCGCGCGACACTGATGCCGGCAGCCTTGGCGAGCGCCGTGTTGGGCCGGATTCCGACGGCCATCACCAGGATGGAGCAGGGCAGCACGCGGCCGTCCGACAGCTTCAGCCCGCTGACCTTGCCGTCCTCTCCCAGGATGGCTTCCGACTGGGCCGACAGCACCGTCTCCACGCCGCGCTGCGAGAGCGCCTCGGTGAGCAGGAAGCCCGCGGCCGAGTCGAGCTGGCGCTCCATCAGCACGTCCATCAGGTGGACCACGGTGGCCTTCATACCGCGCTTGGCCAGGCCGTAGGCGGCCTCCAGCCCCAGCAGGCCGCCGCCGATCACCACGGCCGCGCCACCAGCGTCGGCGGCGGCGACCATCTGCTCCA
>JAZKFM010000043.1:0-7432 GCA_040386415.1 Pseudomonadota bacterium
GAATTCCGAACGCAGGGCGGCGACCATCCAGCCCGACAGGTAGAGGTAGCGGCGGTCGGTGGTGCCGAAGTGCTTCTTGATGGAGATCAGCTTCTGCTGGCCGATGAAGCCGTGCCAGCAGCCCAGGGACTGGGTGTACTGCGAGCTATCGGCGTCATAGGCCGCCATGTCCTTGCGCATGATGCCGGCGGTGTAGCGGGCGATTTCCAGGCCGGTCTTGAAGCGGTTCTGGACGCGCATGCGAGCCACGGATTCGGCGTCGATCGCCTCCCACGGACCCTTCTTCGACGAGATGAGCTGGCCCATCTGAATGATATGATCTTGGTACGCCATGTCGGCCTCGATGCCAGGAGTGATGTTGGCCGGGCCGATAGCAGACCTGTTCGCGCCTTGGGGAGGGGCTGCGAGGTCTAGTTGTCGAACTTTACGCGGGCTCTTTGTCATGATGTAATGTTTCGACAACGGGATTTGTAATTAACATGGCCGCCGAACGCCGCCTCTATGTGGGCCCCAGCCTGCGCCGTCTGCGCCGGGACCTCGGCCTCACCCAGGCCGACATGGCCCGCGACCTGGAGGTCTCGGCCTCCTATGTCGCCCTGCTGGAGCGCAATCACCGGCCGCTCAGCGCCGAGATGCTGCTGCGCCTGGCCCAGACCTACAAGCTGGACATGTCGACCCTGGCCGGGACCAGCGGGGCCGACGAGACCGCCCGGCTGCAGGCGGTGCTGAAGGACCCGATGTTCGCCGACATCGACCTGCCGGCCCTGGAGACCTCCGACCTCACCGGCAACTTCCCCGGCATCACCGAGGCCCTGCTTAGGCTCTACACCACTTATCGCGAGGAGCAGCTGGCCCTGGCCGACCGGGGGGCCGAAACCCACGAGACCGGCGGGGAGGGGAGCGACGCCACCGATCCGGTGGCCGAGTCCCGCCGCTTCCTGGCCGCCCGGCGCAACAGCTTCCCCAGCCTGGACGACGCCGCCGAGCGCATCGCCCAGGGGGTCGCCGGGCAGGACAACCTGGTGGGCTACCTGAAGGCGCGGCACGGCCTGCGGGTTCGCCGCATGCCCTCGGCGGTCATGGTGGGCTCGATCCGCCGCCTGGACTGGCACCGCAAGGAGATCCTGCTGGACGACGGCCTGGATACGGCCAGCCAGATGTTCCAGCTGGCCCTGCAGCTGGCCTATCTGGAGATGCGCGAGGAGGTGGACGCCGTTCTGGCCGAGGGGACCTTCGTCACCGAAAGCGGCGAGCGCCTGACCCGGCGGGCCCTGGCCAGCTATGCGGCGGCCGCGGTGATCATGCCCTATTCCGCCTTCGCCCGGGCGGTGGAGGCCCGCCGCTACGACGTCGAGGCCCTGGCAAGGCAGTTCGGCGCCAGCTTCGAGCAGACCGCCCACCGGCTGACCACCCTGCAGAAGCCGGGACAGGAGCGGGTGCCGTTCTTCTTCATCCGGGTCGATCCGGCCGGCAACGTCTCCAAGCGGCTGGACGGGGCGGGCTTCCCCTTCGCGCGGCACGGCGGCGGGTGCCCGCTGTGGTCGCTGCACCAGGTGTTCAAGACGCCCCGGGAGATCGTCACCCAGTGGCTGGAACTGCCCGACGGCCAGCGGTTCTTCTCCATCGCCCGCACGGTGACGGCCGGCGGAGGGTCGTTCGGCAGTCCCCGGGTGGAGCGGGCCATCGCGCTCGGCTGCGCCGCCGAGCACGCCGGCAAGCTGGTCTATACCCAGAACCTGCCGCCGGAGGCCGCGACCCCCATCGGGGTGACCTGCCGCCTGTGCCACCGCACCGAATGCACGGCCCGCTCGGCGCCCCCCATCGGCCGCCAGATCCTGCCCGATGACATCCGCCGCACCAGCCTGCCCTTCGGCTTCTCCGACAGCTGAAACTTGGCCCCTCCCTGAAATTGGGGGCTTCAAAGCCGCGCGCTTCCGTGCAGTAAAGCGCCCGTTGAGTGGGGTGCGTCGCCGGTGCGGCGGGCCCTTGAACGCCCAATTCGAGAGCCCGGTACGCACATGGACATCAGCAGCACCCTGACCGTCGACGACATCCTGCACGCCTTCGTGGAGCAGGAGCTGCTCACCGGGACTGGGGTGGACGCCGCCAAGTTCTGGGGCGCCCTGGAGTCGATCCTGGCCGACTTCACCCCGCGCAACGCCGAGCTGCTGGCCCGCCGCGACGCCTTGCAGGAACAGATCGACGGCTGGTGGAAGGCGCGCAAGGGCAAGGATTTCAGCGTCGCCGAGGAGATCGCCTTCCTCCGCGAGATCGGCTACCTGCTGCCCGAGCCCGCCCCCTTCGAAATCACCACGGTGAACGTCGATCCGGAGATCGCCAAGGTCGCCGGGCCGCAGCTGGTGGTGCCGGTTTCGAACGGCCGGTTTGCGCTCAACGCCGCCAACGCCCGCTGGGGCAGCCTCTATGACGCCCTCTACGGCACCGACGCCCTGGAGCCGCCGACCGGGACCAAGGGCTATGATCCGGTGCGCGGCGCCAAGGTGGTGGCCTTCGCCCGCGGCCTGCTGGACCGCGTCGCGCCGCTCGCGACGGGCTCGCATTCGGACGCCACGAGCTATGTCGTGAAGGACGGCGCCCTGGCGGTCAGCCTGAAGGATGGCTCCACGACCGGCCTGAAGGACGCGGGCCAGTTCGCCGGCTGGCGGGGATCGGCCGAGGCGCCCGAAGGCGTGCTGCTGGCCCACAACAGCCTGCACCTCGAGATCCAGATCGACCGCGCCCACAACATCGGCAAGGACGACGCTGCGGGCGTGTCCGACGTCCTGGTGGAGGCGGCGCTCACCGCCATCCAGGACTGCGAGGACTCCGTCGCCGCCGTGGACGCCGAGGACAAGGCGGGCGTCTACCGCAACTGGCTGGGCCTGATGCGCGGCGACCTGTCGGCCAGCTTCGTGAAGGGCGGCCAGACCGAGACCCGGCGCCTCGACGCCGACCGCACCTATGCCGCCGCCAAGGGCGGCGAGCTCACCCTGCGCGGCCGCAGCCTGATGCTGGTGCGCAATGTCGGCCACCACATGGTCACTGACATGGTCCGCCTGAACGGCCAGCCAGTGTTCGAGACCGTGGTGGACGCGCTGATCACCGTCACCGCCGCCCTGCACGACCTGAAGGGCAAGCGCCTCAACAGCCCGGCGGGCTCGGTCTATGTCGTTAAGCCCAAGATGCACGGGCCCGACGAGGTGGCCTTGGCGGTTCGCCTGTTTGATCTGGTGGAGGACGCGCTGGGTCTCGCCCGCAACACCGTCAAGCTGGGCATCATGGACGAGGAGCGCCGCACCAGCGCCAACCTGGCGGCCTGCATCCACGCCGCCCGCGAGCGCATCGTGTTCATCAACACCGGCTTCCTCGACCGCACCGGCGACGAGATCCACACCGCCATGGAAGCTGGCCCCGTGGTCCGCAAGGACGCCATCAAGGCCGAGCCCTGGCTGCCGGCCTATGAGAAGCGCAATGTGGAAATCGGCCTGGCCACCGGCTTCCCCGGCAAGGCGCAGATCGGCAAGGGCATGTGGGCGGCTCCCGACCAGATGCAGAACATGCTGGCCACCAAGGTCGGCCACCCCAAGGCCGGCGCCAACACCGCCTGGGTGCCGTCGCCCACCGCGGCGGTTCTGCACGCCCTGCACTATCACGAGGTGGACGTGCCCGGTCTGCAGTCGACCATGGCGGCCGCGAAGTCCGCGACCGGCCTCGACGACCTGCTGACCCCGCCGCTGGCCCGCTCCAACTGGAACGCCGAGGACATCACCCAGGAACTGGACAACAACGCCCAGGGCATCCTCGGCTACGTGGTGCGCTGGATCGACCAGGGCGTCGGCTGCTCCAAGGTGCCCGACATCCACGACGTGGGCCTGATGGAGGACCGCGCCACCCTGCGGATCTCCAGCCAGCACATCGCCAACTGGCTGCACCACGGGGTCTGCACCGAAGCCCAGGTCCGGGAGACCTTCGCCCGCATGGCCAAGGTGGTGGACGGCCAGAACGCCGGCGACGCCCTCTACCAGCCGATGGCCGGCAACCCCGACAGCGTGGCCTATCAGGCGGCGCTGGAGCTGGTGTTCGAGGGCCGCGCCCAGCCCAACGGCTATACCGAGCACATCCTGTCGCGCCGCCGCCGCGAGCGTAAGGCGCAGTTGGCTTAGGTTACCCTCCCACCGCTCGTCCCTGCTTTCGCGGGAATGAGCGGGGTTATGTGTGCTCCCCCACCAGATTGGCGATGATCGCGCGGCTCCTGGCCTGCTCGTCCTCGCTCGACCCGGGCAGCCCCGCCGCCACGATCAGCGCCTTCCAGATCGTCCAGCCGCGCCCCCGCGCCCACGTCGCCTTATCCAGCGGCAAGGCCTCGCGGAACACCGCGCGCGCCTCGCCATGCAGCAGGGTCCAGGCGATGGCCAGGTCGCAGGCGGGGTCGCCGACGCCGAGGATGCCGAAGTCGATGACCGCGGTGAGCCTGCCGTCCCGCACCAGCAGGTTGCCCGCCGCCACATCGCCGTGCAGCCAGACCGGCGGGTTGGTCCATTCCGCCGACAGGGCCTGTTCCCAGATCTCCAGCGCCGTCGCGCCGTTGATGCTGTCGCCCAGGTCGTCGATCGCCTGACGGGTCTGGTCGTCATAGGTGGCGAGCGGGCCGCCACGGAAGAAGTTGTGCTGGCCGGCGGCCGGGCCGTCGGTCACGTCGAGGGCCTGCAGCGCGACGAGGAACCCCGCCAGGTCGCGGGCGAATTGCGGCAGGTTGGGGATACGCTCCAGACTGGCGGTCTCGCCCTCGATCCAGCTATAGACCGACCAAGGCCAGGGATAGCCTTCGCCCGGTTCCCCCAGGCCCACGGGCTCGGGGATCGGCAGGGGCAGATGAGGGGCAAGCCTCGGCAGCCAGGCCTGTTCCTTCTGCACCTGAGCCACATAGGCCCGCGCGCTGGGCAGCCGCACGCTCATCTCATCGCCGAGGTGGAAGGTGGTGTTGTTCTTGCCGCCGAAGACCACGGGGCGGACGGGCAGGTGGGCCCACTGGGGAAACTGGCTGGCCACGAGGCGGCGGACGAGGTCGGCGTCGAAGGGAATGCGCTTGGATTTGGTCTCGGTCATGGCGCGATGTTTCCACCCCTGGCCAAGCTTGGCGAGTGCGGCGGCGTGGGGGCTTTCTTTCCCCGCGCGGCATGTGTCTATGCTGCCACGCAACACTTCGAGGATTGGGTATGGCGAACGAACATTTCGACGTGGTGATCGTCGGCGCGGGCCTGTCGGGCATCGGCGCGGGCTACCACCTGCAGGCCAACTGCCCCGACCGATCCTATGTGATCCTGGAGGGCCGCGACGCCATCGGCGGCACCTGGGATCTGTTCCGATATCCGGGCATCCGCTCCGACAGCGACATGTTCACCCTGGGCTACGCCTTCAAACCGTGGACCCAGGCCAAGGCCATCGCCGATGGCCCCTCGATCCTCAACTATGTCCGCGAAACCGCGCGCGAGCACGGCATCGACCAGCACATCCGCTTCAACACCCAGGTGAAGGGCGCCTCCTGGTCCACGGAGGACGCGGCCTGGACGGTCGAGGTGGAGAAGGACGGCAAGCGCAGCCAGGTCACCGCCAACTTCCTGTTCCTGTGCGGCGGCTACTATTCCTATGCGGGCGGCTACACGCCGGAGTTCCCGGGCGTGGAGAGCTTCAAAGGCCAGCTGGTCCACCCCCAGAAGTGGACACCCGACATCGACCACGCTGGCAAGAAGGTGGTGGTGATCGGCTCGGGCGCGACGGCGGTGACCCTGGTGCCGGAGATGGCCAAGACCGCCGCTCACGTCACCATGCTGCAGCGCTCGCCCACCTATGTCGTGGCCGCGCCAGGCGAGGATAAGCAGGCCAACTGGCTGCGCACCAAGCTGCCGGCCAAGCTCGCCTACGCCATCACCCGCTGGCGCAAGGTGCTGTTCGGCATGGTCTTCTACAACTACGCCCGCAAGCAGCCGGCCAAGGTGAAGGCCGGGATCATCGAGATGGTCCGCAAGGAGATGGGCCCCGACTACGACGTCGCGACCCACTTCACCCCCACCTACAATCCCTGGGACCAGCGCATCTGCCTGGTGCCGGACGCCGACCTGTTCACGGCGCTCAAGAGCGGCAAGGCCGAGGTGGTCACCGACCACATCGAGACCTTCACCGAGACCGGGATCAAGCTGAAGTCCGGCAAACTCTTGGAGGCCGACATCGTGGTCTCGGCGACGGGTCTGGTGCTGCAGGCGATGAACGGCCTGAAGCTGACCGTCGACGGTCGGGTCATCGAGCCCGGCAAGACCCTCTCCTACAAGGGCATGATGTACTCCGACGTGCCCAACCTGGCCTCGGCCTTCGGCTATACCAACGCCTCCTGGACCCTGAAGTGCGACCTGACCTGCGAGTATGTCTGCCGCCTGCTGAACCACATGAAGAAGACCGGCAATCGCCAGGTCACGCCCCGCAATGACGACCCCAACATCGGCGAGGTCCCATGGCTGGACTTCTCGTCGGGCTACGTGCAGCGCGCCATGGCCAGTTTCCCCAAGCAGGGGACCAAGGCGCCCTGGAAACTGCACCAGAACTACGCGCTCGACCTGATGAACCTGCGCTTCACCAAGATCGAGGACGGGGTTTTGCAGTTCTCGAACAAGCCGGGCGCGAAGGCGCGGCGGCTTGAGGCGGCTTAGTTTCAGCTTCCCCCGCGACTCTGGGGGAAGTGGCCCGACAGCCTCTTGGCTGGACGGTCGATGGGGGTGCGTATCTGAAGCGCGCCGCCTTTGATATTCTCACCCCCATCGTCACGCGTCTGGCTGCGCCAGCCTTGTGACACTTCCCCCACATGCGTGGGGGAAGCAGAGAGCTATCTCTCCAGCCGCAGCAACTGCTTGACCTCGCCATCCTCGACGAACTGCTCGAGGGGTTCGAAGCCGGCGGATCTGGAGCAGGCCAGGGCCGCGGCATTGTCCAGGTCGTGGGCGATGTAGGCCCGGCGCTCGGCGTAGTGGGGCAGGGCGACCTCGCGCACATATCCGCCCAGCATGGCGCGGCCGAGACCTTTGCCCACGAAGGCCGGATCGCCGATGTGCAGGTCCAGGCTGACGCCGTCGCCATGGCCCATGACCTGCGCATAGTCGGCCCAGTCACGGTTGCGGTAGGCCTGCAGATAGCCGAAGGGCGCGCCGTCCTGGCAGGCGAGATGGCAGATCAGCGGCTGCTCGCCGCGCACGCGGGGCCCGTACTTGGCAGTGACGTCCTCCAGGCTGATGGGCGTCTTCTGGACGAAGCGCCGGACGTGTGGCTCGGCCAGCCAGCGCGTCAGCATCGGAAAGTCGGCGGCGGCGAGCGGGCGGAAGGCGATCACGGTTTCAGCCGGGCCTCCAGGTCGTCCATCGTGCCCAGGAAGCTGGCCTCCAGGTCC
>JAZKFM010000044.1:0-3199 GCA_040386415.1 Pseudomonadota bacterium
GGTGGCCCCGCGTTTCTCGCAGGCCAGTTGCAGCCGCCGCCCGGCCGTGAGGTCCACCCCTTCCACCTCGCCGAAGACCGCGCAGACGCCTACGGTGGAGAGCGCGTCCTCCATCACCGACAGGGCCTCGGCCTCGTCCCGGGCGCAGACCTGGATCAGCCGTTCGTGAGGGAAGCCGAGACCCGCCAGGCCGGGCGCCCAGAGGTCGTCGCGGCGCAGCACCCAGACCGCCTCGCCCCGGCGCGCCAGCGGGGCAGCCGCCAGGGCGGCGAAGGCGGCGGGGGCGGCGGAAGTCTCCGCCTCCAGTCCCGTCGCCACGACTTCATGCCACCGCCCCAACCCCAGCCCGCCCCCCGGCAGGCGCGCGTCCAGTCCCGCCACCCCAAACGGCGCCACACCGAACCGCTCCCGCGCGCCGGTCTCCATCGCGGCGATCTTCGCCCGGATGGCGCGAAAATCGGACATGGCATAGGGACTCCTTTTGTTCTATTTTTGTTCTATTCTCCGCGCCTGAGGAGTCAAGACGCGGTCTGCGGCAGGGCCGGTCAGTTGTACGGAATCTTCCCTGGCTTGTCGGAATGGTGTTCCATGGCGCGTCCTGGTCGGGGAGGCTCCTATGACCAATGCCGTGCAACTGCTGATCGGCACCCGCAAGGGCGCATGGATCTATCGAAGCGATCCGGATCGAAGAGCCTGGCGCGCCCAGGGGCCCTTGTTCCTGGGCCAGATCATCAACCACTTCGTGCTCGATCCGCGCGACGGCAAGACCCTGCTGATGGCCGCCTCCACCGGCCACCTCGGCCCCACCGTCCTGCGCTCCAACGACGGCGGCGAGACCTGGAGCGAGGCCAGCAAGCCTCCGGCCTTTCCTACAACCGATCCCCATGGCCGGTCGGTGGACCACTCCTTCTGGGTAGAGCCAGGGCATGCCAGCGAGCCCGGCGTCTGGTGGATCGGCGCCTCGCCGCCCGCCCTGTTCCGCAGCGCCGACGGCGGCGACACCTGGGAGGGCGTTCCAGGCTTGAATGAGCATCCGCAGGTGCTGGACTGGTTCCCGCCCGAGGGCGGCACCCCCGACGGCGCGATCCTGAACCAGGTGGTCATCGATCCGCGCGATGCACGCCACATGTACCTGGCGACCTGCTCGGCCGGCGTGCTCGAGTCGGAGGACCAGGGCGCCACCTGGCGGCCCCTGAACCAGAACGTCCGCTGCGACTTCCTGCCGGATCCCTATCCGGAATTCGGCCAGGACAGCCACTTCCTGGCGCTGTCACCTAGCGACCCTGACCGGCTGTGGCAGCAGAACCACTGCGGCATCTATCGCCTGGACCGTCCCGGCGAGCGCTGGGATCGCGTCGGCGACGCCATGCCCCGGGAGATCGGCGACATCGGGTTCACTGTCATACCCCACCCGCGCGACCGCGACACCGCCTGGGTCTGGCCCATGGACGGGACCGACGTCTGGCCGCGAGTGAGCCCCGGCGGGCGGCCCGCCGCCTACCGCACACGCGACGGGGGCGCCTCATGGGCGCGGCAGGACGCCGGCTTCCCGGCCGAGCAGGGCTGGTTCACCGTCAAGCGCCAGGCCTTCTGCGCCGACCACGCCGACCCCCTCGGGCTCTACCTCGGCACCACCGGCGGCGAGATCTGGATGAGCGGAAACGAGGGCGAAGCCTGGCGGCAGATCGCAGCCCACCTGCCAGAGATCTACTCGGTGGTGGCGGCGCCCCTGCCGTGATCCGCGTCGCCGTGCCCTCCCAGCTCATCGCCTACACCGCCGGGCGCACTCGGGTGGAGGCCGACGGCCGGACGGTAGGTCAGGTGATGGACGATCTCGACCGGCGATATCCGGGGCTCAAGTTCCGCGTCATTGACGAGCAGGACCGTATCCGCCGCCACATGCGGATCTTCGTGGGTCAGGCCGAGGCCAGAACGACAGACGCCGCCATCGACGATGGCGGCGAACTGCTGATCTTCGGAGCCTTGAGCGGCGGCTAGAACACCAGGGCGCGAGCCTCCTTCACGTGCGGTAGGGCCTGGATCTTGGCGAGCAGGCGGGCGTCGGGCGCCTGGTCCACGCCCACCAGGGCGATGGCGTCGTCGCCGGCGTCTATGCGGCCCAGGTTGAAGGTGGCGATGTTCACGCCGGCGTCGCCCAGGAGCGCGCCCAGGGCGCCGATGAAGCCCGGCTTGTCCAGGTTGTTCACGTAGAGCATCCGGGGGGCGAACGGCGCGTCCAGGTCCATGCCCTTGACCTCGACCACGCGCGGCGCGCCCGCCTGCACGGTGCCGGCGAAGGAGCGCTTGCCCTTCTCGGTGGTGACGGTGATCCGCATCAGGCTTTCATAGATCGGCGAGTCTTCCTGCCGGCTCTCCGAGAAGACGATCCCACGCTCCTTCGCCACCGCCGGCGCGGAGACCATGTTGATCTCCGCCAGCATAGGCCGAAGCACGCCGGCCAGGGCCGCGGCGCTGAGCGGCTTGATGTTCAGCTTGGAGACTTCACCCTCGAAGGCGATGTCGACGGCCTTGACCCCGAAGTCGACCATCTGGCCGGCCAGGGCGCCCAGTTTCTCGGCAAGGGCGACGAAGGGCTTCAGGCGCGGGGCCTCCTCAGCAGAGACGGAGGGGCTGTTCAGGGCATTGGCGACCGCGCCGGTCAGCAGGTAGTCGCTGATCTGCTCAGCCACCTGCAGGGCCACGTTCTCCTGAGCCTCGTTGGTGGATGCGCCCAGGTGCGGGGTAGCCACGAAGTTGGGCGCGCCGAACAGCACGTTCTCCTTGGCCGGCTCCTGGACGAAGACGTCGAAGCCCGCCCCGCCGATGTGACCGCTCTCCAGTCCGGCGCGGAGGGCGGCCTCGTCGACCAGGCCGCCGCGCGCGCAGTTGACGATCCGGACCCCCTTCTTGGCCTTGGCGAGGTTCTCAGCCGAGAGGATGTTGCGGGTCTTGTCGGTCAGCGGCGTGTGCAGGGTGATGAAATCGGCTCGGGCCAGAAGATCCTCAAGCTCGACCTTTTCAACGCCCATCTCGACGGCGCGCTCAGGCGACAGGAAGGGATCGTAGGCGATGACCTTCATCTTGAGGCCAAGCGCCCGGTCGGCGACGATGCCCCCGATGTTGCCGGCGCCGATCAGGCCGAGCGTCTTGGCGTAGAGCTCCACGCCCATGAAGCGGTTCTTCTCCCACTTGCCGGCCT
>JAZKFM010000045.1:0-2115 GCA_040386415.1 Pseudomonadota bacterium
CGAACTTACCGCCCGCGTGCAGCTGGGTCATGATGACCTCGGCCGCCGAGACGCCTTCGCCCTCATGGATGTCGGTGGGGATGCCGCGGCCGTCGTCGGTGACCGTGACCGAGCCGTCGGGATTGAGGATCACCTCGACCCGGGTGGCCCAGCCGGCCAGGGTTTCGTCGATGGCGTTGTCCACCACCTCATAGACCATGTGGTGCAGGCCCGACCCGTCGTCGGTGTCGCCGATATACATGCCCGGCCGCTTGCGCACGGCGTCCAGGCCCTTGAGAACCTTGATGGACTCCGCGCCGTACTCGGCCTGGCCGTTGTTCTCGGGGGTGTTGTCGGGGGTCTGCGTTTCGTCGGTCATTCGGTATCCAGATAAGCCAGGCTGGAGCCGTCCACATGGACGCCCTGGGCCCGGCCCTTCAAATCTTCGAACAGGTGCTCGTCGGTGCCGGTGAGGAAGGCCTGCAGCTTGAGCGCCGTGATCTCGTCGAACAATGCGGCCCGCCGGCGGCGGTCCAGATGCGCTGCGACTTCGTCTAGCAACAATATAGGGTTTGGTCCTGATTCTGCACGCGAAAGTCGCGCCGCCTGGCCCAAAACCAGGTTCAGGATCAGGGCTTTCTGCTCCCCGGTCGAACACTCCGCGGCCGGGCGGTCCTTTTCAGCGTGGATGACCTCCAGGTCCCCCCGGTGAGGGCCGGTCAGCATGCGACCGGCCGCCGCGTCCCGCTCCCGCGCCGAGGCCAGGGCGGCGATCAGCCGGGCCTCGATCTCCTCGGTTTCCACCCCCTGTCCGGCCATCTGCTCCCAGGGGCCCGACAGGCTGAGCCGCGCCTGAGGGAAGGGCCGGTCGCCGCGCTCGTCGATCTCGGACTGGAGCGCCGCCAGCGTCCTGGCGCGCGCCGTCGCCATCAGGGCGCCGGCCTCGCCGAGCCTGGCCTCCAGGGCGCTCAGCCAGTCGGGGTCGGCGGGGCCGTCGGTGAGCAGCCGCATCCGCTCGCGCTGGGATTTCTCATAGGCCGTGGCGTGGGCGGCGTGGGCGGGCTCGGCGGCGAACACCAGGCGGTCGAAGAACCGGCGGCGGTCGCCGGCCCCCTCCAGGAACAGCCGGTCCTGGGCAGGCGTCAGCCAGACCTGGCGCTGGTGGTCGGCCAGGCGGCCGGGCGGCACGGGCTCACCCTCAAGACGCACCGTGCGCCGCGCCGCGCCGGCGACCTCGGTCCCCGTACCCAGCCGCACCGGGTCACCGTCGATCTCGATGGTGGCGGCCACGGCCCAGGCGCGCCCCTGGCCCTCGCCGGGCATGCGCCGCCCCATCTCGGCCAGGCTCGCGCCCCGCAGGCCTCGGCCGGGGGTCAGCAGGGACACCGCCTCCAGCAGGTTGGTCTTGCCCGCCCCATTGGGCCCGATCAGGTAGACGGGACGGCCGTCCAGCGGCAGCTCGGCGCGGCCGTAGGAGCGGAAGTCGGTCAGGGTCAGGCGGGTAAGGGCCGTGCGGGTCACGGGTCGGGTCTTACAGGGTTCGCACTCGCGCGCGAAGCGGCATGGCCTTGAGCCCACGCCTGGCGAAGCTAGGGTGTGGGCGACTTCCAGGGGGTGGTGCGCGCGTGCGGCTGTTGGCGATGGGACTGGCGGCGCTCGCCGTGGCGGGCGCGGCGCGGGCCGACCCGCCGCGTGTCACGCCGCCCGAATGGCTGGTCCGCCCCGACGCCGACGACCTGGCCGACAGCTATCCCGGCCTGGCGCGAGCCCTGGGCATCGAGGGACGGGCGACCATCAGCTGCACGGTGGACGTGAAGGGGCGGCTCCAGGACTGCGTCAGCCCGACCGCCGCGCCGCGGGGCCTGGGTTTCGACAAGGCCGCCCTGGAGATGAGCCGGCTGTTCGCCATGCGGCCCAAGACCGTGGATGGCGAGCCTATCGCCGGCGGCACGGTGAGAATCCCGATCCGCTTCGCCTTGCCACCACCGGACGGCGCCGGCGCCATTCCCGAACCCTCCGCTGCCCCCGCGACCCTGGACGCCGCGCGCCGGGCGGCCACGCTGAGCGGCGTCGCCGGCCGGCTGGCCCGCGGCCTGACGGCGGACCTGGACAGGATCGAGGCCGACAGCGCCGACC
>JAZKFM010000045.1:2125-6860 GCA_040386415.1 Pseudomonadota bacterium
CGCCGACCCCATGATGCGGGCCCAGGGCCTCGCCGCCCTGACGCAGGCCCGTCGCCAGGCGTCTCCCCAGGTGACCGAGGCCGTGGCCTACAGCATCGCGGGCCGGCTGAGCCCCGCCGAGGTCCATCACTGGATCAGCCATATGAACAGTCCGGGCCAGCGGAAGCTGGAAGCCCGGGGGCCGGAACTGACCCGCGCCTTCGCCGCCGCCCAGGCCGCCCATACCCAGATCGTGTTGGCCAAGGCGCGGGAGACCTTCTGCGGGCGGCAGGACTGCAACGGCGAGACCAGCCTGGCCGACATGCGCGCCCTGGCCGAGGCGCCCGAGGCTGTCATCGACAAGCCGCGCTGGTCGCAGGCGCCCAGCCTGATCGAGGCCCAGGCCGCCTATCCGCTGGCGGCCCAGGCCTTCCGCCTGAGCGGCTGGGCGATGCTGCAATGCCGCGTGACGCAGGTGGGCGGGCTGGAGGACTGCGAGGTGGTGGCCCAGGGCCCAAGGCGGCTGGGGTTCGGCGCCGCGGGCCTGAAGGTGGCGGCAAGCTACCGGCTTGATCCCGACCTGCTGGCCCAGGGCGCGGCCGGCGACCGGGTGAACCTGCCCGCCGTCTTCAGCATCGAGCCCGCGACGCCGCCCACGCGGGCGCGGCCCCGGCCGTCACGGGCCCTGACGCTGGCCCGGGAGATCGTTCGCGCCCAGGGGATCGAGGCGCAGGCCGACCGCGCCGCCGACCTCGGCCAGTGGCTGTTGAGCCAACAGCCCGGCGTGGACGCCGCCGTGGCCCGCGACGCCGGCGAGGCCTATCGCGGGGCGGCGATCGCCGACCTGCCAAACCTGCTGGACGCCTATGCGGCGGTCTATGCCGCCACCCTCTCCGAGCCGGAACTGGCCAGCATGGCGGCCTTCCTGCACAGCCGAGCCGGCCACCTCACCACCGGCCGCGACGATCTGTTCAACATCCGGCTGGCCCAGGCGCTGGGCGAGGTTCAACGCAAGGCCGACGCCCAGGCGCGAACCGCCTTCTGCGCCTCTCACGTCTGCGCGGCGGACTAGACCCGCAGCGGCATCAGGACGTAGCGGACGTCGGGGTCGGTGGGGTCGAGGACAAGGGCCGGGTCGTTGGGGCCGCCGAAGCGGAACTCGGCCTGTTCGGCGCCGATCTGGTCGGTGACGTCCAGCAGGTAGCGGGCGTTGAAGGACAGTTCGAAGCTCTCGCCCGAATAGTCGACCTCGATCTCCTCGACGGCCTGGCCGGCTTCCATGTTGCGGACGGTCAGGATCACGCGGCCCGGCTCGATGGCCATGCGCACCGAGCGGCTCTTTTCGGCCGAGATGGTGGCCACCCGGTCCACGGCTTTGGCGAACAGCTTGTTGTCCACCATCATCACCCGGTCGTTGTCGCGGGGAATGACCCGGACATAGTCGGGGAAGTTGCCGTCGATGACCTTGGAGGTCAGGGCCGCGCCGCCGAATTCGAAGCGCACCTTCTGGGGGCTCAGCGCCAGGTCGACGGTCTCGCCGGCGTCCTCCAGCAGGCGACGAGCCTCGTTGACGGTCTTGCGGGGCACGATGACGCCGGGCGTGCCGGCCGAACCCTCGGGCGCGATCATCTCGGCCAGGGCCAGGCGGTGGCCGTCGGTGGCCACGGCGCGCAGCTTGGCCACGCCGCCCTCCACCACCGAGTGCAGGTAGAGGCCGTTGAGGTAGTAGCGGGTCTCCTCGGTGGAGATCGCGAACTTGGTCTTGTCGATCAGTCGGATCAGGTCGCCGACATCGACGCCGATGCGGCCCGACAGGCCGTCTGCGGACATCACCGGGAAGTCCCCGGCCGGCAGGACCGGCAGGTTGAAGCGCGAGCGGCCGGCGGCCACGGTCAGGCGCGGGTCCTCGCCGGTGAAGGACAGCGACACGTCGGCGCCGTCGGGCAGCTTGCGGACGATCTCATAGAGGGTGTGGGCGGGCGCGGTGATCTGGCCGGGCTGCTCCACCTGGGCGAAGGCCTCGTCGATGATCTCCATGTCGAGATCGGTGGCCGAGAAGGTCAGGCGCTCACCTTCGGCCGAGAGCAGCACATTGGAGAGGATCGGGATGGTGTTGCGGCGTTCCACCGCGCTTTGCACATGCCCGAGCGCCTTCAGAAGCGCCGCCCGCTCGATCGTCAATTTCATGGTCAGTCCGAACCTGTAGCCAACGGCGCGCAGTCACGCCGCCGCCCCCCGAGGAGGAAAGGACTTGCGACTTTAACCGAAACGCCGCCGCACGGAAGGGGGGCGGGGCCCCTCGTTTGTGGAAGGCGAAGTTATGTGGCGTTGGGTCGCGTCAGCGGGGCCTGCGCAGGTGACCAACGGGCTCGGCGCGCCTATCTTGGGACCATGACCGATACGCCGATGGCCGACGCCCCGCCCCTGCCCGACCTGCCCCGCGACGCCACCCAGGACGGGCCGGCGGTCCGGCTCTATCTGGTGGACGGCTCGGGCTTCATCTTCCGGGCCTTCCACGCCTTGCCGCCCCTGACCCGCAAGAGCGACGGCCTGCCGATCGGCGCGGTCTCGGGCTTCTGCAACATGTTGTGGAAGCTGCTGGTGGACATGAAGGCGCAGACCGACGCGCCCACCCACCTGGCCGTGGTGTTCGATCATTCGGAGAAAACCTTCCGAAACAAGCTGTACGACAAGTACAAGGCCCACCGCCCGCCGCCGCCCGAGGACCTGGTCCCTCAGTTCCCCCTGGTGCGGGAGGCCACCCTGGCCTTCGGCGTGCCCTGCCTGGAGCTGCCGGGCTACGAGGCCGACGACATCATCGCGGCCTATGCCTGCAAAGTCCGCGACATGGGGGGCGAAGTGCGCATCGTCTCGTCGGACAAGGACCTGATGCAGCTGGTGGGCGACCGGGTCAGCATGCTCGACACCATGAAGAACCTGCTGATCGGGCCCGAGCAGGTGATGGAGAAGTTCGGCGTCGCGCCGGACAAGGTGGTGGACGTCCAGTCCCTGTGCGGCGACAGCGTCGACAATGTGCCGGGCGCGCCGGGGATCGGCATCAAGACCGCCGCCCTGCTGATCAACGAATATGGCGATCTCGACACGCTGCTGGCCCGCGCCGGCGAGATCAAGCAGGACAAGCGCCGCCAGACCCTGATCGACTTCGCCGACCAGATCCGGCTGTCGCGCCAGCTGGTGCAGCTGGACTGCGACACCCCCCTGCCGTCGCCCATCGACGACCTGAAGGTGGCCGAACCTACCGCCGAGGTGCTGGCCGCCTTCCTGGAGGAGATGGGCCTGCACACGCTCGGCCGCCGGGTGGCCAGCGGCGGCGGGGGAACCCGCGCCCCGGCCGCGCCCGCGGCGCCGGCGCCGCGCCCGGTCACAGCCACCGATCACGGGCCCGTCGACGTCACCAAATACGTCTGCGTCCGCGACATCGAGACCCTCGAGGCCTGGATCGCCAAGGCCTATGCCGCCGGCGTCATCGCCTTCGACACCGAGACGGACTCGCTGTCCTCGGCCAATGCCGGTCTCTGCGGGGTGTCCCTGGCCATCGCGCCGGGCGAGGCCTGCTACATCCCCGTGGGCCACGAGCACGAGGGCGGCCTGGAGTTCGACGCCCCGGCCGACCTGACCCAGATCCCCCACGACGAGGTGATCGCCCGGCTGAAGCCCCTGCTGGAGGATCCCGCAGTCCTGAAGGTGGCGCAGAACGCCAAGTACGATATCGCCGTCCTGTCGCGCCAAGGCGTCAATGTGTCCCCCATCGAGGACACCATGCTGATCAGCTATGTGCTGGAGGCGGGCCTGCACAAGAGCCACGGCATGGACGAGCTGGCCAAGCGCTGGCTGGGCCACGAGCCCATCCCCTTCAAGCAGGTGGCCGGGACCGGCAAGGCGCAGAAGAGCTTCAAGCATGTGCAGCTGGAGCCGGCGACCTGCTACGCCGCCGAGGACGCAGACGTCACCCTGCGGCTCTATCTGATGCTGCGGCCGCGCCTGAACACAGAGGGCCTGCTCACCGTCTACGAGACCCTGGAGCGGCCGATGCCGGCGGTCCTGGCCCAGATGGAGATCGAGGGCATCCGCATCGATCCCGACCAGCTGGCCCGGCTGAGCCACGACTTCTCGGTGCGCATGACCGAGCTGGAGGCCCAGGCCTACGAACTGGCCGGGCGGCCCTTCAACCTCGGCAGTCCCAAGCAGATCGGCGAGGTGCTCTATCAGGAGATGGGCCTGGCCTCGAAGAAGACCACCGCCACGGGGGCGCAAGGGACCGACGCCTCGATCCTCGAGGACCTGGCCGCCGCCGGCCACGAATTGCCCCGGGTCCTGCTGGACTGGCGGCAGCTGTCCAAGCTTAAGGGCACCTATACCGACAACCTGGCCGCGGCGATCTCACCGCGCACCAACCGCGTCCACACCAGCTATGCGCTGGGCGCCACCACGACGGGCCGCCTGTCCTCCTCCGACCCCAACCTGCAGAACATCCCGGTGCGCACCGAGGAAGGCCGCAAGATCCGCAAGGCCTTCATCGCCGAGCCGGGCCACGTCCTGATCAGCGCCGACTACAGCCAGATCGAACTGCGTCTGCTGGCCCATGTCGGCGACATCCCGCAGCTGAAGAAGGCCTTCCTGGAGGGCCAGGACATCCACGCGGCGACGGCCTCGGAGATGTTCGGGGTGCCCATCGAGGGGATGCCCGCCGAGACCCGCCGCCGCGCCAAGGCGATCAATTTCGGCATCGTCTACG
>JAZKFM010000046.1:0-9469 GCA_040386415.1 Pseudomonadota bacterium
AGCCTGGGTCCCCGCTTTCGCGGGGATGAGCGGGGGAGGAGGGGGATCGCAAGCGCTGGCTCCTAACCGTACAGAACGTCATCAGGGGTCTTGCGGCCCCGCACCAGCACCGTGGCGTCGGGCGCGATGATCCCGCGGCCCCAGGTCTCGGCCATGGGCATCTCGTGGTTCCACTCCCAGACCATGCGGCGCGCGGCGATGCGCCAGGTCCCGTCGCGCGTCTCGAACCGGTCGACGGCGCGGGCCAGGGTCAGGGTGTCGAACTTCTCGCCGTCCTTCTTCAGGCGGGCGAAGGCCAGGATGTGGCTTTCCACCTGGGCGGCGTCGCCGTCCAGGGCGATCAAGACGTTGGTGGTGGTGTGGGTCATGATCCCGCCGCGCGGCAGGATCGGCGCGATACTCTCTATATAAGCCGCCGCCGACCCGCTGAACGTGCCGCCGTGATCCTCGGTGGCGTCGTCGTGGTAGCAGGCCTTCAGCAGGGCGATGTCGGCGCGGTCCACGGCGCGGCAGTAGCTGGCCAGCACCTCGGTGATCGCCTGTTTGTCCAGCAGGGCCTGGATCTCCGGAGCGTGGGTCACAGGGCCACCCGGTCGATCAGGGCGTCCACCCAGGCCGAGCGCGGGTTCCCGGCCTTCTGGCCCTCCATCACCCCCATGTCGACATAGTCGCGCCAGCCGATGATCAGGCCGTCCTTGAACTCGATCACTCCGGCATAGGGCGCGGCCACCAGGCCGCCGTCCTTGGCGAGGTATTCGTCGACCCCCTCCACGAACAGCCGGTCGCCGTTCTCCGCATAGTCGAAGATGCGCCAGCGGACCTCGCTGATCTGGCTCTTGAAGTTCTCCAGGAACTTGCGCGCCTTGATCTTGCCCTTTAGGGGCGGGGCGACGCTGGCGGCGTAGTGCCAGACGATGTCCTCGTGCATGTGGGCGAGCGCCCCATCGACATCACCCTTGGACCAAGCGGCGATCAGGGCCTTCATGGTGTCCAGCTTGGCGCTCACAGGCCCACCACCAGGCTTACGGTGGTGGTGGTGGAGCCGCCGATGTTCAGGGTCTGGACCGTCTTGGCGCCCTCCACCTGATAGTCGCCCGCCTTGCCGGTCACCTGCTTGTAGGCGTCGAGCGTCATGCGGACCCCGGTGGCGCCCACCGGGTGGCCGCCGCCGATCAGGCCGCCGGAGGGATTGATGGGCAGGCGGCCGCCGATCTCGATGGAGCCGTCCTCCACCGCCTTCCAGGCCTCGCCGGGCGCGGTCAGGCCCAGGTGCTCGATGGCCATGTATTCGGTGGTGGTGAAGCAGTCGTGGGTCTCGACGGCGTGGATCTGGCTGAGGTCGTCGATCCCGGCCCGGGCGCGGGCCTCGTCGATGGCCCGCTTCACCTGCGGGAAGACGTAGGGGCCGCCCGCGCTGGCGCGCACCTTGCGGTCATAGCTGATAGGGGCGGATCGGTGGCCCCAGCCCTTGATCTGCGGCAGGCTTTCCAGGGGCAGGCCGCGCTTGTCGGCGTAGGCCTTGGCGGCCTTCTCCGAGGCCAGGAACACCACGGCCGAGCCGTCGGTCACCTGGCCGCAGTCGTTCTTGCGGATCATCCCCTCGACGACCGGATTGGCCTCGTCGTCATTGGTGAAGCTCTTGTCGTTGAAGGCCCATTGGCGCGTCTGGGCGTTGGGGTTCTTGCGGCCGTTGGCGAAGTTGATCTCCGCGATGCGCATCAGGTGCTCGTACTTCAGTCCCCAGCGGCGGTCATACTCCTCTCCCAGGTCGGAGAAGGCCTTGGGCCACAGATAGGTGGCGTCCTGGAACTCATGCCCAGCCCAGGCCGCGGCGCCCAGGTTCTGGGCGGCCTGCTGCCCCGAGACGTTGCGCATCATCTCCAGGCCGACGACGCAGGCGGTGTCGTAGCGGCCGGCCTCGATCTCGGCGGTGGCCGCCAGGATCGCCACGCTGCCCGAGGCGCAGGCCGCCTCGTGGCGCGAGGTGGGCATGCCGTCGAAGTCCGGATGCACCAGGCCGAAGAACCCGCCCAGCAGCCCCTGACCCGCGAACAGGTCGCCGACGAAGTTGCCCACGTGGCCGGTGTCGATGTCCTTGGGCTCCAGATCGACGGCGGCCAGGCCTTCGCCCACCACCTCGGCGAAGGCGTCGGCGAAGTCCATCTGCTGGCGGGCCCAGTTCTTCGAGAAGTCGCTCTGCCAGCCGCCCAGGATGTAGACCATGACCTAGTTTCCTTTTGAAACGTTGTGCGACGCCGGGAGGCTCCGCAGGTAGTCGGCGATCAGGGCCACGCCGTCCTCATCGACCAGGGAGCGGCCCAGCTCCGGCATCATCACGCCGGGCTCCCTGGATTTCATGCGGTGGAGCAGGATGGAGGTTTCGGGACGGCCCGGATCGATATCGAACTCGAAGCCGCCGGACCCGCGCCCCGCCGCCACCGGCCGCCGGCGGACCCCCAGCTTGGCGGGGTCGGTCTCCTCCAGATGCAGGAAGAGGCCGGAGTTGCTCGCCATGCCCTCGGGGTTGTGACAGTGGCCGCAATTGGCGTCGAGATAGGCCCGCGCCCGGTCGGCCAGGGGCTCGGACGCGTCGTTCCAGACCGCCGTCCGGGGTGCCTCGCGAGGCGTGGGGGCTCCGGCCAGCAGACCCGTCCGTGTCCAATGGGTCAGCTGGTTCTCGCGCCGCGAACCATAGGTCAGCTCGCCATTCAGGTTGCGCGCCTTGGGGCCGATGGGCGCGAGTTCGCCGGAGAGCGAATGGCACTCCTTGCACTGGTTGGTGTTGGGGACCGCATAGTCGATGGTCAGCGGCTTGCCGGCGTGATCGATCACCGAGACCGGCAGCCGCGCCCCGGCGCGCTTCAGCACCGCCTGGGTCTGCTCGGGGTTCCAGACATAGGTCAGGGCCACCCAGCCCTGGGGCTTGTGGATCAGCAGGCGGGTCTCGATGAACCGCACTCGATCCCCAGGTTTCCGCAGGTCGGCGGGATAGGCGAACGTCTTCACCAGGGTCGCCCCCACCGGGAAGGCGAAGGCGCCTGTCGCGGCATAGGTCACCTGGGTCCCCGGCGGCAGGAACAGGAAGCGGGACTTCTCCGAATGGTCGCTGAACAGCGGCGTGTTGAGGACGTAGGGGGTCAGGCCGGCGTTGGGCGCCCGCCCGCCCGGGTCGGTGAACAGCCGGTAGGCCTCCAGGCTCTGCGCCGGGGTGTCGGCCAGCAGGGCGTCCAGCGCAACGGGCGCGGGCTCGGGCGCCGCGCCCAGCGACAGTACCGCCGCCAGCAGAGCGGCGAGACGCCTCATTTGGCGGGCTTGTCCTGGCTAGCCGGCAGCACCACGGCGGTCCGCTCCGGCAGGCCCGGCGATCCCAGGGTCGCGGTGACGGTCGGCTTGGCGGCCTCCACCTCGCCCGCCTTGGGCAGGTTCAGGTTCAGCACCGGGCCGTCCTTCAGGTAGAGGCGCGGGGCGGGCCCTTCATAGCCGGCATAGGTGGTGACGCCGTCCCATAGGACCGGCGGGACCGAGCCGCCCATGGCCTGGGCCAGCATCTTGCCGCCGGGCAGGCCGGGCAGCCAGCCGTTGCGCCCCAGCCGGTTGTCGCGGACCACGATGTCGCGGGGCAGGGGGTTGTAGCTCTTGTCCTCGAAGCTGCGGCTGAAGCTCACCAGCATCACCGCGCTGGTCTGGTTGCCGGAGATGTCGTTGTCGAACATGTGGACGTCGCGGTTGGCCATCAGCATGATCCCCACGCCGACGGGCACACTGGCGACGATATTGCCCTTCGGTGCGAAGTTCGGGGTGTCGTTGTCCACCACCTTGTTGCGGTAGATGCGGGTGGAGTGGCCTCCCATGACCGGCAGGCCGGGCAGGTCGAACACCAGGATGCCGCCGGTGTTGTGGGTGGCGACATTGTCAAACACGTCGGCGTCGGTGGAGTTCTCGATCTCGATCCCGGCGACGTTGAACTCCGCGCGGCTGTTGCGGACGATGATGTTCTTCGACTGGCCGACATAGATGCCGGCGTCCGAGGCGCCGCGCACGGTGACCTTGTCGATCAGCACATTGGTGGAGGAAACCGGATAGACGCCGTAGGCGCCGTTGGTCTCCTTGGGGCCACCGGTCCACTGCACGGTCAGGCTGACGAAGCTGATGCGGTCGGCGCCCTTGGACTTGATGCCGTCGCCCTTGCTGTCCTGCAGGGTCAGGTCGCGCACCGTGACGCCGTCCGAGGTGATCAGCAGGCCCTCGCCCGCGCCCTTCTGGCCGGCGAAGGACAGCACGGTCTTGTCCTGACCCGCGCCGGTCACGGTGACGTTGTCGATGTCGAGGGAGAGGCCGTCGGTGAAGTCGAACCGGCCGGCGGCGAGGGACACAACGTCGCCGGGCTTGGCGTCGAGCAGGGCGGTCTGCAGCCGCTCTTGGGCGTCGGGCCCGGGGCTGACGGTCAGGGTCGCCGCCTGGGCCGTCGAGGCCAGCAGGACGGCGGCCAGGGTGGCGCCCCAGAGCGCCGGTTTCGGTGTGGCCATAACGTCGTCCCTCCGTATGGGCGGCGCTCTCACGGGCGCCGCTCTCTGGGTACGGAGAATGGGCCAAGACGGACGCCTTGTCAGGACTGACCCAAGGGAAGTCGGACAAGGTTTTCCCCGGCCGGCGGACCGGCCGGGGCAGGGCGCTTACCGGGCGTCGGCGACACACCAGTTGTAGACGCAGCGGTCGAGGCCGATGGCGATCTCCAGCACCAGGACCGCCACCTCGCGCACCTCGCCGCCCTTGGTGGGGAAGCGGGCCGCCTGCGGGAAGTCGGTGCGCCGCGAGATGGAGCAGACCTCCATCCACTTGTCCCCGTTGTCGACCTCCACATCCATGGTCACCTGGGCGTAGGCGGGCAGGCGATCCGACGGCACGACGCGGGTGGGCAGGCGCACCATGGCCTCGATCATCCGGCGAACCGGCTCCAGGCTGGCGGCGTGGTAGTCGTTGGCGGTGTCGGCGGTGTAGGCGCACTGGAACTCCATCTGCCAGAACTCCTTCAGCCGCATGTGCTTGCTCACCTGATCCTGCTCGCGGCGAAACGACTTGCCGGCCTGCCAGACGCACAACGGCATGCGCACCTTGGCGTGGCTGTTCAGCAGGTGCGCCATGTAGGCGTAGGTCGAGGGCGTGGTCTCGGGCCGCAGGACGAGCTGGACGTCATGCTCAGCCAGGCGCTCCACAAGGAAGATGTCCTCCGGCCCATAGGCGTCGGACACCAGTTCGCGCGGCGTCAGCTGCGGCGCCTCCACCCGGCGGATGTCCCAGGCAGGATTGGCGCCGGTCAGGAAGTCGGAAACCTCGGCGGCGAAGTGGGCCTGCATCATGTCGCGCAGGCGGATCTCACGGTCGGTCCAGTGGACCAACCCATTGGATTGGTAGAGGGAAAGCACGGCGGCTCCTCCAGATAGATTTGGGAATGTCAGGTGGAGATTTCACGTCCCCGGAGCGCCCGGGAACGGCTCAGCCTGATCCCGCGGTCTATCCGAAGACGCGCAGACCTCGGCCGCCGCGGGCGTTCAGCACGCTCCGCAGGTCGGTCATTGCAACAGTGGCGGTCGAAGTGGCCATGGCGGCGCTTTAGGCGTCGGGCGCGCGCGGGTCAACCGCACGCGCCGAACGACCTGATCCTAGTAGGTGTGGATATTGGTGTCGGGCAGACCCAGGATGCGCTTGGAGATGATGTTGTTCTGGATCTCGTAGGACCCGCCCGCGATGGTTCCGGACTTCACCCGCAGGAAGGCCCGCGCGGCGGCCAGTTCCTCGGCGCTGAACTCGTCGCCGGCCCAGGCCAGGCCGTTATAGCCCATGGCCTCCACCACCATCTCGGCGTGGTTCACATTGATGCTGGACGAGGCGTTCTTCATGATCGAGGTCGCCGCGCTGGGGCCGTTCTGGTTGCGCGCCTCCAGCGCCACCCGGGCGTTGGTGAGCTGGTAGGCCCGCGCATTCATGTCCTGCTCGATCAGCCGAGTGCGGAAGTCGCGGTCGGCCAGCCGGCCGGTGGCGTCGACGCCGATGTATTTCTTGGCGATCTCGCGCAGCGCCGCCGGATTGTTCCGCGCCGGGGCCCCGCCGCCCCCCGACAGGCCGTTGCGCTCGTGCTGAAGCAGCCGCTTGCCCACCGTCCAGCCGCCGTTCAGCGGCCCTACCAGGTTCTCCTTGGGCACCTTCACATCGGTGAAGAAGGTCTCGCAGAAGGGCGACGACCCCGAGATCAGCAGGATTGGCCGCGGCTCAACCCCCGGCGACTTCATGTCGATCAGCAGGAAGCTGATCCCCTCATGCTTCTTGGAGGGATCGGTGCGGGTCAGGCAGAAGCACCAGTCGGCGTATTGCGCGCCAGAAGTCCATATTTTTGAACCATTTACGAGGAAATGGTCACCCATGTCCTGAGCCTTGGTCTGCAGGCTCGCGAGGTCAGATCCCGAGCCCGGCTCGGAATAGCCCTGGCACCAGCGCAGCTCGCCGCGGACGATCGGCGGGATGTGGCGCTGCTTCTGCTCCTCGGTGCCGTACTCCAGCAGGGTGGGGCCGAACATCATCACCCCCATGCCGCCGATGGGGTTCCAGGCGCCGACCGCGGCCATCTCCTCCCGCAGCACGCGGGCCTCGGAACTGTTCAGCCCGCCGCCGCCATATTCCGACGGCCAGGTGGGGACACCCCAGCCCTTGGCGCCCATACGCTCCTTCCAGAGCTTGTAGTCGCCTTCGACAGGGACCGGCGCCTCGGCGGCGGCGATGTCGCTGCGGTTCTTCAGGGACGGGGGGAAGTTCTCCGCCAGCCAGGTCTTGGCCTCGGTGCGGAAGGCGTCGAGATCGGCGCCGCCAAAATCAGCCATGGTCGTTTCCCTAATGTCTTTGCGCCGACGTGATCGAGCCCGCCCGCTTATGACGCCATGAGACTGCCGCTAGGGCAGGCCTGTCAACGGTTGGAAGCGGGTCAGCGTGACGATCATTGTCTCCCGCCGCGCGCTTGAGTTGCGCGCCGTCGAACCTTCATGCACGGTTGCCGAGGGCGGCGGAGGTTGGGGGCGACCGATGGATAACATTGACCCGCGACCACGCGCCAAGATGGTCAAGGAGGTCCAGCACCGACAGGCGCAGGGCATGCCCGCCGCCGGGTTGGACATCGCGGACGCCGATGTTCTGGACGAACCCGACCTCCCCGGGGCCTGGACGTTCTACGCGACACCGGACAACGAGAACGAACCCTGGGTGCGGGAGCTTCGCGCCGGACAGATCGTCTTCTGGTCGCACGGCTCGGCGCGGCAGAAGACGCCCGCCAACGCGCTGCGGCTTCAGCGCGGGGATTCAGTGGCGCTTCTGGTCGGCGGCAATCTGGTCGGCGTCGGAGTCCTGGCCGCCGCCAACGAACTGCGCCTCACCGACAAGGAAGGCGGCCGGCGCTGGTGGCCGGTGCTCTGCACCCAGATCTACCCCGAGCCCCTGTCACGGGGCGCCATCGAGGAGGAGGCCGGCCCCCTGGTTCCGCACCAGGGCACGGCCCACCCGTTGGGCGCGCGGGCCCAGGAGGTCATAGACCGGCACGCCTCGCGGTTCGGGTCGGAACCGGGATTTCCGCTGCCGCGGGAGGTGGCGGCGAGGCTGTTGGCGGAGGGCGAGCCCATCACCGCGGCCCTGACGCGGATCGGCTATATCGATGCCGACGAGGAGACGCAGCGCCGTCTGCGGGAGATGGGGGCCGGCGAGGCCGCTGAGCGACCCTCCGCCGACGCCCGGGTCCGCTTCGTCGGCGACGCGCCCAGCGAGACGGAGGACCGCCTGGACCGGGGCCCCCTGGCCCTGTTCCTCGCCCGCCGCATGCACCTGATCTGGTGCGAGATGAACCACTGCGCTCCGGCCTCGGCGGGCGTTCGGCCCTCCGGCAAGTCCTGGGACCGGGATAACTTCATCGTCCACGTCGATGCGCCCTGGGGCGGAGGCAAGACCACCTTCGCCAACTTCGTGGCGCGTGTCCTGAACCCCGGTGACGAGCCGATCACCGAGGGCCACTTCCTGAGGTCCAGCCTGGCGCGGGCGGGGGGATCGCTCTCGCCGCAGGAGCTTGCCCAGGCCTTCGTCTCCGACTTCGCCCGCAACGACGACCCGAAGTGGGAGCGGGCGCGCCAGCCCTGGATCATCGCGCGGCACAACGCCTGGCGCGACCAGTCTTCGCAGCCGCCCTGGTGGCAGATCTTCCGCTCGGTCTACGGCGCCATCGTCCAGGCGCTGGCCGGTGACCTTCGCCGCGCCATCGGCCGCTTCGACCTCGGAGCCGCCGCTGGCAAACTGCGCGACCTGCTCGGTGTCGTCGGTCTGCGAACCGTCCACACCTTCGGCAACTCCAAGGTCAAGACCCAGATCATCCTGATCGCCCTGCTGGCCATCCTGCTGGCCGCGATCTGGAACAATCCAATCTTCCAGGCGATCATCGCCAGGGGCCGGGAGGGCCAGCCCGGCGGGGGCTTCACACTCAACCTGTTCCTGTCCATCCTCGGTGTCGGCGGGGTGAGTATCGCGGCCCTGTTCACGGCCCTCAGCCAGTCGTTGACCCCGGACCTCGACTTCACAGCCGAGCACAAGCAGATCGGCGTGGCCGACCCAATCGGGCGTTTTCGCAAGATGTTCGATCGGGCGCTTCGCATGGCGCGGCGGCCGGTCCTGCTGATCGTCGACGACATTGATCGCTGCGAGCCCCAGGCGGTGGTGGATATCCTGCGGGGCCTGCAGACGATCGTCCGCTCGCCGCGCCTGTTCGTGCTGGTGCTGGGGGACCGGGCCTGGATCGAGACCGCCCACGAACTCAGCCATGACAAGCTGGCCAATCTGAGCTTCGGCGCCGAGGCCAAGCTTGGCGCCCGGTTCGTGGAGAAGGTGTTCCCGCTCTCGTTCCGGCTGCCGGCGATCCGGCCTGAGATTCGCGACGCCTACACCCGCGCCACGCTCGGCGGGGGCAGGCCGGAGGCGCAGACCGAGACCGCCAAGCCTGAGGCGGAGGCCCTGCAGGGCTTCGAGAGCACCCTTCACGACATCCTGGCCCGCAACCTGGCGGTGGGTCAGAGGGAAGAATTGATCGCCGCGGCCAAGCGGGACACGACGGACGTCGACGCAGCCCTTCTCGACCAGATCGCCAGCCGCAAGCTGGTGGCCGCCTCGGGATCAGACACCGGCCACCAGGAGGAGATCTCCAACATCCTGGCGCAACTGGCGGAAAGCCTTCCCAACAACCCGCGCCAGATCAAGCGGATCATGAACGCCTTCTCGATCTACGAGAGCGTCGGGCGGCTCTACTTCAACTACCAGCTCACCGAGCAGTCGGGCCGGGAGGGGGCGGTGCGGGCCGAGCGGTGGCGGCAGCTGGCCATCTGGGTGACCCTCTCCACCGAGTGGCCGGGGACCTGGCGGGCCATCGCGCGCCGGCCCGACATCCTGGACG
>JAZKFM010000047.1:0-6490 GCA_040386415.1 Pseudomonadota bacterium
CGGCGATCTCGCCGCCGCTCATGCCGGGCGCCGGGAACGGTTCGGCGTCCGTCCCGCGCGGCTTTTCCGCCAGCAGCATGGAGAGGCCGCGATGGTCCTTGCTGGCCGGATCGGTGCGCACCAGCAGGGTCATCAGATCGGCCCGCGCCGCGTGGGTGATCCAGGTCTTGGCGCCGCTGACCCGCCATACCTCGCCGTCGCGCACCGCCCGGGTGCGCAGGCTCCCCAGGTCCGACCCCGACTCCGGCTCGGTGAAGACGGCGGTGGGGATGATCGCGCCCGAGGCGATGCCGGGCAGCAGCCGGGCCTTCTGGTCGTCGGTCCCATGGGCCAGCAGCAGTTCGGCGGCGATCTCCGAGCGGGTGCCCAGCGACCCGGTCCCGATCCAGCCCCGCGACAGGGCCTCCGACACCACGCACATGGCGATCTTGCCGAGCCCTGCGCCGCCATAGGCCTCCGGCGCCGTCAGGCCGAACACGCCCAGCTCGGCCAGCTCCTGCAGCAGCTCCAGGGGGATCAGCTCGTCGCTCAGGTGCCAGCCGTGGGCGTGGGGGCTGATCTTCTCCGCGGCGAAGGCCTGGAACTGGTCGCGGATCATGTCGAGGGTGGCGTCCAGGCCGCTGGCCTCCAGGGACGGCCGGCCCTGCGCAGCCTCCAGCAGCTCGACGATGCGGCTCTTCACGCCTTGGGTCGCGCCGGGCCGCAGGCGGTCGATCACCGGACGCAGGCGGTCGTCCAGCAGGCCAAGATCGCTCAGCCGGAAGATCTCCCCCTGGTTCATGGGAACGCCGCCGGCCAGCTGGCTCAGATACTCAAACGCGAGAAGTTGGGCGGGCAGGGCCTCGGCCTCGCCAAACTCCCCCTCCAGGTCGCGCGCCCAGACCGCGGTCTGGCGCAGGGTCTGCGCATAGGCCGCCGCCCAGGCCAGGCCGTGGGCCGCGTGCTGCTGGGCGTCCAGGGCCGCGCGGTCCAGCCGGCCGTCGCGGGTGACCAGGGCGGAAACGGCGGCCTTGGCCTCGGTCACGACGGCCTCGGCCTGGTCGGCGGCCTCGGTCAGGAGCTCGGTCAGTCGGGGCAGGATCAGGTCGGACATCGTGCGACTATAGGCGCCCGCCGCAAGGTGAGCCTATACGTCGTAAAGCATTTCAGGAGAGCGCCATGATCGTCGTCCACCACCTCAACGACTCGCGCTCGCAGCGCATCCTCTGGCTGCTGGAGGAGCTGAAGCTTCCCTACGAGATCAAGCACTACGCCCGCGACGCCACCACCCGCCTGGCGCCGGCAGACCTGAAGGCCGTCCACCCCCTGGGCAAATCCCCGGTGATCACCGACGGCGACATGACGGTCATCGAGAGCGGCGCGATCATCGACTACATCATCCGACGCCATGCCGGCGGCCGGCTGCAGCCCGATCCGTCCACCCCGGCCTATGACCACTACCAGCAGTGGCTGCACTATTCGGAGGGGTCGGCCATGCTGCCCCTGATGCTGTTCATGTATGTCGGCCGCCTCGGCGAGGCCGGCGCGCCGCTGCATCCGCGCCTGGAGAGCGAGATCGCCAACCATCTCGGCTATGTCGACGGCGCCCTGGCCGGCAAGGACTGGATCATGGGTTCGGAGTTCTCCGGCGCCGATGTCCAGATGAGCTTCGTCGGCGAGGTCACCGGCGCGTTTGGCAGATTGGCGACCTATCCCAACATCGCCGCCTGGCTGGAACGCTTCCAGTCGCGGGAGGCCTACAAGACGGCCTTGGAAAAGGGCGGACCCTACAACATGGGGCCCCGCGCCAAGGCCTAGCGGCTCGGGTAGTCCAGCTCCCCATCCAGGAAGTCGAAGACCGCGGCCTTGGTCAGGGCGTGGGGAATGGCCGAGAAGTGGTCGCAGCCGGGCACGGTGATCCCGTGGGCGTGGGGGAAGACGGCGGCCAGGTCGGCGGGGTCGCCGGCCCCGGTGTCGCCCTGGCCCGCCACCACCAGGACCGGCATGGGCAGGGCGGCCATGGCGTCGCGGTCGAAGGCGGGGTTCTGCGCCCCGGTCATGGCGGCCAGGGCCTGGCGGTCCTCCCCCTGCTCGTCGGCGAATTGGCGGAAGCTCTTCAGCATCGGCTGGGTGATGGTTTCCGGATCCTCGGCCAGCATGGCCTCGGCCATCGGATTGCCGCCGGGCAGGGCGCGCTCGCCGATCAAGGTCCCGCCGACCCCGCCCAGCATCAGGTTGGAGATACGGTCCGGGGCCTTGAGCGCCGTGGCGAGAGCCGTGCGCGAGCCCATGGAATAGCCGAACAGGTCGACACGGTTCAGGCCCAGGTGATCCAGCAGGGCGATGACGTCGGAGGCCAGCTTGTCGCGGGTATAGGCCTCGGCGTCGTGGGGCTTGGCGCTCTCCCCGTGGCCGCGCTGGTCCAGGGCGATGCAGCGGATGCGGCGCCGGTCAAAGGCGGTGTACCAGCCGGTTCGCTTCCATCCTTCGTTCCGGTTGGACGAGAAGCCGTGGACCAGGACGATGGTGCGTTCCCCGCCGCCGGGCGGGACATTGTCGTCATAGGCCAGGGTCAGGCCGTCGGAGGTGAAGGTGGGCATGGAGCGTTTCCGTATGCAGCGCGGCTCTGCGGCCGGGTCGCGCCCATCTTACCTGGAGCCGTTCCGCTTCAAATGGCCATTTGGAGCGATGAGAAGGGCGCCCGCGAAAATGTAGAGCATGACCGGCGCCGAAACCGGCTGTCACGCTCTATGGAGCCTGCCCGATCCACTCCCAGTGCCAGGGCTCGAAGGGATAGTTCACGAAGCCGAACCGATGGGCGTTGGCCAGCAGCCAGCGATAGGTCGGGGTGGTGCTCATGTGCAGGCGGTTGGGGTCGGCGCTGGAATCGGGTCCATAGCCCGGCGCCTGGCCGACATAGAGGTCCAGGGCCAGGCCGGTGCGATGCGGCGAACAGGTGGCCCTGACCACGCCGTCGCAATTGCCCTCGGTCACGCAGCGGGCTGCGTCGGCGTCCGGATCGCGGAAGCCGGAGAAGATGGTCAGGTTACGGCTGTCCTCGGCGATGGCCGGGACCTGCTTGGCCGCCGCCACCATCTTCCGATAGGCGTCTAGCGCCGCCGGACGCATGGGGATGGTCTTGCCGCCATAGCTCTCATCGGGAGCGGCGATGGCGAGGGTCGCGGGGTCCGGCGGCGGCGGGCAATAGCCGTTCACGTTAATCATCACGAAGGGCCGGCGCTCCTGCCAGACCCCCTTGAAGACGTTGAAGGTGACGGCGTCCATCTCGCCCGTGCCCTTCAAGCGGAAGCGCTCCTGGAACCCGGCCAGAAGTTGCGCGAACCGTGAGCTGGTGGGCTCGCAGGCGGTTCCCAGTTCCCGGGCGAGCAGGGGCGCGTAGACCTCCCAACCCAGTTCGTCCCGGCGGAACGGCGCCCAGGCCAGGCCGGAAAGGGTCAGGGCGTTGACCCGGGCTGGGGCCTCGAAGGCGGTGACTGTGCAGTCCGCCGATGAGGTCGAGACGGGCGGCGGGGGCAGGGCGGGAAAGGCCGACGTCGACGGGGACGGGGACGGGGCGGGCGAAGGCGCCGGCGCGCGGTCGGTGCATCCCGCCGCGCCAAGGATCATCATGGCCAGGACCGCACCGTCCAGACCCCGGAACCGCCGCCAATCTGAGGGCTTCCTCGTCACGACGCCCATTGTGCGCGGCTTATGGCGGAGGTCCACTGATGAACTGGTCTGCATCGATCCTTGTCCTCACGGTCGCCCTGGCCGCCTGCTCCGAGCCGCCTCCCGGCGGAGAGACCGCCCCCCCGGCCGTCAACGCGCAAGCTGCGCCGGCGCTGCAGGACATCGCCACCCAGCCACTGGCCGTGCCGGCCCCGGTGACCGGCTCGGCCTCGGAACAGGGCAAGGCCATCGACGCCGCCGTCCTGCCCGCCGCCACGGCCAAGGACGCCGTCGCCCTTAAGGCCGCCCTGGTCCGCGCCCAGGTCCTGCTCGACCGCGCCCACTTCTCACCCGGCGTCATCGACGGCGCGAAGGGGGAGAATGTGCGCCAGGCCGTCTCCGCCTTCCAGACCGCCAGGAACCTCACCGCGTCCGGCGAACTGGACGAGGCGACTTGGAACGCCCTGACCGCCGGCGCCACCCCGGTGACCCAGGACTATGTGATCACCGCCGAGGACGTCGCGGGTCCCTTCGTGAAGATCCCCGCCAAGAGCGAGGACCAGGCCAAGTTGGACAAGCTCGGCTACTCCAGCGCCTCGGAGATGTTCGCCGAACGCTTCCATATGGACGAGAAGCTGCTCAAGGCCCTGAACCCCGACGTCGACTTCGCGGTCGCCGGGACCACCATCGTCGTCGTGGCGCCCGGCGTCGACAAGCTGAACGCCGCCGTCACCCGCATCGAGGTGGACAAGGCCGAGCGCGAGGTCCGCGCCTATGGCGAGGGGAACGTCCTGCTGGCGGTCTATCCGGCCTCGGTGGGCTCTACAGAGCGTCCCGCGCCCTCCGGCGAATGGGCCGTGAACACCATCGCCCCCAACCCCACCTGGATCTATGACCCCAAGCGCCTGACCTTCGGCGAGGGCAAGAAGGTGGGCAAGTTCACCATCGCCGCCGGCCCCAACAATCCGGTGGGCTCGATGTGGATCGACCTGACCAAGGACACCTACGGTATCCATGGCGGACCCGACCCCTCCCTCATCGGCAAGACGGCCAGCCATGGCTGT
Source organism: Pseudomonadota bacterium (assembly GCA_040386415.1). Classification (GTDB taxonomy): domain Bacteria; phylum Pseudomonadota; class Alphaproteobacteria; order Caulobacterales; family Caulobacteraceae; genus Phenylobacterium. The sequence continues at coordinate 4,713 of JAZKFM010000047.1, forward strand.
GTGCGGCTGACCAATTGGGACGCCAACGAACTGGGCGCCGCCGTCAAAAAGGGCGCGGTGGTGGTGTTTGTGGGCGCTGAAACCAAAGCGGGAAAAACGACAGCGTGATCAATGCGCTGGCTATTTTAACCGGTCAGTCAGAAACCAAGGTTACTCAGAGAATACCCAGAATGGGTGTGACTAAAGGTCTCGGAGTGGCGGAATGTCAGGGCAAGCGGCGAAGACCGTAATCGCGACCATGAACCGGATCGACCGGGCGACGAAGCGCACCCTTAGGGAACGGGAACGCAAGGAGCGCCCGGCGGCGCGCGCCAAGAAGCCCGACACCACGGTGGCCAACGCGGCCAAGTACGACAAGCTGGTGGAAAACCTCACCCGCGCGCACTGCATCAAGTACGCCCGCAAGGACTGGAACACGATCGCCTCCCTGGGCCTGGTGGAGCCGGCGCCGCGCACCCACACCAAGGAACAGATCGCCCGCAAGAAGCTCGCCCGTTACGAGCCCGGCCTGATCGACGCCCTGTTTGGCCTGGGCGCGGACCGCAGGCGGGCTCTCGCCGAGGCGGTGCTCACCGCCGCCAAGGAGGACGCCGACCTCTATAACCGCGGCAAGCGCGCCGCCGAGGCGCACAATCTCGACGTCAACCTGGCCTCCAGCGTGCTGGCCATGGACCTCTCCGCCATCGAACAGACCCTGCGGATCAATCTGGACATGGAGGCCATCACCCCGGCCCTCGAGGGGTTCGCCATCGCCATGCCCTCGTCGGGGCGGATCATCGTCTATCTGGACGCCCTGGAACTGGACGCCATTCCCGACGAGGCGATCATCGCCGTCGACGGCGAGCGGGCCGGCTACGCCGCCATGCCGATGTCCAACATCCAGGAGATGCACATCTCCAACGTCTGCTCCATCACCCTGCGGATCGGGACCGAGGTGCTGGCGGTGGTGGGCGGCGACTCCGTCGAGGTGGTGACCCGCTGCCACCTGCCGGGCCGCACCGGGGAATACGAACAGCATCCGGTGCTCTACGTGCGCCTGCCCCACGCGGCCCTGTCGCGCATGGACCTCACCCGGCTGGAGCCGGTCTCCTGCATCACCGCCCTGGGCGGGCGCCTGGACTGGGACGCCAGCCGCGGCTTCGCACCCGTCCGCATCGACGACCTGCGCCTCACCGACCCCACGCCGGAGGCCGCCCCGCGCCAGGTGGCCTGATCCGGTAGGCTAGGCCGGAGACGGCGCTGATTCATCCTCCTCCTGCGCCGGCCCGTCCGGCGCGTCCGGAACTGAAGGCTCGGCGACGGGCGCAGGCTCCGGCGTGGGCGCCGCGATGGGGGTCGGCTCAGGCGGTGGCGGCGCCGGTTCAGGCTCGGGCGGCGGAACGGGAGGGGGTTCCGGCTCCGGCGGTGGGGCCGGCTCCGGCACGGGCGGCGGCGGAGGTGTCGGCTCAGGATTCGGCGCGGGCGGCTCGGGCGCCGGAGGAAGCGGCGGCGGACTCGGTGGCGCGGGTTCCGGCGCGGGCTCCGGCGGAGGCGGTGCGGGCGCTGGCGGCGGCGGGGCAGGCGGCGCCACCGACGGGTCGGGCTTCAGCACCAGAACCGCGATCCAGGCCATAGGCCGGCCCGTTGTGATCGGGCCGCCGGCCAGGGCCCGCTCGGTCTTGGTGACCGTGTCGCCGACATTGCCGCCGATGGTATGGACCACGTGCCTGGGCGCACGCGCCACCTGGCTGACGACGTCGCAATGGCTCTCGTAGGAATAGGCCCCGCGGCTGGCCGAG
>JAZKFM010000048.1:0-3531 GCA_040386415.1 Pseudomonadota bacterium
CCAAGGCCGGCGGCGGCCGCCGCGCCTCGGTCTTCGACACCCAACTGCGCGAGGCCAGCACCCGCCGCAACAGCCTGGAGACCGACCTTCGCCGCGCCATCCCGGAGGGCGAGATCGTCCCCTGGTATCAGCCGGTGGTGAACGCCCAGGACAGCCGGATCGTCGGGGTCGAGGTGCTGTCGCGCTGGAACCACCCGCAGCAGGGCCTGCTGCTGCCCGGAACCTTCGTGCCCCTGGCCGAGGAGCTGGGCCTGATCGGCCAGATGGACGCCGCCGTGTTCGCCGCCGCCTGCCAGCGCGCCGCGCCGTGGGTCGCCGAAGGTCTGATCGACACGATTTCCTGCAACGTCTCGCCCCGCGAGCTGCTGGACCCGTCCTTCTCCCGCAACCTTATCCGCCGCCTGCGCGCCACCGACCTGCCGGCCACGGCCCTGACCGTCGAGATCACCGAGACCTTCCTGGTGGACGACCTGGACCTGGCGCGACGCCACATCGAGCGGCTGGCCTCCTGCGGCATCCGCGTCGCACTGGACGACTTCGGCACCGGCTATTCCAACCTGCGCGCCCTGATGCAGCTCCCGATCCACACCGTGAAGCTGGACCAGTCCCTGATCGGCGACGTGGGCCGCGAGCCGCGGGTCTCCAAGCTGGTGCGCTCCATGCTGCAGGCCGCCAATTCCCTGGACATCCGCATCGTGGCCGAGGGCGTCGAGGACGAGGCCCAGGCTCTGTTCCTGCGCGCCGCTGGATGCGATCGCCTGCAGGGCTTCCTGTTCGCCCGCCCCATGCCCGCCGAGGCGGTCGAGGCGCGTCTCTACGAGAGCGCGGCGATGTCGGGGCCGCTGCCCGCTGTCGCGCCGGCCCGGTTGCGCCGGGCGGTCTAGCCTCCCGGCTGACGCCACCCCATATCCTCTTGGACCACAACGGCCCCAAGGGACCCATGCACAACCATCTTCGAACCTTCATGCTGCTGGCGGCCATGACCGCCCTCTTCGTCGGCGCCGGCTATCTCATCGGCGGCGCCGGCGGCATGGCCATCGCCCTGGCCTTCGCCGTGGCGATGAACGCCGTCAGCTACTGGAACGCCGACAAGATCGTGCTGCGGATGTACGGCGCGAAGGAGGTCGACGAGAGCCATCCCGACCGGCTGATCGCCAACTTCGCCGCCGACGTCCACGCCCTGGCCGACGGCGCGGGGATGCCGCGGCCGAAGGTCTATCTGATCGATTCCGACCAGCCCAACGCCTTCGCCACCGGGCGGGACCCGGAACACGCCGCCGTGGCCGCCAACCTTGGCCTGCTGCGCATGCTGGACCGCCGGGAGATTCGCGGCGTGATGGCCCATGAACTGGCCCATGTGAAGAACCGTGACACCCTGACGATGACCGTCACGGCCACCATCGCCGGGGCCATTGCGGCGCTCGCCAACTTCGCCTTCTTCTTCCAGGGCAATGACCGCGACCGGCCAGGCGGCATCCTGGGGGTCATCGCCATCGCCATCCTGGCGCCCATCGCCGCGGCCCTGGTGCAGATGGCCATCAGCCGGCATCGGGAATACAGCGCCGACGCCGAGGGCGCGGAGATCAGCGGCGATCCGGAGGCGCTGGCTTCGGCCCTGCAGAAGATCGACGCCTATGCGCGCGGCGGCATGGTCAACCACCAGGCCGAGCGCAATCCCGCCACCAGCCACATGTTCATCATCAACCCCCTGTCGGGCCAGGGAGCGGACAACCTGTTCTCCACCCACCCGGCGACCCAGAACCGGGTTGCCGAGCTGATGAAGCTGGCCGGCCGTGCGCCCACGGTCAACGGTGGACCCCGTCGGTCGGGAACCGCCGTGCCGGTGAGCCCGGCAAAACGCGGCCCCTGGAGCAGCTAGCCCTTCACCTCGGTGGTGGGGCGGTCGTGGCCGTCCACCAGCTCCTCGTGCCACTTGCCGTCCGGGGTCTCGAAGGAGATGGCGGCGTCTGTCCCGGGGACCCTCTGCTCGCGGGCCACGCGAATGGCCGCGGCGCGGGCGGCGTCGTGACCCGCGAAGGTCTCGGAATAGACGCCATCGGACCGGTAGGCCCAGCCGCCATCGTGCTCCACGATCTCGTAGACAACCTTGCTCATGACGCGCTCCGCTTGCATTGATCCCCCGGCCTGAACGGCCAAGATGGCAAGGTCGATCCATAGGGGGAGAAGCACAAGCGATGGCCGACGAAGCCCATGACCTCCAGACCCTGGCCTTCTATGACCGCGAGGCTGAGGCCTATGCCGGTCGGCGGTTGCCCAAGGCCTCGCCGCGTCTCATCGACTTCCTGGCGGACCTGCCCGCCGGCGCCCGCGTGCTCGACCTCGGCTGCGGGGGCGGCCAGGACAGCGAGGTTATGCTGGCCGAGGGGTTCGAGGTGACGCCCCTCGACGGATCGGCGGGATTGGCGCGGATCGCCCAGGCAAGGCTGGGGCGCCCGGTCCGGGTGCAGCTGTTTGAGGACCTCGAGGACGAAGCGTCCTTCGACGGGGTCTGGGCCAACGCCTCGCTGCTGCATGTGCCGACGGCGGGCCTGGCCCGGGTGCTGGCCCGCGTGCGCCGCGCCCTGAAGCCGGGCGGGGTCTTCCATGCGAGCTACAAGGCCGGAGACGGCGGGGGCCGCGACACCCTGGGGCGCTATTTCAACTTCCCGTCGGAGGCAGAGCTGCGGGCCGCCTACGGCGACGCTGGGCCTTGGGCGGCGTTAGCGATCCGCCAGGGCGTGGGCCACAGCTATGAGCAGGAAGAGCGGACCTGGCTGCACGTCGCCGTGGTCAGGCCCGCCTGAGCCCTACTCCGCCGGGACGTTCTCGCTGCGACGCGACAGGCTACGGTCGAACTCGGCCCAGACGCCGGCGTCTCCGTGCCATTGGCCCTTGGTGGCGGCCTTGGAATATTCCGTCGAGCGGGCCTCGAAGAAGTTGGCGTGCTCGACCCCCGAGAGCATGGACTGCAGCCAGGGCAGCGGGTTTTCCTTCACCCCCCCAAACACCTCGGGCAGGTGCAGCTGGCGCAGGCGCCAGTCGGCGATGAAGCGGATATAGGCCTTGATGTCTTCCGGGGTCATGCCCTGGACCTCGCCGGCGCTGAAGGCCAGGTCGATGAACTTGTCCTCCAGGCCCACCACCGTCTTGCAGCAGTCGATGATGTCGTCGGCCACGGACTTGGTGACCACGCCGGTCTCGGCGTTGAAGGCGTGGTAGAGCTTGATGATCCCCTCGCAGTGCAGGCTCTCGTCGCGCACCGACCAGGAGACGATCTGGCCCATGCCCTTCATCTTGTTGTGGCGCGGGAAGTTCATCAGCATGGCGAAGCTGGCGAACAGCTGCAGGCCCTCGGTGAAGCCGCCGAACATGGCGAGCGTCCGGGCGATGTCGGCGTTCGTCTCGACCCCGAACTGCTGCATGTAGTCATGCTTGTCGCGCATCTCCTGGTAATCCAGGAAGGCGGTGAACTCAGAGTCGGGCATGCCGATGGTTTCGAGCAGCAGGGCGTAGGCCGCGATGTGGATCGTC
>JAZKFM010000049.1:0-14078 GCA_040386415.1 Pseudomonadota bacterium
AAGCGCTTACATCCAGGGCGCCGCTCAATTTCAGGGCGGCGCTCTCTTCGACTTGAACGACTGATTTTTTCGAGAAGGCGATTTTCCCATGGCTGATTTCGGCGGCGAAGACACCACCGCGTTCCGCAGCGAGGCCAAGGCCTGGCTCGAGGCGAACTTCCCTGAGTCCCTGCGCAAGAACCCGGCCGCCCAGCTGGCCGCCCAGATGGGCGGGACCGAGAGCGAGGACGCCAAGGCCTGGCGCCAAGCCATGGGCGCCAAGGGCTGGGGCACCCCCACCTGGCCGGCCCAGTACGGCGGCGGCGGTCTGAGCCGCGCGGAAGCCCGGGTGCTGGCCGAGGAGATGGCCGCCATCGGCGCCCGCAACCCCATCGGCGGCATGGGCGTGATGATGTTCGGCCCGACCCTGGTGGAGTACGGCACCGAGGAGCTGAAGCAGCAACACCTGCCCGGGATCATCAAGGGCGAGGTCCGCTGGTGCCAGGGCTATTCCGAGCCCGGCAGCGGTTCTGACCTTGCGAGTCTTCAAACTCGCGCCGAGGACAAGGGCGACCACTGGCTGGTAAATGGTTCGAAGATCTGGACGTCCGGCGCAAACCTGGCCGACCGCTGCTTCTGCCTGGTGCGCACCGACACCTCGAAGAAGCATGAGGGCATCAGCTTCCTGCTGATCGACATGACGGCGCCGGGCGTCGAGGTCCGGCCGATCCGGCTGATCAACGGCACCTCGCCCTTCTGCGAGACCTTCTTCACCGACGTGAAGGTCCCCAAGGACCAGCTGTTCGGCCCGCTGAACGGCGGCTGGACGGTGGCCAAGCGCCTGCTGCAGTTCGAGCGCGACAACATCTCGGCGGGCCTGGGCGGCGGCAACCTGGGCGCGGCCCAGGCGACCATGACCGTCAGCGAGGCGGCCAAGCACTATATGGGCGTGGACGACACCGGCCGGCTGGCCGACACCGACCTGCGCCGCCGGATCACCGAACACCTGATGGAGACCCGCGCCTTCCAGCTGACCGTGCGCCGGGCGGCCGACGAGGCCAAGTCGAACCAGGGCCCCTCCTCGGCCACCTCGATCATGAAGTACGCCGGCGCCAAGATCGCCCAGGACCGCAACGAGCTGATGGTTGAGGCCATGGGCCACAGCGGCCTGGGCTGGGAAGGTGAAGGTTTCGAGGGCAATGAACTGGCCACCGTGCGCGCCTGGCTGCGCTCGAAGGGCAACTCCATCGAGGGCGGCACGTCGGAGATCAATCTCAACGTGGTGTCCAAGCGCGTGCTGGCTTTGCCGGACCCCAAGTAGGGGGACTCCGATCCATCGCATTTTGTGTTATACTGATAGCTAAGAATTTGAATTCAGGGAGAATTTTAAATGGCTGATTTCGGTGGCGCTGATCTCGACGCTTTCCGCGCCGATGCGCGCGAGTGGCTCGAGGCGAATTTCCCCAAGTCCCTGGGCAAGGATCCCGAGGCCCTACAGGCCGCGGCGATGAGCCCGGAGAAGCCCACCGGCGACTACGCCGTGTGGAAAGAGCGCATGGGCGCCAAGGGCTGGGGCGTTCCCACCTGGCCGGCGGCCTATGGCGGCGGCGGCCTGTCGGCGGCCGAGGCCCGCGTGCTGGCCTCCGAGATGGCCAAGATCGGCGCCGTGAACCCCATCGGCGGCATGGGCGTGGGCATGTTCGGCCCGACCCTGCTGGAATACGGCACTGAAGAGCAGAAGCAGAAGTACATCCCCGACATCGTCACCGGCAGGGTGCGTTGGTGCCAAGGTTTTAGCGAGCCGGGCGCCGGGTCTGACCTGGCGGCTCTTCAGACGAAAGCTGAAGACAAGGGCGATCACTTCCTGGTTAACGGAAGCAAGATCTGGACGAGCGGCGGCCAATACGCCGACATGATCTTCTGCCTGGTCCGCACCGACCAGTCGAAGAAGCACGAGGGCATCTCCTTCGTCGTCTTCGACATGCATCAGCCGGGCGTGGAAGTTCGCCCGATCCGCCTGATCGCCGGCTCCTCGCCCTTCTGCGAAACCTTCTTCACCGACGTGAAGGTGCCCAAGGAAAACCTGGTGGGCCCGCTGAACGGCGGCTGGACCGTGGCCAAGCGCCTGCTGCAGCATGAGCGTTCGGGCATGGGCGGCCGTCAGGGCGAGGGCGGCAACCGCTCCAAGGCCGACATCCTGGGCGTGGTGGCCAAGAAGTATGTGGGCGAGGACGCCAAAGGCCGCCTGGCCGACAGCGACCTGCGCACCCGCATCATCCAGAACGAGATCGACCAGCGCGCCCTGCAACTGACCGTGCGCCGCGCGGCCCTGGAATCCCGCAGCAATTCGGGTCCGTCGGCCGCCACCTCGATCATGAAGAACGCCAACATGAAGGTCGCCCAGGACCGGGCCGAGCTGACGCTCGAGTTCATGGGTCACCAGGGCCTGGGCTGGGAAGGCGGCGATTTCACCCCCGAAGAGCTGACCGCCGTGCGCGGCTGGCTTTCCGGCAAGGCGGGTTCGATCTATGGAGGTTCCAACGAGGTGCAGAACAACATCATCTCCAAGCGGATCCTCGGGCTGCCGGACCACATCCAGCAGCACTAGGGCGTCTGCCCCCTCATCCGTCGGGCCGTACGCCCGACATCCTTCTCCCCCACGGGGGAGAAGGGCTTCAGTTTTCGAGTGACCTGAATTTTCAAGGAGACTTTCTAAATGGCAGACTTTGGCGGCGGCGACCTGGACGCCCTGCGCACAGAGGCCAAGGAGTGGATCGCGGCGAATTTCCCCGCCTCCCTCAAGGGCCGTCCGAACCCGATGATGCGGGAAGAGCGCTCGACGCCCTCCCCGGAACAGGAAGCCTGGCGCAAGGCCATGGGCGAAAAGGGTTGGGGCGTTCCCACCTGGCCCGCGGCCTATGGCGGCGGCGGCCTGTCGGCGGCCGAGGCCCGCGTGATCCAGCAGGAGCTGGGCCGCGCCGGGGCCTATAACCCCATCGGCGGCATGGGCGTGATGATGTTCGGCCCCACCCTGCTGGAATACGGCACGGAAGAGCAGAAGCAGGAACACATCCCGCCGATCGTGAAGGGTGAGCTGCAATGGTGCCAGGGCTTCTCCGAGCCGGGCGCCGGCTCCGACCTCGCCAGTCTTCAGTGCAAGGCTGAAGACAAGGGCGATCACTTCGTCATTAACGGCCAGAAGATCTGGACGAGCGGCGCGCAATACGCCGACTGGTGCTTCTGCCTGGTCCGCACGGATACTTCGAAGAAGCATGAAGGCATCTCCTTCGTGCTGTTCACGATGCATCAGCCGGGCGTCGAAGTCCGTCCGATTCCTCTGATCGCCGGCAACTCTCCTTTCTGCGAAACCTTCTTCACCGACGCGATCGCCGACAAGAAGAACCTGGTCGGTCCGCTGAACGGCGGCTGGACCATCGCCAAGCGTCTGCTGCAGCATGAGCGCTCCGGCCTGTCCGGCGCCGGTGGCGGCGGCTTCGGCATGGGCGGCCGCGGCATCGTGCAGATGGCCAAGGACTATGTGGGCGCCGACGAAGACGGCCGTCTGTCCGACAGCGACCTGCGCACCCGCCTGATCATGAACGAGATGGACGGTCGCGCCTTCCAGCAGACCGCCGTGCGCTCGATGATGGAATCCCGGTCGAACTCCGGCCCCTCGGCCGCGACCTCCATCATGAAGAACGCCGGCACCCGCTGGATGCAGGACCGCGCCGAACTGACCCTGGAGATCATGGGTCACCAGGGCCTGGGCTGGGAAGGCGACGACTTCTCGGCCGAGGAACTGGGCGCCGTTCGCGGCTGGCTCGGCGGCAAGGCCACCACCATCTATGGCGGCTCGCAGGAGGTGCAGAACAACATCATCTCCAAGCGCATCCTGGGCCTGCCCGACCTGACGCAAAACAACTAGAGCCCTGCCCGCCCCTCCCCGGAGGGGCGGGACAGCGGATTTCAAACCAACACTCGAGATTCAATAGGGAATTATTTGAAATGGCCGTTCTGAACGAAGAACAGAGCATGCTCCGCGACGCCGCGAAGAGCTGGACCCAGGAAAAGAGCCCGGTCACCGCCTTCCGCAAGATGCGCGATAGCGGCGTGGACATCGGCTACGACGCCGCCGCCTGGAACGAAATGGCCGAGATGGGCTGGGCCGGGGTGATCATCCCCGAGGAATACGGCGGATCGGACTTCGGCTACCTGTCGATCGGCCTGATCCTGGAAGAGCTGGGCCGCACGCTGACGGCCTCCCCGCTGCTGGTCTCCGCCGTCGGCGCGGCCTCGGCCCTGGTCCTGGGCGGCACCGACGCCCAGAAGTCCGAGTGGCTGCCGAAGATCGCCGAAGGCACCGCCGTTGGCGCCCTGGCCGTCGACGAAGGCGCCCACCACAACCCCGACAAGGTGGAAACCAAGTTCGAGGGCGGCAAGATCACCGGCAAGAAGACCTTCGTCCTGGAAGGCTTCAAGGCCGACGCCCTGATCGTCTCGGCCAAGGGCCCGGACGGCGTGGGCTTCTACCTGGTCCGTGGCGATGACGCCGGCGTCAGCCGCACCCGTCTGGCCCTGGCCGACAGCCGCGGCGCCGCCAACATCGAGTTCAAGGGCGCGGCCGCCGAGCCCCTGACCGGTGGCGCCGCCGTCGTCGAACAGGTCCTCGACCGCGTTCGCGCCGCGCTCTCGGCCGAAATGCTGGGCGCCGCCGTCCAGGCCTTCGAAGTGACCCTGGACTACCTCAAGGTCCGCGTTCAGTTCGGCCAGGTCATCGGCTCCTTCCAGGCCCTGCAGCACCGCGCGGCCAAGATGTTCACCGATCTGGAACTGGCCCGCTCGGCCGTCGAAGCCGCCCTCCAGGCGATCGACGCCGGCACCCCGGACGTGCCGGAGCTGGTCTCGCTCGCCAAGGCCAAGATGGGCGACACCTTCCACCTGGTGTCCAACGAGATGGTCCAGATGCACGGCGGCATCGGCATGACCGACGCCCACGACGCCGGCTTCTACCTCAAGCGCGCCCGGGCCGCCGAAGCCGCCTTCGGCAATCAGGCGTTCCACCGCGACCGCTACGCCAAGATCCAGGGCTACTAAGACGCTATCGCTTCGACCCTCGGCTTGCCGAGGGTCGGGGGTGGGTCTGAGTTCGAGATTGAGAGACCCCGTCGGTGTGAGCCGGCGGGGTTTTTCTTTGGGTGGCGTTCGTATTCAGATTTGTTGAAATGTTCTTGCTTTGTTCCTTTTTGCGCGTATCGTTGGTAGTCGCCCTCCAGGCTTCACTATAATTCGTTGACCGCATGGGCAATGACGGCCAGCGTGCGTTGAGCATAGGCTTAGCGCAATCGAGGGACGCATGCCGACGAGATCTGTAACCATTCAATACAGGCGCATTGACCCCCTTGGGGTCGTTTTCGACACATCCAACTTTAACCAGCAGATCGCCACCGCATTGCAATGGGAGATTGAGGGCGTTTCTCTAACAAGCCGGGCCAAGTTGAGGGAGATGCCGGTGGGAGCAAACACCATGCGTCTTCTGAACAAGCATGACATCGGCGACCAGTTCGTTTTTGGCGAACTCGTCCGATATGAGCCTGGCGCTCTAATACCCCTTATTGTGCGGGGGGACGAAGCTGCGCAGTTAGATTTGGCGCAGGCTGAGGCCGAAGCTGGCCACGACTTAGTACAGGGTCTCGTCTACTTCATGGTTTGCGGCCGCCACATGGCCCTAATCGAACGAGGAATGCGTGGTCGGCAACTCGAGGAATACCTCACCTGGCTCCTTCAACTCGCGGAAATCATAGGCCCTGGGTCACGACCTAAACTCCAGAGTCGTCTCGTGGTTGAGGGTCCTGATGGATTGGAGCACGTCCGAAGCGCTCGCCTCAAGTTGAGTTCCTCCGCTGTTGAAGTTCAGGAGGTGGAACACCCGGTCGAGGTTCTGGCCGAAGGTGCCCGGCACTTAGGTGGTGATACCACCGCATGGGACGTTCTCAAGACAGCCGGGATCACAGACGCCGCGCTAACCCAAGCGGCAACGGAGCCGAACACCCGCCTAAAGGTCGACCTCCGGTTTTCGCTGTTTCGCGGACGCAGCCGGGTTGAGTTGCCTGAAGAGACGCTGACCGACTATCTCGCCGAAAATCCCGAGGATGAGTTCATTCTAGAGAGCGAGACCGGCCGGCGAATTGGCAGCGCACTAATCCTGCGAGAGAAGGCCGACGTGGACATGATTGGGGTGTACATTGATCCCGCCTCTGCCGCTCAGGCGTTATGGGCGGCGTTGCAGAACTTCATGGAGAAGGTCGATTAGTGAGGCCGGCCACAGAACAACGATGAGAGGGCTGCGGGGTCAACTCGCCGTCGCCCTTGCATCGGCTGTGGGAGCGGGCTTGGCGATTGATCCGACGGCCTTCGGCGGGGCGGCTGACATTCTGGCCGGCTTACTCGGCCTTCTTCTCGCTGGCGTGCTTCCAAGTATGGCGATTACTGCCACCGCCCTCCGGTCGGGCGGCCTCCGCGTAGATCAAATCAGGCGTTACGCCGCCGGCTTGCGATTGCAGATGGGCTTCTGGGTAGGGTTATTCCTTCTGGGCCTTTTGGCTGGCCTCGGCTTGGTAGTTGGCGCGAGCGTCAACTGGTCAATCGAGACGTATCGGTTCCCCGCGCTTCCTGCGTTCGTCCCAGAAAATGGAGCCCGCTTCGTAGTCGCCTGGATCGTCGCCTGCTTGGTATTGCTGATTGCTCGGCTCCCGGCATTTTACGCGGCACTCACCTCCCTAGTGGATTTGGCGGAGACCAGTGCAGTCAGCGAGGCCCAACTTCGTGATACGCCGAAGCGAGACGACGTATCGCGGCAAGTCGATGCAATACAAACGCCGGATGGCTTCGGCCGCCAAGTTGAATTGAAGAAGCGCGCCTAGTATGCGCTGATTTAGGAAAATTTCGCTCGGGAATTGAATGCACCGCGAACGATATTTTCAGATTCATACAGCTTCTGCGTAACCCCGCTACTGACGAGGTCGAATTGGCCAAGCCGACAAAGAAGACAGGGTTCATCGCCTTCGGAAAAGACGGCTCCGCAGAGCAGCATGTGTTTGAGCTTCCAAGTACAAAAGTCGGCCAGGAAGAGAAAATTGCGATCCGCTTTGTAGAGTTACTGAGCGAGCACTACGGGCTTCGATACTCTCCAAGACCCCTCCCAGAGAATGATAACGACTATGTGCTAGTTTCTCAAACTAGAGCAACTCGCGATGTCAAACTTGAGATCGCTGAACTCGCTTTCCCACAGTGGACCGAGCGTCTCAACACGACCCGGTACCGAGAAGGAGCCCACCCTTATACAGAGTTCGTCATGGAGGGCCCTGACGACATCTATGGCGTTGATACTGAGAAGCGACGGATGGCTCTTTCAAACCTCGTGGCGAGTAAAGTTGGAAAAAATTACTCCAAGCCTGCCAAGATGGATTTTTGGCTCCTAATATTTAGCGTCGCTCCGGGCCCGCCTCACGTCTTCTCTCGCGATGGTAGCCAGCAGTATTCGGAAGCCCTGCAGACTCTCCTAGTGGACCTTTGGACCAACGGGAAAGCGGGCCCCTTTGATGCGATTTGGTTGCTCGAATATCCTCTCTCCCTAGCTCGCGTATGGTCAGCGAACCCGTAGGATTGCGGAGGTAGGGCGCTATGGGATTACGGTGACACGGATTACGGTGACAGTGCATTCAATGCCTCGGAGATTGAGCGCACCGCCACGTTAGTGAGTTCGGACCCGACCGTTGCAGAGCTTGAGAACGCTCGCATAATGGCGAAATGGCCGGTCCGCCCAAATCCGCGCGCGTCGAACTCCGTGGTTCCGTCAGCAATCTGACGGCTTCGAGGGCGCGCGTGCCACCTAAGCGCCGCGTTGCGGCATGCCTTTGGCCACACGCCTGCTTTGAGTGTCGGAAGTCGTGGAAGGTGAGCGAGAGTTCCACCGGCAAGTGTCCGGAGTGCTCAGCAGCCCTTCACTGGATGGGCCGCGCGTTCAAGCCACCGAGGAAGGCTGACATGGGCGAGTGGGCCAAGGTTCGGGCGCTCTGGGTCGCCGGGTTCCGTTTTGTGAGTCACACGCGATGGCGGGAGGCTGAGCCGTTCCCGTCCCATTTGCGCGATGTCGAGGAATTCGCTCGCCGCAATCCTAACCATCCCTTCCGGGTTGGCCGATAGGGCGAGGACAGGTGCGACCGCTAGGACCGGCCTTGCCACGCTTGAGTTTCTTCGGTTTCCGAGAACCTGAAGACCTGCGTTAGCAGACAGTGATGGACAAGGCGGCCTGCGCCAGCACCCAGAGCCCCACCTCCGACGACCAGCCAGATTTCCCATTCAGCGCCGGGGCCATTCATCGGCTCGCCCACAATAAGGCGATACAGCGTTAGCGGGCCGAGCAGGAGAATGAACACCACGGACAGCGCTGCAATTCCCGCAATCACTCGACCAATGAAACGACGATGACCGGGCGCCAAATTCAAGACCTTGTGCCAGGGAGCAATGGCTGCAGGGATTACCGTGACAGTGCATTCAATCGACTACTGCTTCAACAAGGACAGCCATGAACACCCCCTCCGTCAACGAAACCCTCGGCCAGCAGCGCGTGGTGTCGAACGCCGACGGGCGCGCGGTGATCGAGTATCTGGCGGGGGCGCATATGTGCCACTCGGGCGGGGTGGTGCAGGGGGGCTTTGTCAGCGGCTGGATCGACGCGGCCATGGCGCACGCGGCGATGAGCGCGGGCGGCGACGTGACGCCCATGTCCCTGGAACTGAAGGTCAGCTTCTTCGCGCCCGCGCGGCCGGGCCTGGTGATCGCCGAGGGCTGGGTGGAGCGGCAGGGGCGCTCGGTCTGCTTCCTGGAGGGGCGGCTGACCGACGGTGCCGGCGCCGTGCTGGCCAACGCCTCCTCCACCGTGCGGCTGATGGATCGCGCGCGGGTCGAGGGGGCGGCGCGGGCGGCGACGTCCACCACCTGACCGTCATCCTTGGGACAAACCCGGGGACGGCGATTGAGACCTGGGATGACGGGTCGGAACGAGGCGTTGAGGCCTAGCCCAGGCCGGCGATCAGCTCGCTGAGTTGGCGGCGGCAGGTGCGCAGGATTTGGGTGGAGGCGGCGATCTCACCCTGCATCGCCGCGCGGTCGGTCCCAGGCTGGCAATAGCGGCCGACCCGGTTCAGCCACAGAATCTTCTGACCATGCAATCGCACCAGGTTGTCGGCCAGGGCGGTGGCGCGCGCCTGCAGCGCCGGCGGCTTGATGGCGACCGCCAGGCTGCGGGTGGCGTCGCGCAGGCTGACCATCAGCCGCTGGATCTCTTCGTCGGCCTGGCGGGCCAAGGCCAATCCCTCGCTGGGTGAGGGGGTGCAGGTGGTGAGGCGGAGATAGGCGGCCACCTGTTGCTTGGCTTCCAGCAGGTCGATCAGCGGCTCCTGCAGGTTGGTCAGGAAGCGGCGCAGCTTGGCCTTGTCGATGGCGTCGCCCAAGGCCTCGCCCGCGGCCATCAGGTCCTTGAACAGTTGGGTGAGGCCGGCCACCTCGGCCTCGTGGATCTCCGGGGCGGCTTCCTGGGGCTGGGCGCGGAGGGTGGCGGGCGCCAAGGCGCAGGCCAGGGCGGCCCGGAACAGTCCGCGCCTATTCATCCGCTGTCTCCGAGGGCGGGCTGCGGGCAGGCAGGAGATAGCTGATGCCGAGATAGGCGATGAAGGCGATCACCGCGGCCAGGAACACACTGTTGGAACTGACGCCCAGCGGCATGAACCAGGCCACGACAGCGGCGGCCGCGAACATCAGGCAGAGCACGCCCAGGTGGCGCTGCAGGAGCTTCATCGCATGTCCTCCATGCACTTGAAGCGTCAGCATAGGCAAACCACAACCGTTGTCCACGCGCGCCGGGAACCACGAGGTGCGCAGGGTGCTGGCCGACAACCACCTGTGGTCGCGGGAAGACGTGGACGCCCAGCGGCGCGACTATGCGGTGCGGTTCGGAAAGGGGCTGGACAAGGGCGGGCAGAGGAGCCGCCACAGGCTCTGCCGGGCCTGGGCCTTCTGCGAGGCGGTGGCCGACGGCGAGACCCTGGCCCAGATGCGCGGCGGTCCCAGCCTGCCGACGCCCAAGATGGTCTACCGCTGGCGGCGGCGGCGGCGCGAGTTCCGGGCCATGTACGAACGCGCGCGGGCGACCCAGAGACGGATGTTGCAGGTGGATATCGACCTGGTGGTGGACGGGGCGGGCGCGGGGGGCTTTGCGGCCGCCAACCGGGAGATCGCCCGGCTGGAGGGCCGCATCGGGCGGCTGACGCCCAAGGTCTACCGCACGCGGCTGTAAGGTCGCGCCTGACGACCGATCCTTAACCGATGGCCTGTAGGCTGGAGGGGACTGAAAGATCCCCGGAGCGTACCCGCATGTCCCGCCCCTCCCCCTGCGCCGGCTGCCGCGATGGCGAGGCCGTCGACTTCGACATCGCCATGGCCTTCCAGCCGATCCTGGACCTGCAGACCGGCGCCCCCTTCGCCTATGAGGCCCTGGTGCGCGGCGCGGCCGGCGAGTCGGCGGCCAGCGTCCTGGAGAAGGTGACCCCGGAAAACCGCTACGCCTTCGACCAGCAGTGCCGGGTCAAGGCGATCCAGGGGGCGGCGCGGGCCGGACTGCTGGGCGGTCCCGCCAAGCTCTCCATCAACTTCCTGCCCAATGCGGTCTATTCGCCCCAGGCCTGCATCCAGCTGACCCTGGCCACGGCGGCGGCCATCGACTTCCCCACCGACCGGCTGATCTTCGAGTTCACCGAAAACGAGGAGATGACCGATCCCGCCCACGTCTCCAACATCGTCGCCAGCTACCAGAAGATGGGCTTTGGCGTGGCCCTGGACGACTTCGGGGCCGGCCATGCGGGGCTGAACCTGCTGGCCCGGTTCCAGCCCGACATCATCAAGCTGGACATGGAGCTGATCCGCGGCCTGGACGCCAGCCTGCCGCGCCGGATCATCATCGACGGGGTGATGAAGATGTGCGCGGCGCTGGGGGTCGAGGTGATCGCCGAGGGTGTCGAGACCCGGTCCGAGCTGGACGCCCTGCGCGAGATCGGGGTGCGCTACATCCAGGGCTATCTGTTCGCCAAGCCGGGCTTCCAGAGCCTGCCGGCGGTGGACCCCATCGATGTGCGGATCGCCCGCGCCGCCTGACGCCATGCGTTGAGCCTGGCCCCGCGATGGGCCAGGATGGGGCCATGGCCGACCGACACATCACCAAGCGCACCGGCCTGTTCCGCACCCGCCTGCCCGCCCCCGCCGCCGGGGTGCGGGCCAGCATACCCGGCTTCGAGGGGGTGCGGTTCAGCGTCGAGCAGGCCGAGGACAGCCTCAACGCCGCGGCCGACCGGCTGTCGCTGCCGCGCTCGGCGGTGGGGCGCAAGGACTTCAACATCCTGGCCATCTCCGGCGGGGCGGCCGGCGGCGCCTTTGGGGCCGGCGTGCTGGTGGGGATGACCCGGGCCGGCAAGCGGCCCGACTTCGCCATCGTCACGGGGGTGAGCACCGGCGCCCTGATGGCCCCCTTTGCCTTCCTGGGCCCGGCCTGGGACGACCACCTGACCGACGCCTATACCGGCGGCCACGCCAAGGACCTGCTGAGCCTGCGCCGGCTGGCGCCGGCCTTCGGGGCCGGGATCTTCCAGGCGGCCAATCTGGAGGAGCTGGTGGACTCCTTCATCACCGCGCAAGTGGTCGAGGCCGTGGCCGTGGAGCACCTCAAGGGGCGCCGCCTGCTGGTGGCCACCACCGACCTGGACAGCCAGCAGACCGCCATCTGGGACATGGGCGAGATCGCCGCGCGCGGCGGCGAGGCGGCGCTGGCCTTCTTCCGCGACATCCTGGTGGCCTCGGCCAGCCTGCCCGGCCTGTTCCCGCCCCGCAGCTTCCCCTGCGAGGCCGACGGGGTGGCCTATGAGGAGATGCACGTGGACGGCGGGGTCTCAGCCCCCCTGTTCATCATGCCCGAGGCCATGCTGCGCTGGAAGCAGCTGGGGCGCCGTCTGAAGGGCGGGCGGATCTATGTGGTGGTCAATACGGTGCTGGAGCAGGCGCCGCGCACCACCAGCCCGAACCTCGCCTCCATCCTGGTGCGCAGCTTCGACACCATGCTGCGGTTCTCGTATCGCAACGCGCTGTCCAACGCGGCGACCTTCTGCGCGGGGGTGGGCCTGCCGCTGTCCTTCACCTCGATCCCGGACGTGGCGGAGAACGGGAACATGCTGTCCTTCGACACCGCCAACATGAAGCGCATCTTCGACGAGGGCGTGACCCTGGCCCAGAGCGCCGGCCTGTGGGTCACCCCCGTCGCCGAGCCGCCGACGCTGGGGCAGTTCATCGAGAACATGACCCGGCCACGGACCTAGCGGCCCAGGAGCTTGGCCAGCCAGGAGCGCTTGGCCGGCGGATCGGGCTCGCCGATGCGGCGCAGGCGGGTGAATTCGATCTCGTCCCAGTCCTCGTTGTCCAGGTCGGGACGCCAGCCGCAGATGGCGCCCGACATCGCCTGGGGCACGTCGAAGACAAAGTCGACATCAGCGTCGTCGCCCCCCTCCTCCGCCTGCGCCGCACGCGCCTGGGCCAGAATTTCGGCCAGCTGCGGCGGCGCGGCGCCCTCGATGTTGAGGTCGCTCAGGCCCCGCTCCGGATTGTGGTCGATCGCCCAATCCCGGACGCCGTTGGTCCAGCTGCTGGCGCCGCTGAACATGATGGTCTCGCTGCCATAGGCGCTGAGCAGGCGGGCGCCCTGCGACAGGGGCGCCAGCTCGGCGTCCCTGAACACGTCGATCTCCCCGCAGAGCAGCAGAACCCAGCCGTTGGGAAGATCGGCGCAGGCCTTGAGCCCGCGCCGGCCGAAGTCAGCAGGATCGCCGCTGTCCTCCAGGCCGAGCCGAGCCAGCACCTCGTCCCTGCCGAGCCCCGAGACGGCGACCCACGACAATGTCCAACCCATCCGCCAGCTCCCTCCAGTGGAGCTTGGAGGCTAATGTTCCCACTTTGTTCTCGTCAAGCGGGTGGTTTGAACTTCCCCACCCAGGCGGCGAAGGCCTCGAGGTAGCGCTCCAGGTACCTGACGGTGGCCTCATCGGTGAGGTTCCCCTCTGCGTCGAACTTCTCGTGGGCGCGGAAGACCAGGAGTTCGGGCTGGGGC
This sequence comes from Pseudomonadota bacterium, assembly GCA_040386415.1. Taxonomy (GTDB): domain Bacteria; phylum Pseudomonadota; class Alphaproteobacteria; order Caulobacterales; family Caulobacteraceae; genus Phenylobacterium. The sequence continues at coordinate 13,184 of JAZKFM010000049.1, forward strand.
ATGGCGTAGGAGTTGGTGAACTCGAAGGCCTGGCGCAGCTGGCTCTGGCCGCGGGCCGAGCCGGTCTGGCCGGGGCTGGCGCCGATGATCCCCACGGGCTTGCCGTCCAGGGCCGCGGCCCGAGGCGGGCGCGAGGCCCAGTCGAGCGCGTTCTTCATCACCGCCGGGACGCCGTGATTGTACTCCGGCGTCACGAACAGAACGGCGTCCGCGGCGGCGATGGCGGCCTTCATCGCGCCCACGCCCTGCGGATCGCCGGCGGCCTCCACGTCGCCGTTGTAGAGGGGCACCGGCAGGAGGTCGAAGGCCTCGATGACCATGCCGGCCGGGGCCAGCCCCTGCGCCGCGCGCAGCAGGGCGCGGTTGTAGGCGTCCTGACGCAGGGACCCGGCCAGGCCCAGCACGCGGAGGTCGGTCATGGTCGGAGGTCCTAAAAGGGCTCGGCGGAACAGCGGCGGCGGTGAGGGGTTTCCATGTCTAGTTCAACACACAAGGACCACCCCATGAAAGTCAGTGAAGCCATGACGGCCCAGGTTGCGACCGCCGGGCCGGCCGACAGCGTCCAGAAGGTGGCCGGTATCATGGCCAGCATCGAGACCGGCGCCGTGCCGATCGTCGAGGACGATAAGGTGGTCGGCCTGATCACCGACCGCGACATCGTCCTGCAGGTGGTGGCCAAGGGCGGCGCGCTCTCGACGCCCGCCAGCGACGTGATGAGCGGCGACGTCCAGACCTGCAAGGAAGACGACAACCTGGCCGACGCCGCCGCCCAGATGGCCAACCACCAGATCCGCCGCCTGATCGTGGCCAATGACGCCGGCAAGCTGGTGGGGATCCTCAGCCTCGGCGACATCGCCACCGACTACGGCGCCAAGGTGGTGGGCAAGACCCTGGA
>JAZKFM010000050.1:0-4186 GCA_040386415.1 Pseudomonadota bacterium
CTTCACGCGGGCGCGGCCCTTCAGGGTGGTGAGCGCCTGGCTGACCACATTGCCTTCGGCCAGCGAGCGCAGGCCGGCGGTGCGGGCCTTGGCGGTGGGAACGCGCAGAGTCATCTTCTCGTGGTCGAAGGTGATCACATAGACTTCGAGCGAATAGCCGGCCACTTCCTGAGTTTCGATCCCCTGTACCTGACCCACCCCGTGGGCCGGATAGACGACGTGATCTCCAATCGAGAAATCCAGACCAGTCTTGCTCATCAGCTAAGTCCCTTCGACCACGTCCGATCCCATCGACGCATCCAGGTTTTCCGAGAGCCCAAGGCGAAAGATGTCCGTCCGCAAAATCTGCGGCGACCAACATTCTTGAGAACGGATTAGACCTCTAGGACACCCTTCGCCTGTTCAAGGCGTATGCGGCCGGGGACGGCTCTTCTGCAGAAACGACATGGCGGGCGCGAAACGCTTCTCGCCACGTCATTGTCACCCTAGCATAAAATTCAGCCCAAAGAAAGGCTTGCACCCCCTGGGCGAGGGTTCGGTCAGGAGCCGCGGCCGGGCTTTTCGCTGAAATACTTCTCGAACTTGCCGGTCTCGCGCTCGAAGGCCTCGGCGTCGGCCGGCGGCTCGCCCTTCACCGTGATGTTGGGCCAGATCTTGGCGTAGTCGGTGTTGATCTTCAGCCACTTGGAGTCGGGCGTGTCCTCGGTGTCGGGCTTGATGGCGTCGACGGGGCACTCGGGTTCGCAGACGCCGCAGTCGATGCATTCGTCCGGATTGATCGCCAGGAAGTTCTCGCCCTCGTAGAAGCAGTCCACAGGACACACCTCCACGCAGTCCATGAACTTGCATTTGATACAGGCGTCGGTGACGATGTAGGTCACTGGGAACTCCGGCGGATCTAGAGCGCGGGTTTTCCCGGTCAGACCCCCAATTGTCAATGCCGCCCGCCCGCAGGATATCTGAGGCCGCCGATAGGCCTCAGGGCGCGGGCGTCAGGGTGAACACGGTTTCCGTCGCCGCCTCCACCGCCTTGCGCGAATAGGCCAGCGGCACGTACTCGCCCTTCACCCATTTCGGAAACAGGTCGCGGTAGTGCGGGCTCTCGGGGTTTCCCGACTGGCCGGGCGTGTTGATGGCCATGCTGTTGTCCCAGGCGCCGACGTCCAGGACCATGCGGAACGAGGCGCCGGCCACGACCCGGAAGTCGTCCGGCCGCCAGCTGGCCGCCATGGGCGACAGGCTGGTCCCGCCCATCGGCGTCGGCCCAGCCGCCAGCAGGGGCTTGGTGGCGGCGTCGGCCAGGGGGGTCAGGGCGTGTTCCAGCCGCGCGTGATGCAGCCGGCCCCAGGCCCAGGTCTTTGGATCGGGACCGAGACGCGCGGCGACCTCATCATAGGCGGTGACCAGGCTGGCCTTCAGCACCCCGTCGCGGGCCTCGGCCGGCAGGGTGGCGTCCGGGTATTCCAGCAGGTGCATGACAGCGGCCAGGTCGCCATTGCCGATGACGCCGTGCACTGACGCCGGCGTGGCGGCGGCGACCACGGCGCGGCCCAGGTGCTTGCCGGTCCAGACCTCGAACAGGGCGGCCCCGGCGCTGCCCTCCGAGGTGCGGTGGTCCCAGCCGCGCAGCATGGCCAGGGCGGCGGCCAGCTTGGGGTCATCTGTCTTCAACGGCGCAAGCACGGCCACCAGCCGCCGCGCGGTGATGTCATAGGGATCGGTCTGCAGGGCCATGGCGTCGGCCACGGTCAGCTTGTCCTTGGCGGCCAGCACCTCGTTCACCCGCAGGAAGCGCGCGGCGTTGGACCACTCGAACCCCACCTTGCGCTGCGCCACCGGATAGGCGGCCGGCAGGTTCATCTGGTTGGCCGAAGCGAACCAGCCCTGTTTCGGGTCGGCTTGGCTGGGCAGCTCGTCGGGCTTGAGGAAGCCCTTCCACTCATAGCGCCCGTCGCCCGGCACCGGCAGCAGACCGTCCCAGTTGGGCCGCGCCGGCACCATGCCGGCGGCCACCCAGCCGATGTGGCCCGAGGTGTCGGCATAGGCCTGGTTCTCGCTGGGCGCCCCCCAGCCGGCCAGGGCCGCCTTGAAGCTGGTCCAGTCCTGGGCCTGCATGTAGCCGGTGGAGCCGAAATAGGCCGAGGTCCCCGGCTGGCTCCACACCGTGCGGATGGCGAAGGCCTTGCCCTCGAGAGCCTTCAGCACGGGCCCGTGGCGGGTGAAGCGCAGCTCGACTGAACGCGGCGCGGCCTCGCCCTTCACCGGGATGGCGTCCTGCACCACCGTCATGGCCTCCCAGCCGTCGCCGTAGCGATAGCGGTCACCCTGCGTCTCGTAGACGTAGAGGTCTTCCTGATCGACTGGGAAGATGGTCAGGCCAAAGGCGATCTTGCCGTTGTGGCCAATGGACACGCCCGGCAGGGCGGGCTCACCGGCCCCGATCACCGAGAAGCCCGGCGCGTTCATGTGCACGATGTAGCGCAGGCCCGGCGCGCCATGCTCCCGGTGCGGGTCGTTGGCCAGGATCGGCCGGCCCGTCGCCGTGCGCGATCCGGAGACCGTCCAGTTGTTCGACCCGATAGCCTCGGGCGGAATCTCCAGGGCGGCGCGCTGCTCCGGCGGCCCGCTGAACTTCACCCCGGAGCCCGCCAGCTGATAGTCGGACAGGACATCGGCGGGGATGGCGCAGGGATCGAGGCCTTCCGGGACCTTGGTGGTCCATTTGGGTTCGATGAAACGATAGAGCCGGGCGGCCGGCAGGCCCGCCTTGCAGGCGATCTGGGCGCGGCCGACCTCGTTGGGAACATTGCGGGTCAGGCCGTGGCTTCGGATCCGCACCACGTCCTCGGGGTTCCAGCGGTCCGGCGCGCTGCCGGCGATCTTGAACTCCAGCGGCAGGGGCCGCTTGCCCGCCGCGATCTCGTCGACGAAGGCGTTGACGCCGGCCACCCAGGCGGTGGTGTTGTCCTGCGCGCCGGGCCCATAGGCCGCCCACTCCTTGGCCATGTCGCCGCGATAGAGGAAGAGGCGGGCCGCCCGGTCCTGGGCGACATAGGTGGGGCCGAAGTCCTTGGAGAGCAGGCCTAGCCCCCGCTTACGCCACAGGTCGATCTGCCACAGCCGGTCGCGGGCGACGTTGTAGCCCTGCAGGAAGAAGGCGTCGCGGACGCTGCCCGCATAGATGTGGGCGATGCCCCAGGTGTCGACCCGGATCTCTGCCGGAGCCGCCAGGCCCGCGACGGCGCGGTTTTCCTGGGCGGGGGCGGCCAGCGCGGTCAGGCTGGAGCAGCTCAGCAGGGCCCCCAGAAGCGGGGCTACGATCTTGGGCATGGGTTTCCTCCGGGGCCGGAGGTTGAAGCTAGGGCAAGACCGATGTCATCGACAATGGAGGTGTGGCCGCTAAGCTCGCGATCGCCGGAGGGGATGTCATGGAAAGCCGATCACACCGCATCTGGGCGGGCCTCACCGTCCTGACCGGCCTCGCCACCGTGGCGATCACCGTGGCCTTCCAGATGCTGCCGCAGGTCGTGGCCGCCGGAGCCTGCTGGGCGCCGGGCAAGGTGTTGGACTTCGAGCTGGCCCGCACCCTTGAGCAAACGCTGAACGTGTTCACGCCGGAGGCCTGCCGCGCCCCCATCGTCACCGCCATGGACGCGGTGAACCACCTGGACGTGAAAGCCTATATCCCGGCCTACACCGCCTTCGCCGTCTGCGCGGCCATGTTCCTGGGCGGCGGCTTGCGCAAGCCCCTGGTTCTGGCCGCCATCGGGGTCGCCTCGTTGGCCCTGGCGGCGGACTATGTTGAGACCTTCACCCTTCTCCAGATCACCCAGGACCTGGAGGGCTCGGCCCATCTGCTGCTGCGCGCCAGCGACGGCGCCTGGGTCAAGTTCGCGGCCCTGGCGCTCCATGCCTTCCTGCTGTCGCGCATCTGCATGGCGCCCGAGACCCGCCGCCCGATCCTGGCCATGCTGCTTCTCCTGCCCATGGTGGGCACGGCCTTCGCCGCGATCGACAACAGCCGCGCCACCCTGATGACTTACGCCCTGGTGCTGAGCTGGACCCCGGTCCTGCTGGTGGCGGCGCGGGATCTGGTGCGGCGGGGCTAGCCTAGCGTCGAATACAGCCCCCGCGCCTCCGCCGGCGGCCCGCGCCGTTCGCCAAGCCCCTCCACCGCCACGGCGAT
>JAZKFM010000051.1:0-11689 GCA_040386415.1 Pseudomonadota bacterium
GGTGCGGCCGGCGAACAGCACCTTCAGCGCCTTCTGGATCGCCTGCTCGGTGAAGGAGTCGATATTGGCCGTGGCCTCGTCGAGGATCAGGATCTGCGGGTTGGCCACCAGGGCGCGGGCGAAGCTGATCAGCTGGCGCTGGCCCATGGAGATGTTGCGGCCCCGCTGCCCCAACTGGGTGTCGTAGCCGTCGGGCAGGCGCATGATGAAGTCGTGGGCGCTGACCGACTTGGCCGCCGCGATGACGTCGTCCTTGGTGGCGCTCAGCGTGTTGTAGCGGATGTTCTGCTCGATGGTGCCGGTGAACAGGAAGGGCTCCTGCAGCACCATGCCGATATTGGCCCCCAGCGAATCCAGGGTGACATCGCGCACGTCGTGGCCGCCCACCAGGACCTGGCCCTGGTCGACTTCATAGAAGCGGTGAGCCAGGGCGATGATGCTGGTCTTGCCCGAGCCGGTGGGACCCACCAGGGCCACGACCTCCTTGGGCCGCACCATCAGGCTGATATCGTGCAGGACGGGACGCTTGGGATCGTAGCCGAAGGTCACGTTGCGGAATTCCACCGTGGCCGGCACGTCCTTCAGCTCGATGGCGCCTGGCTTGTCGGCGATGGTGACGGGAACGTCGATCACCTCGAAGATCCGGTGCCCCGCGGCCATCGCCCGCTGCATGATGGTGTACTGCATCGACAGCATGCGGACCGGCTCGAAGAACCGCTGCACATAGAGGATGAAGGTCACCATCACGCCCACGTTGAGCGTGCCGCCCAGCACCGCGTTGCCGCCGACGATGATGACGATGGCCATGGCCAGGCCGGTCAGCACGTCCACGGTGGGGACCATGATCTGGGTCATCCAGGACGCGCCCACCTGGGCGGTGAAGTTCTCCTGGGCCTTCTCCTTGTAGAGCTCGAAATTCAGCTGCTCGCGGCGGCTTTCCTGGACGGTGCGGATGCCGTTGATGTTCTCGGCCAGGGCCGAGTTGGCGGTGGAGGAGGCGTCACGGGCCAGGCGGAAGCTCTTCTTGGAGAAGGGCAGCCAGACCGCCCGGATGGCGATCAAGGCGGGAAGAACCGTCAGGGTCAGCAGGCCGAGCTTCAGGTCGGTCATCAGCAGCACGACGGTGATGCCCACCAGCATCACGAAGTCGCCGATGGCGCCGTTCATGTTCTCCATGAACTCCTGGAGGGCGTTCACGTCGCCTTGCAGGCGGGACATGATCCGGCCGACGTGGGTCTTGTCCATGAAGGACAGGGACACGTCCTGGAAGTGGGCGAACATCTTGCGGCGGATGTCGAAGATCACCCGCTGCGCCAGGCGCGACGACAGCCATTCCCCAATGAAGAAGAAGGTGGCGTAGGCCGCGGCCACCGCGGCGAAGACGATGAGGGTGCGGTCCAGCAGCGCCGCGTCCTTGGCCACTGCGGCGTTGACCGCCGCGCCGATCATGGCCGGGACCGCCACCTGGGTCGCCGCCGAGATCAGCACCGCCACCTGGGCGATGATCATGGAGCGCTTGTGGGGGCCGAGGAAGCCCAGGAAGCGCCGGGCGACATTGATGTCGAAGGTGCCAAAGATGTCGTCACCCTCGGTGGAGCCGAGGGAGGCGCGGGGCGTGCTGCGCCGGGGCGCGGGGTTGGCGGCGGTGTCGGTCACGCGGGCGCCCCTTCCAAGGTCACGTCGTCCAGGGTCGCAGAGGCGTCGGAGCGCGACTGCAGCTCGTAGAGGTCGGCATAGACCCCGCCAGCCTTGAGCAGCTGCGCGTGGTTCCCGCGCTCCACCACCACCCCTTCGTCGAGAACGATGATCTGGTCGGCGTGCATCAGGGACGACAGGCGGTGGGCGATGATGATGGTGGCCTTGGTCCGGGTGGCTTCCGCCAGCGCGTCGCGCACCCGCCGCTCGGTCACCGCGTCGATGGCGGCGGTGGAGTCATCGAAGATCATCACGCCAGGGCCGGGCACAACGCCGCGGGCGATGCTCATCCGCTGGCGCTGGCCGCCGGACAGGGCCACGCCACGCTCGCCGACCCTCGTCTCATAGTCAGCGGGCAGGCCTGCGATGTGCTCGTGGATCTGAGCGGTCTTGGCGGCGCCGACGATGCGCGCCTCCTCGGCCCAGGGATCGGCATAGGCCACGTTGTGACCGATGGACGAGTCGAACAGGAAGGCCTCCTGCTGCACGAGGCCGACATATTCGCGCAAGGACGGCAGGGTCACGTCGCGGATGTCGACGCCGTCGATGGTGATGGCGCCGCCGGTGACGTCGTAGAAGCGGGGGATCAGGTTGGCGATGGTGGACTTGCCCGATCCCGGGGGACCGACAATGCCGAGGGTCTGGCCGGGGCCGACCTCGAAGTCGACGCCGGTGAGGATCTGCTTGCCGGGGACGTAGCCGAAGTCGACGCTCTCGAAGCGCAGCACGCCCTTGGACGGGGCAAGCGCCTTGGCGCCCGGCGCATCGGCGATCTCCGGCTTCAGGTCCAGCACCTCGAAGACCCGGGCGCCGGAGGAGGTGGCCCGCGCCGCGGAGTTGAAGATCATGGCGATCTGGCGGATCGGGCCCTGCAGCAGGGTCATGTAGGTCAGATAGGCGGTGAGCGTGCCGACGCTCATCGTGCCCGCCGCCACCTTGTGGCCGCCGTACCAGAGGACGCCCGCCATGGAGGCGTTGAAGGTCACCTGCATCACCGCCACGCCACGAAAGCGCAGGGTGATGCGCTTGTAGGAATAGGCGAGCGCGTCCACCGAGGCCTGGTCGAACTTGGCCATCTCGAAGACCTTGCCGGCGAAGGCGCGGACGACGCGGATGCCCTGGAGGTTCTCCTCCATGGTCAGGGTCAGCTGCGCCATCAGCTCCTGGAAGCGCAGCCAGGTCACCCGCAGCAGGAAGCCCATGCGGCCCAGAGCCAGGGCCGAGAATGGCACGAAGGCCAGGCCGATCAGGCCGAGCGTCTGGTCGATGGCCAGCATCTGCCAGGAGGCGAACACCAGCAGCAAGACCAGGGTCAGGATCGGCATCAGGCCGGCCTGGATGAAGACCCGGGCCCCCTCAAGGTCGAGCATGCCCCGGGTGACCAGGTCGCCCGAGTGGATACGGTCGTGGAAGCCGAAGGACAGGCGCTGGAGCTGCTGGAAGAACTGGAGGCGCAGGTCATGGCCGACCTTCTGGCTGACCAGTTCGGCCAAATAGCCCGACCACATGGTCATGGCCCCGCGCAGAATGGTGGCGCCGATCACCAGCCCGGCGGTGATCAGCAGGGCCGCGCGGGCCTGGTCGGCCTGGGCGGCGCCTTGCAGCAGAAGGCCGTGCGCCTGGTCCACGGCGCGGCCCAGCAGGCTCGGCAGGGCCAGGCTGGCGAGCGCCGCGCCCAGCGAGGCGGCCATCGCCAGGGCCACCAACCACGGGTAGTTAAACGCCAGACCGACAATCCGCTGCAATACGCGGGGCATGGTCTTCACATCGACTTGGATTGGCTCGGAATCAGCCGACGCCGCACCCCGCCGGGAGGGGTGTGAATCACTCATCTCAAATTTCCATCGTCTAGTATGGAAACATTCTGAGGCGCCCGCCCTAGGCGCGCCAGACCTGTTTTGACGCAGGTGGCGAATAGGCGGGCATGGTTGCGGTGATGTGTCTGCGCTCAAACTTGGTGGAATGAGAGCGCTTGCCTCCCTTGTCTACGGAGGCGGAGAAGACTCTAGGCGGCGCTCACCTGGGTGGCCGGGATGACCGTCACGGGGGCCGCGGGGGCCCTTGGACGGGGGCGGAGCTTTTCACCCTTGCGCCAGATTTTCAGGGCTTCCCAGTGGATGGCCGCCATGACGCCCAGCGTCATCAGGGGGTGGCTGAGCCAGGCCTTCCAGATCGCGGCGTCGGTGAACTCGGCGCGCTTGCCCGCGAAGTTGGCGGCCAGCAGGCGTCCCTCGGCGTCGTGCACATCGACGGTGATGGAGACCTCCTCGCCCGGCGGGGTGATGCGGAAGGCGTAGGCCAGATCCATGTCCATGAAGGGCGAGACGTAGAAGCTCTTGGGCGCCTGCTGCTCGATCACCCCCGTACCGTGGGCGGGGATCAGGTAGCTGTGGCGCTCGCCGAAGGTGTTGCTGACCTCGTAGAGGATGGCCGACAGGGCGCCGTCCGGGCGGTGGCAGAAATAGACGCTGAGGGGATTGAACACGCCCCCCAGGATGCGCGGCATGCAGAGCAGGCGGACCGGCCCGCCGGACGGGATGCCGGCGGCGGCGAGGTGGGCCTCGACCTGGGTCTTGAGCGGGGTCGCCGAGCCGTCCAGGTGGTCGCGCTGCGAAAAGCTTGTGAGCCGGAAGCGGTCCTGGCCGAAGGCTTTCAGACGGGCGTCCAGGGCCGGAAGCTCGTCCAGGTCCAGCAGCAGCATGAAGATGGCGTACCGCAGCCGGTGGCCGCGCGGGCGGAACCGGGTGTGGGTGGTGACTCCGGAATAGAGGCCGGAGGCGAACATGGTCAGGCGGCCTGCACGGCGGGGGTCGGAACGCCGCCGTCCAGATGGATGCGGCCGGACTCATTCTCCACCGTCCAGGGGCGGCGGACCCCGCCCAGCTCCTCGGCGACCGCCAGGCCCGATTGCAGGGCGTCCTCGTGGAAGCCGTGGCCGAGATAGGAGCCGCAGAACCAGGTGCGGCGCACACCCTGCAGCGACCAGATCTCCCGCTGCGCGGCGATGGCCCCGGCGTCGAACAAGGGATGCTCGTAGACGTCGGTATGGACAACGGCCTCGGGGGCGATCTCCTTGGTGGGATTGAGGGTCACGAAGTAGTCGGTGGCGGTCTTCAACCCCTGCAACCGGGTCATCCAATAGGTGACGCAGCCCTCACCAGGAGCCGACCGCTTGCCGATGTGGTTCCAGCTGGTCCAGGCGCTGCGGCGCCTGGGCATCAGGGCCGGGTCGGTGTGCAGGACGGTCAGGTTGCGGCTGTACTTGAAGGCCGACAGCAGGCGCTGCTCCTCCGGCGTGGCGTCGTCAAGCAGGCGCAGGGCGTGGTCGCCATGGGTGGCGATCACCACCTGGTCGAAGCGTTCAGCATGCCCGTGGGCGTCGCGCAGTTCGACGCCCAGGGCGTCACGGCGGATGGAGACGATCCGGGCGCTCGAGCGGACCTCGCCCTGGAAGGCGGCGGACAGCTTCGAGACGTAGGCGCGGCTGCCGCCCGTCACCGTGCGCCAGGCGCCGCGGCCGAAGACCGTCATCATTCCGTGGTTCTGGAAGAAGCGGATCAGGGCGGCGGCCGGATAGTCGCGGATGGCGGTGAGCGGGGTGGACCAGATGGCGGCGGCCTGGGGGATCAGGTGATCGTCCCGGAACGCCTGGGAGTAGCCCTTCTGAGACAGATAATCGTCCAGCGAGGTGAGCGGCGCCTCGAGGCTGGCCAGGTCCTTGGGGCCATGGCGGTAGAAGCGGTTGACGTCCCGCAGCATGCCCCAGAACCGGGCGCTGAACAGGTTGCGCTTCTGGGCGAAGATCGCGCCGCTGGAGTATTCGAAGGCGCCGTCGTCGAGGGAGACGCTCAGCGCCATGTCAGCCGGCTGGCTGGCGACGTCCAGATGATCCAGCAGGGCGGTGAAGTTGGGGTAGTTGGGCGGGTTGTAGACGATGAAGCCGGTGTCCACCGGGGTCACCTCCCGGCTTCCGCGCACCTCCACCGTATTGGCGTGACCGCCCAGCCGGCTGTCGGCCTCGAACAGGGTGACGGCGTGCTTCTGCCCCAGCATCCAGGCGGCGGAGAGGCCGGCGATCCCCCCGCCGACGACGGCGATGCGGAGCGGCTGGTCGGGGCTGGGCGTCACGGGACCTCCTGAAAATGGCATGGTGGAGGTACGCGAGGCGCAGGTCCATGGATGCAAACGCCGCATCCGCGGCCAAGCTGCATCCGTATGGTTCCTGAAGGCTTCTCTATGGGAGCCAGAAGAGGGCCGCCCCACATGAGTCTCGTCGCCAGCACCATCAACGCCTTCGAAGGCGCGCCGCTTCCCGACCTGGTGCGCCGCGCCGCGGTGGACTTCCTGGTGGCCAATGCGCGCCGCAACCTGGCGGGCGCCCCGGCCGACGCCGAGGCCCAGTTCGCCCTTGAGATGGCCCAGCGGCCGATCGCCGAGCATACCGGCGAGGCCAACGACCAGCACTACGAGCTGCCCGCCGCCTTCTTCGAGGCCGTGCTGGGGCCGCAGCTGAAATACTCCTGCTGCCTCTATGGCGACGGCGCGACGACCCTGGAACAGGCGGAGGAAAAGGCGCTGTCCGAGACGGCGGCCCATGCCGACCTGAGGGACGGCCAGCACATCCTCGAACTCGGCTGCGGCTGGGGGTCGTTGTCGCTGTGGATGGCCCGCAACCTGCCCGGCGCGCGGGTCACCAGCGTCTCCAACTCCAGGAGCCAGGGCGAATTCATCCGCGGGCGGGCCGCCGCCCTGGGCCTGACCAACCTCACCGTGATCACCGCCGACATGAACGACTTCGCGGCCACGCAGGGCGCCTTCGACCGCATCGTCTCGGTGGAGATGTTCGAGCACATGGCCAACTGGCGCGGGCTCCTGACCCGGGCCAAGAGCTGGCTGAAGCCGGACGGGGCGATATTCATCCACGTCTTCACCCACAAGACCACGCCCTACCGGTTCGACGTCAATGACGAGGCCGACTGGATCGGCCAGCACTTCTTCACCGGCGGCGTCATGCCCAGCCACGACCTGATGCGGCAGTTCCCCGACCTGTTCACCGTCGAGGCCGACTGGCGCTGGAGCGGGGCCCACTACGAGACCACCGCCAACCAGTGGCTGGAGAACTACGACCGCAACGCCGCTGTGATCCGGCCGGTTCTGCGGGAGGTCTATGGCGACCAGGCGGTGCTGTGGCGCCGGCGCTGGCGGTTGTTCTTCCTGGCCACCGCCGGCCTGTTCGGACACCGTGGCGGCGCGGAGTGGGGCGTCAGCCACTATCGCCTGCGGCCGGCCTGAGGGAGCACGAGATGCTGAAATACGTCATCGCCTACCTGGCCACCGGCCTGGTCTTCGCCGCCGTGGACGCCGTGTGGCTGATCTTTAGCAATGAGCGGCTCTATCGGCCGACCCTCAACCCGATCCTGGCCGACGAGGTGAACCTGAAGGCCGCAGCGATCTTCTACCTGGTCTATATCCTGGGCATCATGCTGCTGGCGGTGTCGCCGGCCACCTCCTGGGCCAAGGCGATGACCACCGGGGCGATCGTGGGGGCCATGTGCTACGCTACCTACGACCTCACCAACCAGGCCACCCTGAAGGTCTGGGCCACCAAGATCACCGTGGCCGACATCCTGTGGGGAACCTTCGTCACCGCGCTGGCCGCCACCGCCGGCTATCACGCTCTTCGCTGGGCGGCGGCCAAGTTCGGCTAGGCCGGGGCGCCCTCGAGCACGGCCCGCAGCTTGCTGGCCAGTTCGTGGTCCTCGAAGGGCTTCTGTATGACGCCCGCCTCCCCGGCATGGGCCAGGGCCTCGACGTCGGCATAGCCGGTGACGAAGACGATCGGCAGGCTCGGTCGGCGGGTGACCGCCTCGCGGGCCACCTCGGCCCCGTTCATGCCGGGCATGGCGAAGTCCAGCAGCATCAGGTCGATGTCGGGCCGCTGTTGCAGGGTCTCCAGCGCCGCGCCGCCGCTGCCGGCCTCCACCACGCAGTAGCCGAGCTCGTCCAGCATGCCGGCGGTGATTTCGCGCACGGCGCTGTCGTCGTCCACCAGCAGGACCACGGGACGGCCATCGATGCTCCGGGGCGCCTCGCGCGGCAGGGCGCGCGGCGCGGCGATGTCGTCGCAGCGCGGCAGATAGACCTTCACGGAGGTTCCCTTGCCGGGGGCGGTGTCGATGCGCACCCCGCCGCCGGACTGCTTGGCCAGGCCAAACACCTGGGACAGGCCAAGCCCTGAGCCCTTGCCCACCGCCTTGGTGGTGAAGAAGGGTTCGAAGACCTTAGCCAGCACGTCGGAAGGCATCCCCGTGCCGGTGTCTGAAACCGCCACCATCACATAGTCGCCCGGCGGCGGCTCCTCGGCGCGGCGGGGCTGGCCGAGGGTGGCGTTGGCGGTGCTGACGGTGAGCACGCCGCCCACCTCCATGGCGTCGCGGGCGTTGATCGCCAGGTTGAGGATCACCAGTTCGATCTGGGTCGGATCGATCATCGCGCCCCAGAGCTCGGGATCGAGGTCGGTCTCAATGCGCGCGTGGGAGGCCATGGTGCTTTGCAGCAGGTCGCGCATGCTCTCGACCGTCTGGTTCAGGTTCACCAGCTGCGGCTCCAGCTTCTGCCGGCGCGAGAAGGCCAGCAGCTGGGCGGTGAGCTTGGCGCCCCGCTGGGCGGCCTGTTCCATCATGTCCAGGCGGCGCAGGGTGGTCGGGTCCGTCTCGGCCTTGGCCAGCTGGCGGACATTGCCCAGCACGACGGTGAGCAGGTTGTTGAAGTCGTGGGCGACGCCGGAGGTCAGCTGGCCCACGGCCTCCAGGCGCTGAGCCTGGCGCAGGGCCGCCTCGACCTTCTCGCGTTCCTCGATCTGGGCGACGAGCTGGCGGTTGGCGGCGGCGAGTTCGCCGGTGCGTTCGTCGACCCGGCGCTCAAGCTGCAGCTCGGCTTCGCGGATCTCGTCGATCCGCTGGCGGGCCTCGTACTGGCGCCGCCGGGCGCGCAGGGCGGTTCGCGCCACGCTCACCAGGCTGGTGGGATGAAAGGGCCGCTCCAGGAAGATGACGTTGCCCAGCATCTCGCTGAGACGGAAGGCCTGGGGATTGCGCTCCAACCCGCCGCCCCGTTCGGTGAGCAGAACGAAGGGGAAGTCTGACCAGGGCGGCTGCTCGGCCACCCAGCGCGAGAGGCCGCCGATGTCGGCGGTATGCAGGGCGTTGTCGGCCAGCAAGGCGAAGCCCGCGCCGTTCGCAAGTTCGCGGCACAGAGTCTCGACATTGCCGCAAGGCAGGCCCTGCATTCCGGCCTCCCGTAGCAAATCCGTGGCGATCTGAGCATCCCGCCCCCCAGGGGTGAGGATCAGGACAGTCTCCTCGCGGAGGGCGGCGAGACTGGCCACTATCTCTCATCCAGCAAGGATTCAGGCTGCCCCGTGTAGATCGGGACCCCGCGCAGAACACCCTGGAAGCCCTCGAGGGAGCCGCCCACCGTCAGGCCGCGCTCGTCGATCTGGTACTCTCGGATGGTGTCCTCATGCGGACCGGTGCGCTTCTTGATCACCGAGATCGCCCGCCGCACGCGGCCGCTGGCCTCGAAGTAGCGGAGAAGGATGACGGTGTCGGCCAGGTAGGTGACATCGACAGGCGCCTTCATGTCGCCGACGAGGCCGTGCTGGGCCACGGTCAGGAAGGTGCTGGCGCCGCGACGGTTCAGGAAGGTCAGCAGTTCGTGCATGTGGAGCACAAGATACTGCTCCTCCGGCATCGCGGCCTGGTAGCCGTTGAGGCTGTCGATGACGATGGTCTGCAGACCCTGGGCCTCGACGCAGGTGCGGACCTTGTGGGTGAATTCACCCGGCGCCAACTCGGCGGCGTCCACCTGCTCGATCAGCAGGGACCCGGAGTCACGCATGGCCTGCAGGTCGATCCCGAGCCCCTTCGCGCGGTCAAACAGCAGGCCCAGCTCCTCGTCGAAGATGAACATGGCCGCCTTTTCACCACGCCGGATGGCGGCGACGACGAACTCCATCGCCAGCAGCGACTTGCCGGTGCCGGCGGGGCCGAGCACCAGGGTGCTGGACCCTCGCGCCACGCCGCCGCCCAACAGGGCGTCAAGCTGCTCGACACCGCTGGCGAGAGCCTCGCGCTTGAAGGCCACCCGGTGTTCCGAGGCCACGAGGCGCGGGAAGACGACAAGACCGCCCTTGCGGATCGTGTAGTCATGAAAGCCGCCTCGGAAGGCCTGGCCGCGATACTTCACCACCCTCAGCCGGCGGCGCTCGGCGCCGTAGACGGGCGCCAGCTCCTCCAGGCGGATCACGGCGTGGGCCACGCTGTGCACGGTCTTGTCGTCGATATCGGTGGTCATGTCGTCCAGCATCAGGACCGTGGCCCCGCTGCGGGAGAAATAGTGCTTCAGCGCCAGGATCTGGCGGCGATAGCGCAGGGAGCCGCCGGCCAGCAGGCGGATTTCCGACAGACTGTCGATGACCACGCGGGAGGGCTTGGTCTCCTCCATCGCCCGGAAGATCATCCGGGTGGTCTCACCAAGCTCCAGGTCGGAGGAATAGAGCAGGCTCTGCTGCTGATGCTCGTCCAGCAGGTCCTCGGGTGGGATCAGCTCGAATACCCTGAGCAGGTCGGGCAGCACCCAGCCGTGGGAGATGGCCGTGGCCTGCAGCTCCTCGGCGCTCTCCGACAGGCTGATATAGAGGCCGGTTTCTCCGGCTTCCGCGCCCGCCATCAGGAACTGCAGCGCCGCGGTGGTCTTGCCCGTACCCGGCGTGCCCTCAAGCAGATAGATGCGATTGCGGGTCAGGCCGCCACGCAGGATATCATCGAGGCCGGCGACGCCGGTCAGGGCCATCGTGTCGGGGCGGTGGTCTCTTTGTTGGCTCAAGCGCCTTACTCGCGTCGTTTCAGGGACCGAAGAGCGTCGCCGCTCACGGCTGACAGCACATAACGGCCAAGTTCGTTTTGGGCTCCCCGAAGCGGCGGCAACGAAGTTTCAAGGCCCCGGTTCCCGATCCGATCGCCGTCCGGATTTCCGGGGCGTTGTCGAGCGCGCCGAGCCGTGTGATGGTAGGTTTCCGGAACGGAACGGCAGACCACGGGCATATTGCGCCCGCGACCGCCGAGCGAACGCCGCGCCGGAACCTACAAAATTGATTGCACCGCGTGAAAGCCGCTTCCGGCCACCGGGCGACGGGAGGAATTTGAGATGGAAGATTTTAAAACCCGCGAGGATTTTACCGCGGCTCTGGACGCTTCGGCCGTCGACGGCATGACCGTCGCCTTCTGGGCCGGCGTCGCCCCCAACCGGCCTTCGGTGATTGATCCCTCCGGCCGGGTGAAGACCTTCGCCGAGGTCAACGCCAACGCCAACAAGCTGGTCCGCGCCCTGCGCAAGGCGGGCCTGAAGGCCGGCGACAGCGTGGCCCTGCTCTGCTCCAACCGGGCCGAATTCGTCGAGACCATCGCCGCGACCCAGCGCAGCGGCCTGCGCATCACCCCGGTGAACTGGCACCTGACGGTCGACGAGATCGCCTACATCATCAAGGATTGCGAGGCCAAGGCCCTGGTGGCCGAGGCCCGCGTGGCCGCCGCGAAGCCGGCCGCCGACGAAAGCCCCGACCTGCTGATCAAGCTGTCGGTGGGCGGCGATATCGAGGGCTTCACCAACTACGACACCGCGCTGGCGGCCGAAGATGGTTCGGACATTCCCGACCCCGTGCGCGGCAACCAGATGATGTACACCTCGGGCACCACCGGCCGTCCGAAGGGCGTGTTCCGCCCGCAGGCCGCGGTGATCCCGCCCTCGATGCTGGCGATGCGCGGCTATGACCCGGAGACCTCGGTGCAGCTCTGCGCCGGTCCCGCCTATCACGCCGCCCCGCTGGCCTTCGACGTCTCGGCCGCGATGAACGCCGGCGTGCCGCTGCACTTCATCGACAAGTGGGATTCCGAGCACGTCCTGAAGACCATCGCCGAACAGAAGGTCACGCACC
>JAZKFM010000052.1:0-2327 GCA_040386415.1 Pseudomonadota bacterium
CGGGTTGGCGTCGAACACCGCCACGATGCCGTCCGTCCCGACGCCCGCATAGTTCAAGAAGGTGTTGCCCTTGGCCGCGGCGCCATAGGCCGCCACGGACTTGCCCTCCGCCTTGGCCTTGGCGAGGAAGGCCAGGAAGTCGGCGCGCACCGCCTCCACCCGAGCGGTGAAACCCTGATAGCCCGTCAAGCTGTCGAGGTTGGCGGCGTGCTCGCGGCCCCGCAGGTCCTTCAAGCCCTGCGTTTCCTGATGGCTCGACGCCTCATGGGCACAGAACAGCCTCAGCGAGCCCCCATGGGTCGGCAGGAGCTCGACGTCGAAGGGCCGTAGACCATTGGCCCGCAGCACCCGCTCCACCGCCAGCAGCGACAGGTAGGAATAGTGCTCGTGATAGATGGTGTCGAACTGCACCAGTTCGATCAGGTTCAGCAGGTGGGGAAACTCGAAGGTCAGCACCCCCTGCGGCTTCAGCACATGCTGGAAGCCCGCAACGAAGTCCCCGATGTCCGGCACATGGGCCAGGACGTTGTTGCCGGCCATCAGATCGGCGGCGATCCCGCGCGCCTTCAGGTCACGCCCCGTGGCGTCGTTGAAGAACGAGACCTCGGTGGGGACGCCGCGCTCCTGGACCGCCACCTGCGCCGTATTGGCCGTAGGTTCGATGCCCAGCACCGGCACCCCCATGGCCTTAAAATGCTGCAGCAGGTAGCCGTCGTTGGAGGCGACCTCGATCACCAGGGACTGGGGCGTAAGGCTGAACCGCCTGGCCATCGCCTCGGCGTAGCGCTTGGCGTGGGCGACCCAACTCGCGGAATAGGCGGAGAAATAGGCGTACCCGTCATCGAAGATGGCGTCGGCCGCCACGGGATCGTCGGCCTGCACCAGGAAGCAGTTTCCGCAGACCCGGGTGTGCAGCGGATAGGACTTCTCAGCCCCAGCATCGAGCTGGGCCTGGGTCAGGTAGCTGTTGGCGAGCGGCTGCAGGCCCAGGTCCACGAAGTCCTGGGTGAGCGGCGCGCGGCAGAAGCGGCAGGTGGGAGCAGTCATCAGAGACCTTCGTAACGCGAGATCTGGTCTCGGCACAGGGTGAGGGCGTCGCCGCCGTCGGCCTGCAGGCGGTACCAGTCCATGGTCCATTCCACGGCGACCGGCGCGTCCAGCTGGCTTTCGAAGCCCAAGACCTCGCGGGCCAGGCTGGCGTCGATGCCCAGCGACCTGGCCTCCAGGGAATTGGGGTCGGGTTCGTGACGCCAGGGCTTGGCGCCCAGGGCCTTCACGGCAGTCGTGGCCAGTTCGCCGACCGTCACCTCCGGGCCGCCCGGACGGGGGCCGAAGTTGAGCGCGCGGGGCGCGGCGGGATCGGTGGCCAGGCGCTCGAGATAGGCCAGGTAGCCCGCCACGCAGTCCAGCACATGCTGCCAGGGCCGGGTGGCCTCGGGGTGGCGCAGGACGGTGACGCCCTGGGCCTGGCCGGCTCGGACGATGTCGGCGACGATGCGGTCGCGGGAGTAGTCTCCACCGCCGATGACATTGCCCCCGCGCGCCGTGGCCACCGGCACCCCGGCCTTGTCGAAGTAGCTGCGGGCGAAGCTCTGGGTGACGATCTCGGCCGCCGCCTTCGACGCCGAGTAGGGATCCTTGCCGCCCAGCGCGTCGGTCTCGGTGAAGGCCCGGCCGGTCTCGGCGTTGGCGTAGACCTTGTCCGACGTGATCACCAGGACAGCCTTCAGCGCCTGCTGCCGGCGCAGGGTCTGCAGCAGATGTGCGGTCCCCAGGATGTTGGAGGAGAAGGTGGCGATCGGATCCTCGATGGAGGCGCGCACGATCGGCTGGGCCGCCATGTGCAGCACCAGGTCGAACTCGGCGTCGTTCAAGGCCGCCTCGACCGCCGCCGGATCGCGCAGGTCGGCGATGCGGGAGTCGATGAGGCCGCCGACGCCCGCCTGGTCGAACAGGGCCGGGGTCTGGTCCGGCGCCAGGGACAGGCCGGTGACCCTGGCCCCCATACGGGCCAGCCAGATCGCCGCCCACGACCCCTTGAAGCCGGTATGACCGGTCAGCAGGACGCGCTTGCCCGACCAGAAGGCGGGATCGGGTCGGCTCATTTCCAGACGTGCCAGGGCGCCTTGCCCGAGGCCCAGAGCGACTCCAGCTGGTTCTTGTCGCGCAGGGTGTCCATGGCGGCCCAGAATCCCTCATGCCGCCAGGCCATCAGCTCGCCGTCGGCGGCCAGGCCCTCCAGGGGCGCGGTCTCGAAAGGAATTTCGTCCCCGGCGATTCGACCGACCACCTCGGGCTGCAGCACGAAGAAGCCGCCGTTGATCAGG
>JAZKFM010000053.1:0-9244 GCA_040386415.1 Pseudomonadota bacterium
CAAGATCGAGGACCTGTCGCGCCGCGACGCCGACATCGCCGTGCGGATGGCCCGCCCGACCCAGGGCGCCCTGGTGGCGCGCAAGGTCGGCATGCTCGGGGTCGGCTTCTATGCGACCCAGGCCTATCTGGACCGGCGCGGCGCGCCAGAGAGCCTCGAGGACCTGGAGAACCACACCATCATCGGCTTCGACCGGGAACGCCCGCCCCTGGAGGCGCTCACCAACATCGAGTTTCCGCGTCCCATCACCCGCGACATCTTCAGTTTCCGCACCGACGACGACGCCGCCCAGGTCTCGGCGATCCGGGCCGGCATGGGAATCGGCGGCGTCCAGCATCAGATCGCCCTCCGCGACGGGCTGGTGCCTGTGCTTTCCAACGCCTTCTCCTTCCAGCTCGAATGCTGGATCGCCATGCACGAGAACCTGAAGGGCAGCCGCCGCATGCGGCTGATGTTCGACCACCTGGTGGCGGGGTTCGCCGAGTATCTGGGGCGGGGCCGGTGAGCCTCACCGGTGGGTGCCTCTGCGGACAGGTTCGCTATGAGGCGCGGGAGAAGCCGCTGAACGTGCGGTGCTGCCACTGCACGCTGTGCCAGAAGTCCAATAGCGCGCCGTTCTTCGCGCGCGCCATCTTCGCGCTCGGCGACATCACCCTGACCGGCGACACCCTGGACTATCCCACCTCGGATCGGCTGACGCGCCGCTCCTGCGCCCGCTGCGGAACCCTGGTGTTCGCCCAGCCCAATGACCTGCCGGCGCGGATCGGTGTCAGCCTGCCGACCCTGGACGATCCGAACGCCCTGGCCCCCGACATGCACATTTTCACGTCCACGATGGTGGCCTGGCTGAAGCTGGACGACGGCCTGCCGCAATACCCCGAGAGGCCGCCTGCATGAGCCGTCTGCCCACCTTCCCCATCGAAGGCGGCTGCGCCTGCGGGGCCCTCCGCTACCGGCTGAACGCCCCACCGATCGCGGTCTACACCTGCCATTGCACCGACTGCCAGTCCCTGACCGGCAGCGCCTTTTCCATGGCCATGCCGGTGTTCCGGAAAGATTTCGAGATCACCCGCGGTGAACCCGGAAGCTGGCCACGCCAGGCGGCCTCCGGGACGGTGATCCCCCAGCGCTTCTGCGCCCAATGCGGGACCCGGATCTTCACCGAACCGCCCGGTGGCCCGCATTCCCTGACCCTCCGGCCCGGGACCCTGGACGACACCAGCTGGCTGCATCCGGTCTCGGCCTTCTGGGTGAAGAGCGCCCAGCCCTGGGTGCAGTTCGCCGACGATGTCCTGCAGTACGAGACCCAGCCCACCGACTTCGTCCCGGTGATGCAGGCCTGGAAGGCGTGGGTGGAGGGCCCCTAACTGTCATCCCGGTTTCCGCGGCACGCGGAAGACCGGGACCCAGAGACGCAGGACGTGCCGGAGAGATCGGTGCTTCTGGGTCCCGCACTTCCGCGCCTACGGCGCTGCATGCGGGATGACACGGCGTGGAAACGAAAACGGCGGCCCCGTCGCCAGGGCCGCCGCTTGAAACTCGTAAACTCGGAAGACCTTAGTCCTCGGCGGTTTCCGCCGGAGTGACGGTTTCCGGCTTGGCGGCGCCGCCGGTGTAGGAACGTTCGGCGATCCGGGCCGACTTCCCGCGACGGTCGCGCAGGTAATAGAGCTTGGCGCGACGCACGACGCCGCGGCGCTTCACCTCGATGGACTCGATCATCGGCGAGTGGGTCGGGAACACCCGCTCCACGCCTTCGCCGAAGGAGATCTTGCGGACGGTGAAGCTCTCGTTGATGCCGCCGCCCTGACGGGCGATGCAGACACCTTCATAGGCCTGGACGCGCTCGCGCTCGCCTTCCTTGATCTTCACGTTGACGCGAAGGGTGTCGCCGGCTTGGAAATCGGGGATCTTGCGGGTGGCGAGAAGGCGGTTGCGCTCTTCGTCTTCCAGCTGCTGGATGATGTTCATTTAGGTGGTCCTCTAGGTCTTCGGGCTTAATCGCCCTTTGGCTGTTGATTGGCGGTTCGCCGCGCCCACAAGTCCGGCCGCTGCTTCCGCGTCGTCTCTTCGCGCTGCTCAGCCCGCCATTTCCGCACCAGGGCGTGATGGCCGCTCAGCAGCACCTCGGGGATATCCAGGCCTTCGAACGTCCGCGGTCGCGTATATTGCGGACCTTCAAGGAGCCCGTCCTCGAAGCTTTCTTCACTCAAGCTCTCGGCCTGCCCCAACACACCGGGGACCAGCCGTACGCACGCCTCGATCGTCACCAGGGCCGCCGCCTCGCCACCGGCGAGCACCGCGTCGCCGACGGCGACCTCCTCGAACCCGCGCGCGTCGAGCACGCGCTGGTCCACCCCCTCGAACCGGCCGGCCAGGACGATCAGTCCAGGCCCGTCAGCCCACTTTTTCACCCGCGCCTGGGTCAGGGGCTGACCCCGGGCGCTCATGTACAAAAGCGGCCGTCCTCGCCGCTCCACGCTGTCCAGCGCAGAGGCGATGACGTCCGCTCGCATCACCTGTCCCGGGCCGCCACCCGCGGGGGTGTCGTCCAGGAAGCCGCGCTTATCCTTGGAAAATCCCCGAATGTCCACTGTTTCCAAGGACCAGAGCCCCTGCTCACGCCAGGCCGTGCCGATCAGCGAAACGCCGAGCGGACCTGGGAAGGCCTCGGGAAACATGGTCAGGACGGTGGCGTCGAAGGGCATCTGCGGCTTTTGGACCATCGGGCCGCGTAATTCTACCGCCTTGCCCGAGCGCCGCTATGGGCCTAATCCAGCGCCTTTCGCACTTGCAGCATATTCCGAGACCCATAATGGACACCCCCGAGAGCCTGCCCGAGACCCTGTCGCTGGAACGCCTGGAGCTGAACCTGTTCCGGGGCGTCAGCCCGTCCATGGGCCCGGGCCGCATCTTCGGGGGCCAGGTGATCGCCCAGTCTCTGCTGGCGGCCTACGAGACGGTCGAGGACCGCGTCTGCCACTCGCTGCACTGCTACTTCATCCGCCCGGGCGATCCGCGCGTGCCGATCGTCTTCGACGTCGACCGCTCGCGCGACGGCGGCACTTTCACCACGCGCCGCGTGGTGGCCATCCAGAACGGCAAGCAGATCTTCAACCTGGCCGCCTCCTTCCAGGTGCTGGAAGAGGGCTTCGAACACCAGGCTCCCATGCCCGAGGTTCCCGCCCCCGACGACCTCGAGGACGACGCCGTCAAGCAGCGCAAGATGATGGAGAAGGCCCCCGAGGAGATGCGCAAGATGATGTCGCGCCCGCGGCCCATCGAGATGCGCTCAGTCGGTCCGTCGTCCTGGAGCAAAGGCCCCAAGCCCGCCGAGAACAGCGTCTGGTTCCGCGCCACGGCCCCCATCGGCGCCGACCCGCACATGCACCAGGTGATCATGGCCTATGCGTCGGACATGAACATGCTCTCGACCGCCATGCGCCCGCACCGCGTGGAATGGCAGACCCCTGGCCTGCAGTCGGCCAGCCTCGACCACGCCATGTGGTTCCACAAGCCGTCGAACTTCAACGAATGGCACCTCTACCACCAGGACAGCCCGTCGGCCTCGGGCGGTCGCGGCTTCGTGCGCGGCTCGATCTACGACCAGAAGGGCGACCTCGTCGCCTCGGTGACCCAGGAAGGCCTCATCCGCCTGCGCAAGCCCGAGGCGAAGGCCTAGTCACCCCAGCTTCCCCCACATGGTGGGGGAGTGGCGCGGCAGCCTCTTGGCTGGAGGGTCGATGGGGGTGCGTGTCTGAAGCGCAGGGGGTTTGAGATTCTCACCCCCATCGTCACGCGTCTCGCTGCGCGAGCCTTGTGACACTTCTCCCACGATGTGGGGGAAGTGGGAAACTAGGCCTTGGTGTCCACCGCATCGCCGTCGTGAGAGCCGTCGAGGCTGGCGTCGTTGGCCGCGTAGGGATTGACCGGCGCGCCCGTGGCTTCCGCAGCCCCGGCGCTCGGACCCGTGGAGCCCTTGGCCGCTACCACCACCATGGCCGGACGGATCAGGCGGCCCAGCAGTTCGTAGCCCGGCTGCAGCACCTGGATCACCCCGCCGGCGCCGACCTCGGTGGAGGGCTGCTCCATCATGGCCTGGTGCTGGTGCGGGTCGAACTTCACGCCCTTCTCGGGCTCGATCTTCTTCAACCCATTGGTCTCGAAGGCGGCCTGCAGCGACTTGGCGGTCATCTCCACGCCCACCACGAAGTTCTTCACCACGGTGTCGGCGCTGTCGGTCGGCGCGGCGGCCAGCGCGCGGCCCATGTTGTCGGCGGCGGCCAGCAGGTCCTTGCCGAACTTCTGGATGGCGTAGGCGCGCGCGTCGTTGGCCTCGCGCTCGGCGCGCCGGCGGGTGTTCTCCGCCTCGGCGGCGTAGCGCAGCACCTGCTCCTTCAGCCCCTTGTTCTCGGCGGTGAGGGCCTCGATGTGGTCTATCGCCGCGTCGGCGATGTCGTTGACGTCTTCAGCCGGCGTATGATCGTCGGACATGTTCAATCCTTTACGCGTTCTCGGACCTGGGACAGCACGCGGGCGGTATAGTCCACCAGCGGGATGACCCGGGCATAGTTTAGGCGGGCCGGACCGATCACCCCGATCGCGCCCAGCACCTTCTGACCGCCCGTCATATAGGGCGCGGCGATCACGGCGGAACCCGAAAGCGAAAACAGCCGGGTTTCGGCCCCGATAAAGATGCGCACGCCCTGGGCCTCGTTGACCCCGTCCAGCAGGCCGATGAGCTGTTCCTTCTGTTCGAGGTCGTCGAACAGCATCCTAACGCGCTCGAGGTCGTCCAGGGTCTCCGGGTCGGCCAGAAGATTGCCGCGGCCCCGGACGATCAGGGCGCGCTCGGCCACCTCGCCCCCGCCCCAGGCGGCCAGGCCGTCCTCCACGAGACGCGCGGCGGTCTCGTTGAGCTGCCTTCGGGCGGTGTCCAGTTCGGTGCGCATCTCCCGCCCGGCCTCGGCCAGGGTCTTGCCGCGCAGCCGGGTGTTGAGGAAGTTCGACGCCTCCTGCAGGGCGCTCGGCGTCACCCCGGCGGTCAGCGCCATCAGGCGGTTCTCCACCGCCCCGTCGTCGAACACCATGACGGCCAGCGCCTGGTCGGCCGAGAGCGAAACGAACTCCACGTGCTTGACGCCGGCGTCGCGCACCGGGGTGACCACCACCCCGGCCCCGCCCGCCAGGCCCGAGAGGATGGCGCTGGCCTCGTTCAGGGCGTCGTCGAAGGTCTGGCCGCGGCCGGTGAGCCGGTGCTCGATGGACCGCCGCTCCTCCTCGCCCACGTCGCCCACCTCCATCAGGCCGTCGACGAACAGGCGCAGGCCCGCATGGGTCGGCAGGCGGCCGGCGCTGACATGGGGCGCCCCCAGCAGGCCCAGCTGGGTCAGGTCCTGCATGGTGTTGCGGATCGAGGCGGGCGACAGGTGGACGCCACCCTTGGAGAGCGTGCGGGAGCCCACCGGGTCGCCGGTCTCCAGATAGCTTTCCACGACGCGGCGGAAGATGTCGCGGGCGCGCTCATCCAGGGCGGCGAGCGAAGGCCCGCCGGTCAAGAGCGAGCTGGTCAAGGAGCTAGGCAGGTCAGAACCATGGACGGAACCTCTGTATTCTAGGATAAGCGCGACCCTCTGCGGCGCAAGACGTCGCGCTCATATCCGAGCCCTTCCATGCGCCCTTCTGACCGTACTCCCGAGCTTCTTCGCGCCGTGACCATCGAAACCGGCGTCAATCGCTACGCCGAGGGCTCCTGCCTGATCACCTTTGGCCATACCAAGGTGCTGATCACCGCAAGCGTCGAGGACCGGGTCCCGGGCTTCATGCGCGGCCGCGGCCAGGGCTGGGTCACCGCCGAGTACGGCATGCTGCCCAGGGCCACCCACACCCGGGGCCGCCGCGAGGCCTCGGAGGGCAAGCAGTCGGGGCGCACCCAGGAAATCCAGCGCCTGATCGGCCGCTCCCTGCGCGCCATTATCAACCCGACCCTGCTGGGGGAGCGCCAGATCTCCATCGACTGCGACGTGATCCAGGCCGACGGGGGCACGCGCACCGCCGCCATCACCGGCGCCTGGGTCGCCCTGCGGCAGGCCGTCAACTACCTGATGGAGGAAGGCCTGATCACCCAGGACCCGATCACCGACCAGGTCGCGGCGATTTCCTGCGGCATCTACAACGGCGTGCCGGTTCTCGACCTCGAATATGAGGAAGACTCCAACGCCGAGGCCGACGCCAACTTCGTGCTCACCGGCTCGGGCGACATCGTGGAGATCCAGGCCACCGGCGAGAAGCGCGGCTTCAGCCAGGCGGAGTTCGAGGCCCTGTTCGGCCTGGCCCGCAAGGGCATCAGCGAACTCTGCATCCTGCAGCAGGAAGCCGGCGCCCGGAAGTAGAATGCAAAACGGGCGGCCCCCGAGGGACCGCCCGTTTCGAACGCTAAGCCACGGTGCGAGACCGTGGGGTACTGAACTCTTAGAGACCGTTCAGCAGCTGGCGGAAGGCCGAGGCGGGCAGACGGGCCAGCTCGTCGGCGAAGGGGGCCATCAGGCGGTCGATCAGGCTTTCAATGGCGCGAGCCATGGGGAGCTCCTTTGTGCAATGCAGCAATTGTTGCAGCGCATATAGGAGTGAATTCCTTACCCCGCAATATCTAAGCACCGCTCAGTCGGACTTTTTTGCACACGCGCGCACAGTTTTCCGCCGCACCGCGGCATCACGCCGCCGTGTTCAGCCGTCCTCCTCATCGTCCGGCAGATCGTCGGAGGGGCCGGCCTCGTAGTGCAGCAGGTCGCCGGGCTGGCAGTCCAGCTCGCGGCACAGGGCCGCCAGGGTGGAGAACCGGACGGCGCGGGCCTTGCCGGTCTTCAGGATCGACAGGTTGGCGATGGTGACGCCGACGCGGTCGGCGAGTTCGGTGAGCGACATGCGGCGTTCCAGCAGCACGCGGTCGAGCAGGACGCGAATAGGCATGATCAGATCGTCAGCTCCGCTTCGCGGCGCAGGCGCGCGCCTTCGCGGAACACCTCAGCGAGGACAAACACCACCAGGACCGAGAACCAGGCCGTCAGGCTGAAGCCCTGGCTGCTCTTGGTCTGGGCCAGGTCGAGCCAGTCGCCGGCGAAGCGGACGGCGTAGCGCACCAGCTCCAGGCTGCCGAGCGCCAGGCCGATCACCCGCAGGCGCAGCACATTGTCGGGGTGGAAGGGGTCGCCGGCGGTCAGGGTGGCGAAGATCTGGCGCAGCCGCGCCACGATCACCTGCAGGCCGGCCATATAAAGGGCCGCGGCCAGCAGGCCTCCGGCCAGGACAGGACCTCGGCTGACCACACTGGCTCCCTCGGCGCTCAGGGACAGGTTGGCGATCAGCTCGGGATTGAAGCTCAGTAGCAGGGCGGCCAGCATCAGGACGCCGACGACGCCGATGCCGATCCACAGGGCCACATAGACCACGTCGAGGATGATCTTCAGGAAGCTCGAAACCGAGCCGGGCCCCAGGGCGCGCATCAACTGTATCTCCCCGCTGGTGTGGCTCCGCCGCCAACGCGGCGGCTGGCGGCGGGAAGCGTCTGGCTTGACCACGTCAGTCTAGCTGACCAGCGAGCCGGCCACCAAGGCCACCACGGGAAGGGCGGCGAGAACGATCACGACTTGCATCAGGGCGCGGTCCATCCAGGTCATCACAGGCGAAAACATGACTTCATCTCCAGGTTTGCGCCGCTTGGCGGCGCTGGGTGTGGTGGGCGGCCCGTCGCCGCCCGATGTCGATAGTCAATATGGGCGCATCGCTTTTCGATCAAGGAAATTATCGAAAAACGATATGAAACATTGGTAATGTTGAGCTTGGGGTCGCGCAAACCCTTGCAATTGAACGCCTCGCGCGCGGCGACTATGGTCCGCGCTCCCGTCCCAACCGGAGATTTTCCCATGGCGCTCAAGCTCGATCCCGGCGCGCGGCTGGTGGTGGCGACCCACAATCCGGGCAAGGTCGTGGAGATCGCCGCCATCCTAGAGAACCGCTTCTCCCTGGTGACCGCCGGCGAGCTGGGCCTGGCCGAGCCCGACGAGACCGAGACCACCTTCGTCGGCAACGCCCTGCTGAAGGCCCGCGCCGCCGCCGACGCCAGCGGCCTGATCGCGCTCGCCGACGACTCCGGCCTGTCGGTCGCCGCCCTCGACGGCGCGCCGGGTATCTTCTCGGCCCGCTGGGCGGGGCCGGGGAAGGACTTCGCCGTGGCCATGGGCAAGGTCCAGGAGCGGGTGGAAGAGAGCGGTTCGGAGGATCTCTCCTGCTGGTTCACCAGCGCGCTGGCCGTCGCCTGGCCGGATGGCCCGGCCGTTGTGGTGGAGGGCCGGGTGGACGGGACCCTGACCTTCCCGATGCGCGGAACCCGGGGCTTCGGCTACGACCCCATCTTCACGCCGCTGGGCCACGACCTGACCTTCGGAGAGATGGACCCCGCCGCCAAGGACGCCATGAGCCACCGGGCGCTCGCCTTCGCGAAGCTCAAGGCCGCCATCCTTTGAATGTGCTCGGGGTCTATATCCACTGGCCCTACTGCGCGCGCATCTGCCCCTATTGCGACTTCAACGTCCTGCGGGACCGAGGGCGGGGCGCCGAACAGCTTGCCCTGAAGGCCGCCATCCTCGCCGACCTGCGCCGTCACCGGGAGCTGACCGGGCCCCGCGAGCTGACCTCCATCTTCCTGGGCGGCGGCACGCCGTCCCTCATGGATCCCGACTGGGCGGGCGAGATGATCGCGCTCTGCGCGAGCCTCTGGACGCCCGCGCCGGACCTGGAGATCACCCTGGAGGCCAATCCCACCGACGCCGAGGCCGGCCGATTCGCGGGCTTCGCCGCCGCCGGGGTGCAGAGGCTGTCCCTGGGGGTCCAGGCGCTGGATGACGCCAGCCTCGCCCTGCTGGGCCGCAACCACGGCGCCGACGAGGCCCGCCGCGCCGCCGCCCTGGGCGGCAAGCTGTTCCCGCGCCTGTCGCTGGACCTGATCTATGCGCGGCCCGGCCAGACCGCCGACACCTGGCGCGCGGAACTCGCCGAAGCCATCGGCCTTGGCGCGGAACACCTCTCGCCCTACCAGCTCACCATCGAGCCGGGCACCGCCTTCGACCGCGCCGTGAAGCGCGGGACCCTGGTCCCGCCGGCTGAGGACCTGGCCGCCGAACTGTTCGACGTGACCCAGGAGACCCTGACCGCCGCCGGGTTCTCCGCCTACGAAGTCTCCAACCAT
>JAZKFM010000054.1:0-3020 GCA_040386415.1 Pseudomonadota bacterium
ATCAATCGCGTCAACCTGCATTCCGGCGTCCAGGCCCTGGCCCAAGGCGCCGGCAGCATCTTCTTCTTCGTCCTGCTGCTGAAGGCCGGCGTCTCGGTTCCCCACGCCCTGCTGGCCCAGGCGGCCATCGTCACGCTCCGCTTCGCCCTGCGGCCCCTCGTCCTGCCGCTCGCCATCCGCTTCGGGCTCAAGCCCCTGCTGATCGCCGGGACCCTGATGCTGGCCCTGCGCTTCCCCCTGCTGGCGGAGGTCCGCGGGATCGACGCGGCCCTCATCGCCCTGCTGGCCGTCACGGCGCTCGCCGAGCTGACCTACTGGCTGGCCTACAACACCTACTTCGCCATGATGGGGGACGATGAGCATCGCGGCCACCAGGTCGCCGCCCGCGAAGCCTTCATCGCCGTGCTCAGCATCGCCTCGCCCCTGCTGGGGACCTGGGCCCTGCTGACGCTCGGGCCTCGCTGGGCCTTCGCCGGGATCGCGGTGGTCCAGGCGCTCGCCGCCCTGCCCCTGTTGGGCCTGCCCAACATGAGCGTCCTGGCCCAGGCGCCGGGCGCCCTGCGCGCCGCGAGGCTGGCCTTCGCCCTGCTGGTGGTCGATGGCTGGTTCGACGCCTGCTACTTCTTCGTCTGGGAGATCGGCCTCTTCCTCACCCTGGGGGAGAGCATCGCGGCCTATGGCGGGGCCATGGCCCTGGCCGGCCTGGTGGGCGCCAGCTTCGGTCTCTGGGTCGGCCGCCATGTGGACGGCGGCGGCGGACGGCGCACCGTGCTGATCGCCTATTCCGTGGCCGTGGTGATCGTCATCCTGCGCGCCGGCGCCCTGCCCACCCCCTGGCTGGCCGTCATCGCCCATGCCCTCGGCGCCGTCCTCATGCCCCTCCTGCTGCCGCCCCTGGGCGCCGCCGCCTACACCCTCGCCAAGGCCTCCCCCTGCCCCTTCCGCTTCCACATGGTCACCGAAGGCGGCTGGGACATCGGCTGCGCCGGGGCCTGCGTGACGGCCGCGGGGCTGATCAGCCTGGGCGCCCCGCTCAGCGTACCGATCCTGCTGGCCCTGCCGGCCGTGGCCGCGGGCTTCGCCCTGCTGTGGCGGTATTTCGGACGGCTCGCGGCGGCGCCCACATAACAAACGTCATCCCCGGGCTTGTCCCGGGGACCCATGATCTCCGCCTCGCCTCAGGTCGCATCGGCGCTCGCCGCAAATCCTGATCAACCACGGAGATCATGGGTGGCCGGGACAAGCCCGGCCATGACGATCAAGAGGGCAAGGCCCCGCACTCCCGCCTCCTCTCCCCCTGGGGAAGAGGAGTAATCGCGCTCACCCCAGCCCCACCTCCCGCTCCACCCCGATCGCCTCGAGAAAATCTCGGTCGTGGCTCACCACCAGCAGCGCCCCGTCATAACCCCGCAGCGCCGCTTCGATGGCCGCGAGCGAGTCGAGGTCCAGGTGGTTGCTGGGCTCGTCCAGGATCAGCAGTTGCGGAGGCGCCTCCGCGCACAGCACGCAGGCCAGGGCCGCCCGCAGCCGCTCACCGCCGCTCAGGCTCCCCACGCTCTTGTCGCCGGCCACATTGCGGAACAGGAACCGCGCCAAGGCGGCGCGGGCCGCGTTGTCGCTCGCCGTCGGATTAAGCCGCCGGAACGCCGCCACCAGGGTCTCGTCGTCGCGCAGCATCGCGGTCTTCTGGTCCAGCAGCGCGGCCCGCACGGCGAGGCTCACCCGCCCCGACGCCGGCGTCAGCTCGCCGGTCGCCAGCCGGATCAGCGTCGTCTTGCCCGCCCCGTTTGGTCCCGTCACCGCCACCCGCTCGGGCCCGGTCATCCGCAGATCGAAGGCCAGCACCGGCCCGCCCGGATGGCGGAACGTGACCTCCTCAAAGGCCAGCACCCCCTTGCCCGCCGCCAGGCCGCAGCTGGGCAGCTCGAAGGCCAGGCGCCGCAGCCGCTCCACCCGGCCTTGCGCCTCCGCCAGCTCGGCGCCGGCTTGCTCGGCCAGCTGCTCCGCCAGCCGCCCCTCGCGGGCCCCGGAGTTTTCCGCCCGCTCGGCCATGGCCCCCAGCAGGATCTTCGGCGCGCTGCCCGAGGCGGCGAACCGCTTGCCCGCCGCGTCACGCCGCGCCTTCTTCTCCCGCGCCGCCTGGGCCTCGCGGGCGACCCGGGCCACCGTGCGCTCTGCGCTGGCCAGCCCCTGCTCGGCGGCGGCCTCCTCGGCCGCCTTGCGCTCCAGATAGAGGTCGTAGTTTCCGCCATAGACCTTGGCGCCCAGGCCCGACAGCTCGACAATCCGGTCCATCTCCCGTAGCAGCCCCCGGTCGTGGCTGACCACGATGGCCCCGCCCTTCCAGCCGGCCAGCACGCGCGCCACCATGGCCCGGGCCTCGGCGTCCAGGTTGTTGGTGGGCTCGTCCAGCAGGATGAGGTCGGGCTGGGTGATCAGCAGCCCGGCCAGGGCCAGGCGCGTCGCCTCCCCGCCGCTCAGGGTGGCGGCCTCGCGGTCCACATGTTGGCCAACCATGCCCACCGCCGCCAGGGCCTGCTCGATGCGGGAATCCAGGTCCCACAAGGCGTTGGCGAAGTCGTCCTCGCTACCCCGTGACTCCTCGATGGCCACTAACCGGTCAATGTCGGCCCGCACCCCCAGCAGGTCGGCGACCGTGGCCCCGTCGGGCGGGCTCATCGCCTGGCGCAGGACCCCGATCCTGCCCCGGACGGTCACGGACCCCGACGCCGGCGCCAGCTCGCCGGTGATCAGCCGCAGCAGCGTGGTCTTGCCCACGCCGTTGCGCCCCACGAGGCCGGTCCGTTCGGCTCCGAAGGCGAGGTTCAGATTGTCGAAAAGGCTTACGCCGTCAGGCGTTGCGTACGAAAGACGCTCGAGTGTCAGATGGGCGGGCATGGGCGACCTTGGGGGCGTGGGCGTTCGGGACGAGGCGGCGTTCCGTCGGCATGCGCATGGTCGTCAGGCTCCTTCTGAGCCCCCGATATAGGCCCCGGAGGCCGCTGGCGCAATCCGGACCC
>JAZKFM010000055.1:0-18114 GCA_040386415.1 Pseudomonadota bacterium
TCAAGCAGAAGCTGGTCGCCGAGGCGCTGCGCATCTTCTACGACATGCGCAAGGTGCCGGGCCTGAAGAAGAAGCCGTCCACCTCGGAACTGCTCGACTGGCTGAAGCTGCTGATGGTCGAGGATATCGACGCCGCGGCGCTGGCCGAGAAGGATCCCACCAAGCTGATCCCGCCGCTGCATGGCGCCCTGCTGAAGAACGAGCAGGACGTGCACCTGTTCGAGCGCCTGGCCTTCCTGGCCCGCCGTGAAGGCGCGGGTTCGCGTCCGGGCCAATAACGCTTACGACGAATTCACTCGACCTGATCGAGGGCTCCGGTCACCGTTTGATACGAACGGGATCGGAGCCCTTTTTCCTATGAAGACCCTGCTGTTACTGGCCGCCTCGGCCCTGGCGCTCAGCGCCTGCCAGAAGCCCGCCACCCTGAAGGCCAAGCTGGAATGCCCCCAGACCGAAGGCAGCCTGACCCTGGTCAGCGCCGCCGCCGATGGGCAGAGCTGCGTCTATCGTGAGAGCGACGGCGCGCAGATCACCCTGACCCGCATGCCCGTGAAGGGTGACGCCGTGGCGACGCTCGCCGCCCTCGAGGCCGAGCTCAAGACCCTCGGGGGCACGCCAGTCGCCTCCAGCGCCGACACTACCGCCGCGCCTGGAGCGGCCGCTGAAGCCGCGCGCGTCGAGGCCGAGGCCCGGGCGGACGCCAAAATCGACGCGGCGATGGACGAGGCCGTCGAAGGCCGCCCCAGGATCCAGGCCAAGGTCGACACCGAGACCGGCGAGGAACACACCCAGGTCGACTTGCCCGGGCTGCACATCAACGCCGAGGGCGAAAAGGCCAACGTCCGGGTGGGCCCGATCAATATCAATGCCGACGGCGACAGCACCACCGCCACGATCAAGATGTACCGGGACGTCCGCATGCGCGGCGAGGCGTTGTCGCGGGAGAAGCGCGGCCTGCGCGCAACCTTCATCTACGCCGGCGACGACCTCACCGGCGGGTACAAGTACCTGGGCTATGAGGCGTCGGGCCCCAAGACGGGCCCGATCGTCGTCGGTGTGGTGAAGTCGACGGCCGACAGCCGGCACGACGACATGTACGACGACGTCAAGACCCTGGTCCGCCGCAACGGCGGGACCTGATCGCCCCAGACCGCTCTAGGCCGGCTGCACTTCGACGACCTTGTAGGTCAGGGGCCGGCCGTCCTCGTCGGCGACGGTGACGTATTCGCCCACGGCGAACCGGTGGTCGCCCAGGCGGTGGACCGGCTCGTCGTCGGCGGTGTCGTCGGCCTGATAGTCGAAGAACCAGCGGGAGCCGCGCTTGGCCAGGCGACCGTCGGTGGCCTCCTCATCGGGCGTGAAGCGGCGCACGGTGCATTGCGCCTTGGCCTTGGCGTAGGCCGCCTCGTCGATGTGGCCGTCGGAGGTGAGCGGCGCGGTCAGCGAATAGCCACGGTGGTCATCGCCTCCCGCGAACTCGGTGCCCGGATTGCGGGCAAGCCGCATGACGATGCGCGAGAGGCTCATGACGGTACGCTTTCGATCTAGTGGGAAAGGAACAGGGACGGCTGGTCGGCGGCCAGCAGCGAACGGGTGGTGCCGCCGAAGATGAACTCCTGCAGGCGCGGGTGCCCGAAGGCGCCGGCCACCAGGATGTCGGCGCCGGCCTTCTTGGTGGCGTAGAGCAGCAGCGGGGCCGCGTCGCCGGAGTCGGGCAGGATATCGACATCGGCCGCGACGTTGCGGGCCGCGAAATAGGCCTGCAGGCGGGCGGGATCAAAGCTGCGCGAGCTGGCCTTGGGCGCGGCGAGAATCACCACGCGGGAGGCCTTTTCCAGCAGGGGCATAGCCAGGCGCGCGGCGCGGGAGGCTTCCTTGCCCCCGTCCCAGGCCACGGCGATCACGCCGCCGGTCTTGAAGCCCTCGCGGGCGATCAGCACCGGACGCTGCTCGTCGGCCACCATCTGCTGGAAGGCCTCGGCCAGGGGGCCGCGACCGCGCGGCGGGTCGTTGGTGAAGACCACCACGTCGGAGAGGCGGCTCTCGGCGGAGAGGCCCGCCCAGACCGGGGTCTGCAGGGCGATGAACTCGGCCTTGGCGTAGGCGCAGGCGTCCACGGCGGCGCGGGCCTTGACCTCGCCGGCGGCTGCGGCCTCTTTCAGGGATTCCAGGGCGGTGGACTGAACGCCGCCGAGAAAGCCCTCGCCCATCCAGGGCATCACATCGGCGACATCGGCGGGGGTGTAGACACAGGCGAGCTCGGCGCCGAACGGTTCGGCCAGCAGGGCGGCGGCCTTCACAGCGGCCTTGTCGCCCTCGCCGCCGGACAGCGGCGTCATGATTCTAGCCCAACTCATGTGTTTCCCCTTCGCGTTGGTGCACAGTGGTGACGACGATGGACCCGCACATTGATCTTTCTCAAGTCCTGGTTCAGGTCACGAGCTTGAGTGTGAGAGGAACGCGTGCGTGAGGAAAGGGCTGCATAGAACCGCCAAAGAACCCCGGGCGTGGCAACGCATGCTGTCGGGTCGGCGTTTGGACCTGCTTGACCCGTCGCCGATGGATATCGAGATCGAGGATATCGCCCACGGCCTGGCCCGCGTCGCGCGCTGGAACGGCCAGACGATCGGCGAGCACGCCTTCTCCGTGGCCCAGCATTCGGTGGTGGTGGAGGAGATCTGCGCCCACATCCAGCCCGACCTGGAACCGCGCTGGCGGCTGGCGGCCCTGCTGCACGACGCCTCCGAATACGTCATCGGGGACATGATCAGTCCGTTCAAGGCCGCGCTCGGCTATGACTACAAACTGTTCGAGGAGCGGCTGGAGCATGCCATCCACACGCGCTTCGGCTTGCCGGCCAAGGTCCCGCTGAGCGTGAAGAAGCTGATCAAGCGGGCCGACCGGGCCTGCGCCTTTTTCGAGGCGACCCAGCTGGCGGGGTTCGGGTTCGACGAATCCGTGGAGTTCTTCGATCCGCCGCCGGAGGGCTACGACCTGCACATCGAGCCCTTGTCGGCGGCCCAGGCCCAGCAGCGCTACGTGCAGCGATACCAGGTGCTGTCGGAGGCGGCGGGCTTCTCCGTCGGTTCCGCCGCGTTCGACACGGAGTGAGCGTGCCCTTCATCATCTGCGGGCTGGCGGAGGTTCCCGCCGTGATCAAGGCGCGGCGGCCCTCGCACATGGTCACCCTGCTGGACCCGGCCAGCATGATCGCCACGCCTGAGGGGATCGAGGCCGCCAACCATCTGCGCCTGGGGGTCAACGACATCGCCGAGCCGATGGAGGGCATGATCCCGCCCGACGAGCAGCTGGTCCATGACCTCTTGGCCTTCGGAAGCCGCTGGCAGGGCGACGCTCCCATGCTCATCCACTGCTGGGCGGGCATCAGCCGGTCCACCGCCAGCGCCTTTGTCCTGGCCTGCGAGCGCAACCCGGAGGCCGATGAGCGGCAGATGGCGCTGGCCATGCGGCGCGCCGCCGGCCACGCCTCCCCCAACCGCCGGATCATCGCGCTCGCCGACGACATCATGGGCCGGCGGGGCCGGATGGCCGACGCCGTGGCGGCGATGGGCGACTACGACTACCAGCGCGCCCAGCCCTTCGACTTCCCGGCCCTGCACTAGGATGGACCGCGCGGTGATCATCGGGCTGTCGGCGGTGGTGGTCGCCATCCGCGACGGCCAGGCCGTGGTGCTGACGGTCCGCCCGCGGGGGCAGCATGCCGGCCTGCCCTTCGGCCCCTTTGACCCCGACGGCCACCGGACCTTCGAACTGGCCCTGCGCGCCTTTGTGACCGCCCAGACCCGGTTCGATCTCGGCTATGTCGAACAGCTCTACACCTTCGGCGACAAGGGCCGGGACGCGCCCCTGGCCGACATGGGCGTCGGGACTGGGGCGGCCCGGGTGATCTCGGTGGGCTATCTGGCCCTGACTCCCCAGGCGGTGGAGACCCACGCGCCGGACACCACCTGGGCCGACTGGAGCCGGTTCTTCCCCTATGAGGACTGGCGCGAGGGGCGCCCCGCAGCGCTGTCGGCCCTCGAACCGGCCTTGCAACAATGGGCAGGCGCCGCGTCGGGCCCGGAGGCAAGCCGCCGCCGTTCGGCCGCCCGCCTGCTGTTCGCCCTGGACGACGCGCCCTGGAACGAGGAGCGGGTGCTGGAGCGCTACGAACTGCTCTATGAGGCCGGCCTGGCCGCCCGCGACCGGGGGGAAGGGGCGCCCTCCCCCGCCCTGGCGGCGGCCATGGGCGAGCCGATGTTCTCTGACCACAGGCGGATCCTGGCCACCGCCCTGTCACGCCTGCGGGGCAAGCTGAAATATCGGCCGGTGGTGTTCGAACTGATGCCCGAGGCCTTCACCCTGTCCTTCCTGCAAAGGGCCGTGGAGGCCATCGCCGGCGTGCCGCTGCACAAGCAGAACTTCCGCCGGGCGCTGGAGCGCGCCGACATGGTGGAGGGACTGGGCCGGATGGACACCGACACGGGCGGGCGGCCCGCCGAGCTGTTCCGCTTCCGCCGCGAGATCCTGGGCGCTCGGCCGGTCTCCGGCCTCAGCCTGCCCCTGCTGTTGCGCGACTAGGCTCGGGCGCGGCGACCCTCAAATGTAAAGCCTGCCGAGCGCCCCCCATTATGGGACAGGGCCGAATTGCCCGGCCGAGCGCCGCCTCGGTACGAACGCCGCGACAAGCAGGGGCGCCCCGAATGACCGCCAAGACTTCGCAAGACCGGACGGGCCGATGACCGCCTTCGTCGTCCGCAACGCCCCGGGACTGACCGCCGTGGTCGCGACCGTGATCTGCGGCGGGTTCTGGCTGGGCGTCCTGATCGGCACTCTTGCATTCGCGTCTCATTAGCGCGAGCCTAGTTCCGATCACGCCGGTACGCCGCGGATCGGAGTCCCGCAGTCGGCATGAACCAAGCACTCCAGATCGCGGCCACGCGCTATGTGATGACCGCCCAGCGGCCGGTCACCGAACATATGGCGCTCATCGGCGGCGACGTCGTCGACGGCTTCCTCTTCCAGGCGGTGATGGCGGCCAATATCGCCCACGTGGACTCCGCCGCCGGCGCGCCCAGCGCCTGGGCCGACCTCGACACCCCCCAGATCCCGCTCGCGGGGCGGCGGCCCATCCCCATCAGCGCCCTGGCGGCCTCCCTGGACATGCCCCGGCAGACCGTCTGGCGGCGGCTGCAGCGGCTGATCGGCGCAGGCCTGATCCTGCAGATCCAGGCGGGAGTCCTGGCGCCGCCGGGCGATCCGGACGGCAACGCCTATGACGCGGGCCTCGCCGCCAACACCGCCCTGCTGACCGCCTTCCTTCGCGAGGCCAGGCTGCAGGACGAGGCGCGCGACCACGAGCGCCTGACCGCCCTGGCGGTGCTGGAAGGCCCAGACCCGCCCCACCGCACGCTCGGCCGGCTGAGCACCACCTTCATCCTCTATGTGATCACCGAGTTCGCGCGACGGACGCAGGGCGACCTGGTGGACGGCTACATCCAGCTCGCCCTGGCCTTCGCCTGCGCCAGCCCCGGCCGCGACGGTCGGCCACGGCCGCTTGCCGCGGCGCCGACCCGGGAAGTGGCCGACGTCGCCGGCCTGGCCGAGGAGACGATGCGGCGCAGGCTGCACGGTCTGATGAAGGGCGGTTTCGTGGTGCGGACGCCTCGGGGCTACGCCCCCGTCTGGGTGTCGGAGGACGGGCCCCTGACCGAGGCGCTCGGCATCGGGGTGGGCCGGTTGATCCGCCAGGTCGCGCGGCTCTAGCGCGCTCCCTTCCGATGGCGCGCGGAGACGTCAGGCCGCGATGTCTTCCTTCTTGGCCGCCTGCCCGGCTTCCCACTGGGCCCTGAGGCTCGCCGAGGTGTCGCGGGAGCCGTCGGGGCTCCAGCCCGGCGGGCCGAACAGATAGCCCCCGACCTCCCGCAGGGACCGCGCGCCGGCCAGGTCCTTGGCGATCCCGCCCCATTCGTGAAACGCCACGCGCAGGATGTTGAAGTTGCTCAGGTTCCTGACGATCCCGTAACGCGGCTTCTCCTCGTCCAGCTCTGGCTGGAAGGTCCCGAAGAGCTTGTCCCAGACGATCAGGATGCCGGCGTAGTTGCGGTCGAGGTAGCGGGGATTGCGGGCGTGGTGGACCCGGTGATGCGAGGGCGTATTGAACACCGCCTCGAACCATTTCGGCATCCGCTGAATAGCCTCTGTATGAATCCAGAACTGATAGACGAGGCTGATCCCCTTCTGGATCGCCAGCATGGCCGGCGGGAAGCCCAGGAACGCGAGCGGCAGCCAGAGCGCCCAGGTGCCGGCCAGGCCGCCGGTCCAGGTCTGACGCAGGGCGGTGGACAGGTTGTAGTGCTGGGACGAGTGGTGATTGACATGGGCCGCCCACCAGAACCGCCGCTCATGGCTGAGGCGGTGGAACCAGTAGTAGGTCAGGTCCTCCAGGAAGAAGATCGCCACCCAGGCCCAGATGGCGGTCATGGGGATGTCGAACACCCGGTGCTGCCAGACCCAGACCGTGCCGGCCACGGCCGCGCCCCCGGTGAGCAGGCCCGCCACATTGCTCCCCAGGCCCATGCCCAGCGAGGCCATGGTGTCCTTGGTCTCGTAGTGGCTTTTCACCGCCTTGAAGCGGGTGAGCGCGATCTCGAGAATGATGGTCAGGACGAAGAACGGGATCGCCAGGGTGACCGGGTCGAAGGGCGCCTTGAGGGGATCCATCAGGCCGCGCCCGTGGGAGGCCAGGAATCAAAGGCCAGGCGCGCCCGGGGCGCCGAGACGTCCGCCAGGTCGAGCTTCAGCACCCCGTCGCGGAAGCTGGCGGCCACGGCCTGGGCCCAGGGGATGTGGCGGGCGGCATAGCCGTCGCCGACCTCGCAGAGCACCAGGGCCGAGGCCCCGGACCGGGCCAGGGCGCCACGGCCATCATTGGTGACCCAGAGGCCGTCGAGGGCCCTGCCCGGAAACTCATCGGCGAACAGGGCCCGGGCGCGGGCCTCGCTCAGCGGCGACATCGGCTTGGCGATCTTGGCCCAGGCGGCCAGGGCGACCAGCAGGGCCACGGCCGCGAAGGATCCAGCGAACTGGATCGCGAATTGTTTGTCCAAGGCGTGTTCTCCCTGACGGGAAAGTCCGCCGTGGGCGGACCAGCGTCAAGGGGCGCGGACGCCGCAATCTAGGCGGCGAGCGCGCGCCTCAGGCAGGTGACGATCTGCTCGGCGTGGTAGGGCTTGGCGACGAACTCGCTGCCGTCCGGCAGGCCGCCGGCCGACAGATCCGCGCCGCCCGTGGTGACCAGGATGCGGACATCGGGCCACCGGGCGTGGACCAGTTGCGCCAGGTCGATGCCGTCCATGGAGCCGGGCATGTTCACGTCGGTGAACACCGCGCAGATGTCATCGTGACTGCTGAGGAGCGCCACGGCCTGCTCGGCGTCATCGGCCTCCAGGACCGTGAATCCCGCCTCCTCCAGGCCTACGGCGGCGGTGAGGCGGACCAGGACTTCGTCTTCAACCAAAAGCACTAAGGGCGACATGGTGGAGCAACTTGCGGGGTTGGCGGAAGTTCCGGGTTCTTGCGATCAGTTCGCAGGCGGTTCGAACAGATAGGCCCACGGATAGCCGTGCGGCGCCGGTTCGCCCGCCGCGATCCGGTCCAGGTCGCGGCGCGCCTTGGCGCTGAGGAACTGGGCGTAGGTGATGATCTCGGCGGTGGGCTCGAGAGCTTCGGCGGGATTGGTGTCGGGGGCCTCGTCTTGCATGGCGTCACCTCTGTTGCAGCCTGAGCCGCGATGACCGCCATGAAGCGCCTGCCCGCCTGAACGGGCGCGGAAGCGGCCCGTTGGCTGGCGTTCAGGTTCGGCGGACCGCGCCGGGCCGGAGGGCGCAACAAAACAGGGCCGCCCCATGGGGACGGCCCTGTCCTGAAATCCGATACGCGGGTGGCCCGCGCGGGACTTACTTCTTCTTGGCGGGCTTCACGCCGTTGACGGCGTCCTTGAGGCCCTTGGCGGCGCGGAAGCGCACGGCCTTGGAGGCCGGGATCTTGATCGCTTCGCCGGTGGAGGGGTTGCGGCCTTCACGGGCGGCGCGGGCGCCGACGTCGAACACGCCGAGACCCGACAGACGGACATCGCCGCCGCCGGTCAGAGCGCCCGAGACGGTGGCGACCATGGCTTCCAGCACGCGGCCGACTTCAGCCTGGGTGGTCCCGGCGGCAGTGGCGACCTGTTCGATAAATTCAGATTGGGTCATGTGACCTCCGGTTGTCTTTGTTGCGCCCCGCGTATCGACGCAAGGGAGGCAAGGGTTTGCGCAGATTCGCAGGCTATGGCGACCTTGACGCAAGGGAAACGGGGCCTCGAGACCCGGTTTTTGGGCAAAATAGCGCGCATTCGTCGCGGAGGAGAGGCGTATGAACCCCTCCAGGACGTCATCGGTCGTCGCGCAGGTACACCACCTGGCTGCGACCCGAGCTGATCAGGTGACCCAGCAGGAAGCCGGCGGCGGCGGCGATGCCGAGGGCCACATAGGGCTTCTCACGCACTAGGACGTCGGTGTCGCCGAAGCGTTCGACGGCGCGTTCCTTCACCTTGCCATAGACCTCCTGGCCCTTGGCGACGACCACCTCGGTCTTGCCTTCCAGCAAGGTGCGGGCGGCGCTGAGCAGGCTGTGGGCGGCTTCGTTGAGGGCGGCGGGCGCCTTGCCCACGGCGTCGGCGGCTTCGTTGAGCGAGTCCGAGGCGCTGGCCTTGGCGTTCCTGGCCGAGGTGGCGACCGGATCGAGGGCGGCGGTGGCGTCAGCCAGATTGGCGGCTGTTCCGTTAGCCGTGGTTCCGTTGGCGGGG
Source organism: Pseudomonadota bacterium (assembly GCA_040386415.1). Lineage (GTDB taxonomy): Bacteria > Pseudomonadota > Alphaproteobacteria > Caulobacterales > Caulobacteraceae > Phenylobacterium. Next base: position 8,849 of record JAZKFM010000055.1, read on the forward strand.
GAGGTCATCGGGTCGGCCATGATTTTTCTCTTCGGATAGGGGATCAGGCCCCCACGGGCGGGGAGCCGGGCGCGACATCAACGATGTCGGCCCGGCCAAGGTTCCGAGCCTAGAACTTCCGGGTGTAGGCGACCGCCCAGACGTCGGCGGTATCCTCCGACTTCATGAAGTCATGGTGGGTGTAATCCAGCCGGACGCCATTCTTGTCGTCCAGGAAGTACTGGCCGCCGACGCCGAAGTTCCAGCTGGTGTTGCGGTCGGTCGCCGAGCCGCCGGCGGCCGTGAAGTTCAGCTTGGTTTCGCCGTACCCAGCCCGGACGAACAGGTCGGCGCGCGGGGTTATGGGCAGGAACCCGACGCCGTAGATGGCCGCCTGATGCTCAACCTCCACCTCGACCGGGAAGCCCGCCACTTGGCCGTCGCCGGACTTCACGCTCCGCGACAGCTCGGCCTCAGCGCCGAAATAGGGGCTCAGGCGGGCGCCCAGGCGCGCCTGGACCGCGCCGGCGTCGGCGTCGGCCACATGATGGTTGGCATAGCCGAGCGAGCCGTAGATCGGCGATTGGGCCAGGGCGGCCGCAGGGAGGGAAAGGGTCAGGGCGGCCGCGAGGCCAAACAGGGTCTTCATGGTCTTGGTACTCCATATTGCGGCCCACACCCCGGCCGGAAAGGGCGCGGCGCCACGGACGATCCGCGGCGCCGCCTGGTGGTTAGAACTTGCGCGTGTAGCCGATGGCCCAGACGTCGGCGTTCTCGCTGGCGTCCTTGAAGTCATGGCGCGTGTAGTCGAGGCGGACGCCATTGCGGTCGTCCAGGAAGTACTGGCCTCCGACGCCGTAGCTCCAGCTCTCGCCGTCATCGGCCGCCGAGGCCCCGGCCGCCGACGCCTTGATCTTCGACGTGCCGTAGCCGACGCGGGCGAAGAGGTCGGCCTGGGGCGAGACCGGCAGGTAGCCCACGCCGTAGATGGCGGCCTGGTGCTGCAGCTTCACGTCCACCGAGGTCCCGGCGACGCTGACGCTGTCTTCCTTCACGCCGGCGGCCAGTTCGCCCTCGACGCCGAGGTATTGGCCAAACCGGGCGCCGACGCGACCCTGGATCGCACCCAGGTTTACATCGTCGATATTGGCGTTCGCATAGCCGAGCGAGCCGTAGACCGTGGTGGGGGAAAGCGACTGCGCCGAGGCGATGGCGGGCACGGCGAGGGTCAGGGCGGTGGTCGCCGCCAGGGCGATGAGAGACTTCATAGGTTACTCCAACTCTTTGGTTCAGCTCCCCAGCACCGCCTAAGACGCCTCCAAACACGGCGGCCCTAGGTCAGTTCCCCGACATTCGGCGGAAACAATGTGGCGGGGGCGGAGGTGTGCCTCAGGGGGCACAGGTCGGCGCTCAGGGCGCTCGAGTTGGAGACCGGCGTTCCGGTTCCCCCTTCCCCCTCGATGGGGGAAGGGCCGGGGATGGGGGTGAATGCAGAGCGCTGAAGGCTTGGCGCTTGGAGGCACGGACGCCGACCTAGAGTTTCGCCGGACGCCCTGCCCTCACCCCCACCCAACCCTCCCCCATCGAGGGGGAGGGCAATCGTGGCTTAGAACTTGCGGGTGTAGGCGACCGCCCAGACGTCGGCGTCGTCGCCGGAGTCCTTGAAGTCATGACGCGTGTAGTCGACGCGCACGCCGTTCTTGTCGTCGAAGAAGTACTGGCCTCCGACGCCGTAGTTCCAGCTGTCGCCATCGGCGGCGGCGGCGGCGCCGAGCGCCGAGGCTTCGATCTTGGTGTTGCCGTAGCCCACGCGGGCCAGCAGGTCGAACTGCGGGTTCAGCGGCAGATAGCCGACGCCGTAGATCGCCACCTGGTGCTTCAGTTCCACGTCGACATTGACCGCGCCGATGCGGACGCTGTCTTCCTTGACGCCGCCGGCGACTTCACCTTCGACGCCGACATACTGGCCGAAGCGGGCGCCGAGGCGGCCCTGGACGGCGCCCAGGTTCACGTCGTCGATGGCGGCGTTGGCATAGCCGATCGAGCCGTAGAAGGTGGTGGGCGACATCGACTGCGCCGAGGCGACGGCCGGGGCGGCGAGGACAGCGGCGGCGGTGGCCGCGAGAACGATGAGAGACTTCATTTTTTTTGATACTCCAACTCTGGGTTTCATTGCCCAGGCTGCGCAAATGGCATGCACCGGCCACGAAACAAGCCTGGTTTCTGAACAAACACGGCAGAGAACGGCGGTCTCCACGATCTGTGGCCGGTTCGCCACAGACTTGAAGCCCCGAGAATCGTGCCCATGGGAGCGCGGCGACAGCAACCTAGGGGTGAAGGAACCACGGCTTTTCAGAAGCTTAGCCTTGAGCGCCGCCGCGTGCGTTGGGAGGGCTCTCGGCCTGTCGGCCTCGACCATGCTATCAACGCCGGCAGACGCCCCAGACAGGGGCCCCTTCTACCGGGAGACGACCCCTTGCACTCAGCCGTGATCGCGGCCACCGGCCTCTACACCCCGCCCCAGAGCGTCTCGAACGCCGAGCTGGTGGAGGCCTTCAACACCTATGTCGCCAACTTCAACACCGAGCACGCCGCGGCGATCGGGGCCGGTGAGGTGGAGGCCCTGACCCCCTCCTCCGTCGAGTTCATCGAGAAGGCCTCGGGGATCAAGTCGCGGTTCGTCGTGGACAAGTCGGGCGTCATCGATCCCGCCGTCATGACGCCGCGCATCCCCGAGCGCTCCAACGACGAGCTGTCGGTGATGGCCGAGATCGGCGTGGCCGCGGCCCGAGACGCCATCGCCCGCTGGGGCAAGGACGCCAGCCAGATCGACGCAGTGATCTGCGCGGCGTCGAACATGCAGCGCGCCTATCCGGCCATGGCCATCGAGATCCAGCAGGCGCTCGGCATCGACGGCTTCGGCTTCGACATGAACGTCGCCTGCTCCTCGGCCACCTTCGGCATCAAGACGGCGGCCGACTATATCGCCACCGGCTCGGCCCGCGCGGTGCTGGTGGTCAATCCGGAGATCACCTCGGGCCACCTGAACTTCCGCGACCGCGACAGCCACTTCATCTTCGGCGACGTGGCCACCGCCGTGATCGTGGAGCGGGAAGACCTGGCCAAGCCGGGTCAGGGCTGGGAAATCCTGGGCACGCGGCTGAAGACCGAGTTCTCCAACAATATCCGCAACAACTTCGGCTTCCTGAACCGCGCGGCGCCCGAGGGCGTGGGGGCGGCGGACAAGCTCTTCGTCCAGGAAGGCCGCAAGGTGTTCCGCGAGGTGGTGCCGATGGTGTCGGAGATGATCGTCCAGCACGCCGGCGACCTGGGGGTGGATCCCACCGGGCTGAAGCGCCTGTGGCTGCACCAGGCCAACATCAACATGAACGTCATGATCGGCAAGCGGGTGCTGGGCCGAGATCCGGCGCCGGGCGAGAACGTCATCATCCTCGACACCTACGCCAACACCTCGTCGGCCGGCTCCATCATCGCCTTCCACAGCGCCAACGAGGACTTCAAGGCCGGGGACACCGGCCTGATCTGCTCCTTCGGCGCGGGCTATTCCGCAGGCACGGTGTTCGTCAGGAAGCGGTAGGCCGCAGGGCCTTGGTCCTGAACCAGCGGGAGATCACCCACTTCTCGCCGGAGGTGGTGGGCGATCCTTCGTGCAGGGTGAGCGGGTCCATCTCGCCCTCGGGGGTGACGCTGTCGAAGATCAGCGCACCGCCAGGCGGGGGCTGGAAGGCGGCCTCGAGCCGGGGGAACACGGTCGCCCCGCCCTCGAAGGCGTCGTTCAGATAGACCAGCAGGGTGCGGACGCGTTGCCCCATGACCGCCAGCTGCTGAGCGTTGGCCGGGGTGTCGGGGATGTAGTCCATATGCGGGCGGTAGCGTTCGCCCGGCGAATAGTGCAGCACCCCCAACCCCTCGGCGTTCTCCGGCGGCATCTCTGCGGCCTGGCTGAGGCGCAGGTTCACCAGCTCCAGGATCACGTCGGAATCCACGAGGCCAAAGTGCATGACGCGGTTGGAGCGCTCGTCCCGCTCTTCTTCACTGCCGTCGTCCACCAGCACCAGGCCGCGGCCTAGGGCGGGCTCGGCCAGCGCCCTGACATAGGCGCAGATCCAGGGCGGCAGGAGGCTGGGGATCGACAGGATACGGGGGCTCTCGCTCTCCACGATCCGGCTGACCGGCGCTGCGAAGTCCGAGAGATCGGCGGCGGCCGCCACCGCGTCCCAGTCGGTGGGCGCGGGTATCACGCCGCGGGCGCCCAGGGCGCCGATGGCCGGCTCGAAGCCGGTGATGGCGGCGGCCGACAGGGCGGCATGGGCCAGGGCCTCGTCACCGCACAATAGGCCAAGCTGGCAGGCCGCGCGGCCGTCCCCCAGCTCCGCCGCGCGGGCCAGCCAATAGAGGGCGCGGCCGATATTGCGCGGCGTGCCGATGGCCCCAGAATCGACGATGGCGGCCAGGTGCAGGCCGAAGGGATCGCCTCCTTGCGCGGCCTGGAGGATGCGGCCCACGCCGAGCGCCGGCGCCTGGGGGGTGATGTGCCCCACCAGTTGCCACAGGCCCAACCGCGAGACCGCGGGCATCCAGCCCCCCTGGGCGGCGCGGACCATCCAGTCGAGGGCGGCCTTGCCCTGGCCCTGGCTGTCGAGAGCCTCGGCCAGGGCCATCTGGGCTTCGGCGTCACCGGCAAGGGCGGCGCGGCTGGCTTCGTCGTAGGTGAGGATGCGTTGGGTCAGTAGATCGGCTCACTCTTGGGGGGATGGGCGGCCTTCCAGTCCATCGCCATGCGGACACGGCTGCCGACGGAGGGATGGTCGTAGAACAGCACCTCCTCCAGCTTCGATGGGGTGGCGGCGCGATATTCGATGGTCTTGACCAGGGCCTTGGCCAGGCCATCCGGCTCGTTGAAGCGTTCCAGCGAGAACCGGTCGGCGTCGGTCTCGGCCACCCGGATCAGGGACGAGGTGATGGGCGTCGCCAGCAGGCCCAGCACCGCCATGATGATCCAGATCACCGGCAGGCCGGCGGGGTCGGAAACCCCGCTGATGTCCTTCGCGCCCAGGAGCCGGGCGACGGGCGCGAACAGGCGGTCCACGAGGAAGAACAGCACCAGGGCCAGGCCGCCGAAGGCCGAGGCCAGCCAGATGGAGTGCATGTGCACATAGTGGCCCATCTCGTGGCCCACCACGCCCTTGACCTCGGCGAGGTCGGCGCCCTGCTTGAACATCGTGTCGCTCATGGCGATGCGGGCGGTGCCGAACAGGCCCGAGACATTGGCCGTGTAGCGGTTGGACTGCTTGGAGCCGTCATAGACATAGATCTTGTCGGAGGGGACGCCGTTGGCGTTGGCCATGGTGACGACCGTGTCGCGGACCGGGCCGGGAGGCGCTGGCGTGTAGGTGTTGAACAGCGGCTCGATGAACACCGGAGACACCACCATGATCACCATGAAGGCCACCGCCACCAGGCCGCCGCCCCAGGCCCACCAGGTCTTGGGGGCCTTGCGCATCAGGGCGTAGACGCCGGTGGCCAGGGCCACGGTCATGACGAGCGAGATCGCCAGCATGAGCAGGGTCTCGCCGGCCCATCCGCCGAAGGCCTGGTCGGTCAGGCCGTAGGACTTCTGCCGCCACCAGTCCTCATAGGCCGACCAGGGCAGGATCAGCAGGCCCTCGATCACCATGTCGACGACGACAACCGCGGCCACCGCCAGCCAGGGCCGGCTCTTCTTGGCGTTGACGGCGTCACGGACCTTCACCAGGACGCCGGACTTCAGCACCAGCCAGGCGATCACCACCGCCACCACGGCGCCCCACAGCAGCACCCAGTGTCCGCCCTGGGTATAGGCCGTGGCCTTGGCGTGAGCCTCAGGCGGCAATGTCGCGAGATAGGCCTGCGTCGCCGCGGCCGGATCGAATTGGGCCATGCCCCTACCCTCCCGAATATGGGGTGGAAAAAGCCAGATAAGCCCAGGCTTGTCAGGTGAAATTTGTCTCACCTTCCCGCCGGGCGGAGGCCGGGCGATAAAGGGCGATGACCACGATCCTCGCCATCCACGCCCATCCCGACGACATCGAGACCCTGGGCGCCGGCACGATGGCCCTGCTGGCGGCCAAGGGGCACGCCCTGAAGATCGTCACGGTGACGGCCGGAGACTGCGGCTCCAGCGAGACCGATCCGGTGCAGACGGCCAAGATCCGCCGGGCCGAGGCCGCCGCGGCCGCCGACCTGATCGGAGCCGACTACCGCTGCGCCGACATTCCCGACCTCAGCGTCTTCAACGACGATCCCTGCCGCCGGCGGGTGACCGAGATGATCCGCTGGGCCGCGCCGGACATCGTGCTGACCGCCTCTCCGGCCGACTACCACCCCGACCATGAGGCCGTCAGCGTGCTGGTCCGCGACGCCTGCTTTGCGGCCTCGGTCCCCAACTACAGGACCGGCGACGCCCCCATCCTGGCGGGCATCCCGCATCTCTATTTCATGGACCCCATCGGCGGCCGCGACCGCGAGGGGGTGAAGGTGGCGCCCGATTTCGGCGTCGACGTGGGCGACCACTTCGCCACCAAGCAGGCCATGCTGGCGGCCCACAAGAGCCAGGACAGCTGGGTCTCCAAGCAGCACGACATCAGCGACCACCAGGCCTCGATGGAGGCCTGGACCCGCAGGCGCGGCCGCGATTTCGGCGTGGCCCTGGCCGAGGGATTCCGCCAGTACCGGCATCATCCCTATCCGCGCACCGCTCTGTTGCAGGAACTGCTCGGAGAGTCCCTGGTCGCCGTCCCGAGCGCCTGACAAAAAGGTCAGGTCCAATGTCGGGCGTGCGTCCGGCGGTTCGTCCTTGAGACAGGACCACCGAAAACAAGGGTGCTTGGGTATGACCGATCTTCTGAAGTCGTTGCTGGCCGTGGGCGCCAGCCTGGCCATATCCCAGTCGTTCGCAGGCCAGGCCCTGGCGGCCAACGGCGCCTGCCCTCCCGGCGTGCCGGCGGGGGTTTTCTGCGGTGAGCCCGACGTCAGCCTCGCGCCGGCCGGAACCTACAAGCTGGACAAAGACCATGCGTCGGTTCTCGCCCGGGTGCCTCACCTGGGCTACTCGATCAGCGTCTTCCGGTTCGACAAGGTGGCGGGCTCCCTGGTCTGGGATCCGGCCTCGCCCGCCAGGTCCTCGGTCACTGCGACGGTAGAAACCGGAACCGTGGCGACCAATGTCGCCGGCTTCGGCGCCGAAATCTCCGCCAAGTACCTGGGCGCCAAGGAAAATCCCACGGCGACCTTCGCCTCCACCGCCTTCCGCAAGACCGACGCCACCCGTGGCCAGGTGGACGGCGATCTCACCCTGATGGGCAAGACCAGGCCGATCACCTTCGATGTCGTCCTGGTGGGCGCCGGCAAGGGCTTCGGCAAGCCGCGCATCGGCATGACCGCCACGACCAAAATCAAGCCGGCCGACTTCGGCATGCCGCCGGTGTTCGCCGACCCCATCGAGCTGGTGATCGACGCCGAGTTCGAAGGCCAATGAACCCTGGCGGTTTCTCCCCGGCCCGCCTGACGCACATGCGCCAGGTGATGGAGGGCCATGTGGCGGGCGGAGCGATGCCCGGTCTCGTCACCCTGGTCCACCGGCGGGGCGAGACCCACGTCGAGGCCATGGGCCAGACCGCCTTCGAGGGCGGGACGCAGATGGCGCGCGACACCATCTTCCGCATCGCCTCGATGACCAAGCCGATCACGGCGGTGGCGGCCATGATCCTGGTGGAGGAATGCCGCCTGCGGCTGGACGACCCGGTCGATCCCTGGCTGCCGGAGCTGGCCGACCGCCGGGTGCTGACCTCCATCGGCGCGAAGCTCACCGACACCGTGCCTGCTGAGCGGCCCATCACCCTGCGCGACCTGCTGACCTTCCGGCTGGGGATCGGGGCGATCATGGCGCGGCCCGGGACCTATCCGATCCAGCACGCCATGGAGGCCGCGGGCCTGTCGCCCGGCCCGTGGCTTGTGTCGGACACCCCCGACGCCTGGATGGCCAAGCTGGGCGCCCTGCCCCTGGTTCATCAGCCCGGCGAGGCATGGATGTATCATACGGGCGCGGAGGTTCTGGGCGTACTGATCGCGCGCGCCTCGGGCCGGTCCCTGCCCGAGTTCATGGACGAGCGCATCTTCAGGCCGCTGGGCATGAAGGACACCGGTTTCCACGTCCCGGCCGACAAGCTGCACCGCCTGCCGCGCGCCTACGCCATGGATCACGCGACGGGAAAGGTGGCGATCAACGCCGCCACTGACGCCGGCTACAACCAGCCCCGCGCCTTCCCGTCCGGCGGCGGCGGCCTGGTCTCCACGGCCGACGACTACCTCGCCTTCTGCCGGATGATGCTGGACAAGGGCGTGGGTCCCAGCGGCCGCATCCTGTCGCGGCCCTCGGTCGACCTGATGACCTCGGACCAGCTGACGCCGGAGCAGCGGGCCGGCGCGGCGATGTTCTTTGGCGACAGCGCCAGCTGGGGCTTTGGCATGTCGGTCTGCATCCGCCGCTCCGACCTCTGGGTCGCGCCGGGCCGGTTCGGCTGGGACGGCGGGTTCGGCACTTCAGGCCACTCCGATCCCGCCGAGGACCTGGTGGGCGTGCTTCTGACCCAACGGCACATGGACTCGCCCGAGCCGCCGAAGGTGTTCACCGACTTCTGGACCAGCGCCTATGCGGCGATTGATGACTGAGGCCTAGAGGTTCTCGATCTCGCAGCCCAAGGTCTCGGCGATACTCTCGGCCAGGATCTTGCGGTGGCAGCCGCAGGCGTCGGCCTCGTAACAGAGCAGCGCGGTCTTGCGATCGGCGGCGATGGCGGTGGCGCGGGCCAGCTCGAGCTGGGCGGCGGGCTCGGCCATGTGGGCCTCGAAGATCTCGGTCATCTCGCCGATGCGGCCCTTGCGGGCGGCGTCGCGGCCGGGCTTGGGGGTGCCGAGCTGGCGCAGGTGGACGTATTCGATCCCGGCCGCGGCGAGACTGGCGGCCAACAGGGTCTTGGAAAAGCCGGCGCGGCGGGAGGCGGCCACGGCGCGGACGTCGATCAGGACGGCGACCCTGGCCGCCTTCAGTCGCGCGATCACCGCGTCCTGGGTGGCGCTCTCGTAGCCGATGGTGGCGAGGGGAATTTGGCTAGCCATTTCCGCAAGATAGGCACGCGGTGTGAAATGACCAGCGCGACCGTGGTCCGAGGCAGTCTCCACCGCCAGGCGGTATCCCTACCGCGGCTGGACGGGCCTGCGCACGGTGA
>JAZKFM010000056.1:0-5103 GCA_040386415.1 Pseudomonadota bacterium
GAGCGGAGAGCCGGGACCCAGGGGCGGTGCGCTGGGCCCCTGGGTCCCGGATCGCCTGGCGGCGTCCGGGATGACGGGATTGGTTAGTCCCGCAAATGCGCGGTCTCATTCAGGCTGAGGATGTTCCGCTGGCCGCTGCGGGCGCACATGTAGCGGTGGATGCTGGTGTAGCGGGGCTCGAAGAAGAGGCGCGGGGCCATGCCCAGCACATGGGCGGTCCAGACATTGATCACGCCGCCGTGGCAGAACACCGCCACCCGCTGGCCGGGATGGCTCTCGATGATCTCCTCCAGGGCCGCGACCACCGCCCGCTGGAAGACGCCGATATCGACCCCGTGCTCGCCGTCGGCCATGGCCTTCCAGGCGGCGTAGTCCTCGCGCTTCAGCTCCTCCATGGGGACGTAGGCGCCGGAGTCACGGTCGAACTCGGCGATGCCGTCATGGTGGCGCAGCTCGTGGCCGCTGTGGGCGAGCATAGGACCGGCGGTCTCGATGGCGCGCAGCATGGGGCTGGAATAGACCGCGTCGAAGGTCTCTCCGGCTAGCCACTCGGCGACCTTGCGCGACTGCTCATGGCCCTCGTCGTGCAGCGGCGGATCGGAACTCTGCGCGCTGCGCACCGGCAGGCCATGGCGGATCAGCACGAGTTCCATCGGTTTCCTTCCCCAACGCTTTGCGTCCAGGGGACCGGGTTTTGGCTGCCGCCGCAAGGGCTCAGCTCCAGGCGGTGGAAGGCCTCTCCATGCGCACCCAGGGAACGCCGTCATCGCCCTGCGAAACCTCGGCGAAGCCCTCCCGGGCGTAGAAGGCCCGCGCCCGGCCATTGGCGGTCTGGCACTTCAGCGCCAGCGCGTTGGGCGCGGCGGCGGCCACATGGTCCAGCAGGGCCTTGCCGACACCGCGGCCGCGGACATCGACATAGAGGGAGTGCAGGAACGAGTCGCGCCGATAGAGAGCGGCGACGCCGACGATGCGGCGCTCGAGGACGGCCACATAGACCTCCTCCTCACGGGCGTCGCGAAGGAAGTCCTGGGCGTTGTGGCGCGCGGCCGGCAGCCAGGTGAAGGTCTCGCGCAGGACCTTCTGGTAGACGGCCGCGGCGATGGGCAACTCCTCCGGGCGGACCCGGCGGACGAGCATTACGCCTGCATGGTCCAGCCCTCGACCCCCATGGCGGCCTGGCGGCCGGCCTCGGAGCGGGTGGGATGGGGGTGCACGGTGCGGGCCACGTCCTCGCTGGCGGCGCGGAAGGCCATGGCCACGCAGTACTCGCCGATCAACTCGCCCGCCTGGGGGCCGATGATGTGGACGCCGAGGATCTCGTCGGTCTTGGCGTCGGCCAGGACCTTTGCGAAGCCGTCGGTCTCATGGTTGATCTTGGCGCGGCTGTTGGCGGTGAAGGGGAACTTGCCGGCCTTGTAGGCGACGCCCGCCTCCTTGAGCTGCTCCTCGGTCTTCCCGACCCAGGCGACCTCCGGGTAGGTGTAAACCACGCTGGGGACCAGGTTGTAGTCCACGTGGGCGTACTTGCCGGCGATGAGCTCGATCACCGCCACGGAGTCTTCCTCGGCCTTGTGAGCCAGCATGGGGCCGTGGATGGCGTCGCCGATGGCCCAGACACCGGGCGCCGAGGTCTTGAAGTGGTCGGTCTCGATGAAGCCGCGCTTGTCGGGGACGATGCCCACGGTCTCCAGGCCCAGGCCGTCGGTATAGGGGCGGCGGCCGATGGCCAGCAGCACATAGTCGGCGGTCAGGGTCTCGATCTCGCCGCCGGCCACCGGCTCGACCGTGAGGGTGACGCCGGTCTTGGAGGACTTGGCGCCCGTGACCTTGGAGCCCAGCTTGAAGGCCATGCCCTGCTTGGTGAGCGACCGCTGGAAGGTCTTGGCGGTCTCGGCGTCCATGCCCGGCGTGATGCGGTCGAGGAACTCCACGACAGTGACCTGCGCGCCCAGGCGACGCCAGACCGAGCCCAGCTCCAGGCCGATGATGCCGGCGCCGATGACGATCAGGCTCCCCGGCACTTCCGGCAGGGTCAGCGCGCCGGTGGAGTCGACGATGCGCTTGTTGTCCACCACCACGCCGGGCAGGCCCGATGGCTCCGAGCCCGTGGCGATGACGATGTTCTTGGTCTCCAGCACGGTGACCGAGCCGTCGGGGCCGGTGACCTCGACCTTGCCGGGGCCGGCGATCCGACCCATGCCCTTGATCCAGTCGGCCTTGTTCTTCTTGAACAGGAACTCGATGCCCTTGGTCAGGGCGCTCACGCTCTCGGCCTTCTGCTTCATCATCTGCGGCAGGTTGAGGGTCGGCGTCACCTCGATGCCGAGGGTGGCGAAGTCCTTGTTGGCCAGCTCGAACATCTCCGAGGCGTGCAGCAGGGCCTTGGAGGGCATGCAGCCGACATTCAGGCAGGTGCCGCCCAGGGTCTCGCGCTTCTCCACCACGGCCACCGAGAGGCCAAGCTGGCCCGCGCGGATGGCGCCGTTGTAGCCGGCGGGACCGCCCCCGATGATGACGACGTCGTATTGGGCCATGAGCCTGGTCTTCCGAATTGAGGTGCGCTGGGGAGGATATGGGGAGGCGGACGCCCCCTAGATATCCAGCAGCAGGCGTTCCGGGTTCTCGATGGCGTCCTTGACGTGGACCAGGAAGGTCACCGCGCCCTGGCCGTCCACCACGCGGTGGTCGTAGCTCAGCGCCAGGTACATCATCGGGCGGATCACCACCTGTCCGCCGATCGCCATGGGGCGCTCCTGGATCTTGTGCATGCCGAGGATGCCCGACTGCGGCGCGTTCAGGATCGGGGTCGACATCAGCGAGCCGTAGACCCCGCCGTTCGAGATGGTGAAGGTGCCGCCCTGCAGATCTTCCATGGCCAGCGCCCCGTCGCGGGCCTTCTTGCCCAGGGCGCCGATGGCCTTTTCCACGCCGGCCAGGTTCAGGGCGTCGGCGTCGCGGACCACGGGAACCACCAGGCCGCGCTCGGTGCCGACGGCGACGCCGATGTCGTAGTGGTTCTTGTAGATGATGTCCTGGCCTTCGATCTCGGCGTTGACCTCCGGGACCTGCTTGAGGCCGTGGACCACGGCGGCCACGAAGAAGCTCATGAAGCCCAGCTTCACGCCATGGGTCTTCTCGAAGACGTCCTTGTACTTGGTGCGCAGGGCCATGACGTTGGTCATGTCGACCTCGTTGAAGGTCGTCAGCATGGCCGCGGCGTTCTGGGCTTCCTTCAGCCGGCGCGCGATGGTCTGGCGCAGGCGGGTCATGCGGACCCGCTCCTCACGTGCGTGAATCTCGCGCGGCGCCGCAGCGACAGGCGCGGCGGCGGGCGCATTGGCGCGGGCCTCGAGGGTGGCCAGGGCGTCGCCCTTGGTCACCCGGCCGTCCTTGCCGGTCCCGGCGATCGCGCCGCCGTCGAGGTTGTTTTCGGCGACGATGCGCTGGGCCGAAGGGGCGAGGGGCGCGGCGGCGGCGGCGGCCGGAGCGGGCTTGGCCGCGGGGGCCGGAGCAGGAGCCGGAGCCGGGGCCGGGGCCGGAGCCGGAGCCGGGGCCGCGGCCTTGGGGGCTTCGGCCTTGGCCGGGGCAGCGGCGACAGCGCCCTCGGTCACGTGACCCAGGACCGCGCCGGGCTCGACCGTGGCGCCTTCCTCGGCGCTGATGGAGGTCAGCACCCCGTCAGCGGGGGCGGCGACTTCCAGGCTGACCTTGTCGGTCTCCAGTTCGACGAGGATCTCGTCCTTGCGGACCGCGTCCCCGGGCTTCTTGGCCCAGCGCGCCACAGTCGCCTCGGTGACGGATTCGCCGAGCGTGGGCGTCATGATGTCGGCCATTGGGGAGGTTCTTCCTGTTCTTTCGGGCGGTCGGTTTAGGCGAAGGCTTCAGCAAGGAACGTCTGAAGCTCCTTCATGTGCCGGCTCATCTGGCCGGCGGCGGTGGAGGCCGAGGCCGGGCGGCCGACATAGCGGGCGCGCTTGGCCTTGATCTTCAGGCGCTCGAGGGTGAGCTCCAGCCACGGGTCGACGAAGGTCCAGCCGCCCATGTTCTTCGGCTCTTCCTGGCACCAGACCAGTTCGGCGTTGGGGAAACGCGACAACTCGGTGGAAAGCGACTTCACCGGCCACGGATAGAACTGCTCCAGTCGCATGAGATAGACGTCGTCGACGCCCTTCTCCTCGCGGGCGTCCAGCAGGTCGTAATAGACCTTGCCCGAGCACAGCACGACCCGGCGGATCTTGTCGGGCTCCACCAGCTTGGTGGCGGTGTTGACGCCGCGCTCGGCGTCGTCGTGCAGCACGCGGTGGAAGGACGAGCCCTCCGCCAGGTCCACGAGCCGCGACGTCGCCTTCTTGTGCCGCAGCAGCGACTTGGGGGTCATCACCACCAGAGGCTTGCGGAACTCCCGGCGCATCTGGCGGCGCAGGACGTGGAAGTAGTTGGCCGGCGTCGAGCAGTTGACGACCTGGAGGTTGTCCTCGGCGCAGAGCTGCAGGAAGCGCTCCAGGCGGGCCGAGGAGTGTTCCGGACCCTGGCCCTCGTAGCCGTGGGGCAGGAGCAGGACCAGGCCGCTCATGCGGAGCCACTTGCGCTCACCCGAGGAGATGAACTGGTCGATCACCACCTGGGCGCCGTTGGCGAAGTCGCCGAACTGGCCTTCCCACAGCACCAGGGTCTTGGGGTCGGCCAGCGAGAAGCCGTACTCGAAGCCCAGCACCGCCTCTTCCGACAGGGGGCTGTCGAGCACCTCGAAGTGGGCTTGGCCAGGGCGCAGGTTGGAGAGCGGCTGGTAGTGGGCCTCGGTGGTCTGGTCGATCAGGTCGCAGTGGCGCTGAACGAAGGTGCCGCGCACGCTGTCCTGGCCGGCCAGGCGGACGGGGAAGCCCTCGTCCAGCAGGGTCGCGAAGGCCAGGTGTTCGCCAGTGGCCCAGTCCAGGCCCTCGCCGGTCTCGATGGCGGAGCGGCGGTTCTCGATGGCGCGCTTGACGGTCTTGTGGACGTCGAGGCTCTCGGGGATCGCGGTGATCCGGGCGCCCAGGTCCAGGAGTTTCTGCAGGGGAACGCTGGTGTCGCCGCGGCGGTCGTCGCCGTCGGGCAGGGCCA
>JAZKFM010000057.1:0-13837 GCA_040386415.1 Pseudomonadota bacterium
TCTCCACCCTGATCGTTTCGATAATCCGTTCGTCGGCCGAGCCTAGGCTGTCACCTTCACCAGCTTGCTCGCCCGTCCGAGCGCGGCTTCCGCCTCCGAGACCAGGTTGGCCACGATCTGCGCCGCCGGCAGCACCTCGTGGATGCCGCCCGCCGACTGGCCCATGGCGAAGCAGGACTTGTCGGCGTCCAGGCCCTCGATCTGGCCGCCGATGCCGCCCATGACCCCGGCGCGGCTGGACAGCATGGCCTGCTGCGGGAAGGGCTGGATGTCCTGGGGACGGGTCTCCCAGTCCTCGACATAGGGGTTCTTGCGCACCCGCATCGGCTTGCCGGAATAGGACCGCGTGCGGACGGTGTCCTCGTCGGCCGCCTCGACGATGGTCTGGCGGTAGAGTTCGCCGGCGTGGGCCTCGTGGCTGGCGATGAAGCGGGTGCCCATCCAGACGCCGACCGCGCCGAGGGTCAGGGCCGCGGCCAGGCCGCGCCCGTCATAGAGGCCGCCGGCCGCCACCACCGGGATCTTCACCGCCTCCACCGCCTGGGCCACCAGGGGCATGGTGCCCACAAGGCCGGTATGGCCGCCGCCCTCGCCGCCCTGGCAGATCACCGCGTCGCAGCCGGCCTGCTCGGCCTTCACCGCGTGCTTCACCGCGCCGCAGACCACCATGACCTTGAGGCCGGCCTTCTTCAGCTTCTCCATGATCGGCATGGGCACGCCCAGGCCGGCCACGAAGCTGGAGGCCCCCTCCTCGATGATGATCTCCACCGAGGCCGTCAGGCTCTCAGGGCTGGCCGCCAGCAGGTCGACGCCGAAGGGCTTGTCGGTGAGGCTTTTGACCTTGCGCATCTCGTCGCGGATGAAGTCCGGCGTCCGGCCGGCCATGCCCAGCACGCCGTAGCCCCCGGCGTTGGAGACCGCCGCCACGAGCTCGGCATAGGAGACGCCCCCCATGCCGGCCAGCATGATGGGGTGCTTGACCCCCAACAGGTCACAAAGCGGGGTGTGCAGGGTCATGGCGTTTTCTCCCGAAGTTTCTTTGGCGGCAGGATGGCGCCCCACGGCGGCCAAGGGAACCGTGACCCTGGGTCAGGTTGAGAGCAGAGGCGTCAGCCGATCCACATATCGCCGCGCCCAGCCGCTGAAGGTCTTACCGGCGGTCCAGTCGGCGCGCTGCGGCGGGCGGGTGAAGTATTCCCAGAGCAGCAGGCGCTCATAGACCACGTACAACGGCGCGCGGGATTGCGCGTCCAGGCCGCCGCCGCCCGCCCCGCGATAGGCCCCGATCAGGGCCGACGTCAGGGCCGGATCCTGGTCCAGGTAGTTTGCGGCCTGACGGCAGAGGTCGGCCTCGCCGCCGCCGAAGGCCGAGGTCATCAGGTCCACGACGCCGGTGATCGCCCAGGCGCCGTCGCGCCGCTCGGCCAGCACGTTGTTGAGGCTGAAGTCGTTGTGCAGATAGACCGAAGGACCGGCGGCGCGCGCCGAGCCCGCCTGGCGCAAGACGCCCTCGATCCAGGCGTGATCCTCCCGCGTCAGGGAGCCGGAGGCATCCGCGTCGGCGATCAGCCTTCGCACCTCGCCGACCAGATGCCCAAGGTGACCGCCCTCGAAAGGCACGACGCCACCGGCGGCGAGGTCGAAGTCGCCGGCCTGTTCCCCAGTCAGGGTCTGCAGCGCCGCAAGGGTCTCGCCCAGCGCCCATGCGATCTGCCAGCGGTCGTCCGGCGACAGGCCCACGATCACCTGTGGGTCTGCCAGGGGCAGGCCCGGCAGGCGCGGCGCGAGGATGTAGGACCAGCCGAAGATCTCCGGCGAGGTCTCCAACCATTGGGGCCAAGCCACTGGCACGGTCGTCCGCTCCGCCAGCAGGCGCGCGAAGAACACCTCCTTGGCGAACTGCCAGTCGCCATGCTGGGCGCCGCGAAAGATGAACTCGCCACGCGTGGTCGTCAGGAAGACGTTCTGTCCGAACAGGCCGAAGGGCACGGCGGTGGCGCGGACCAGTTCGCCAAGGTCCAGCCGGTCGAGCGCGTGCTGGAACTGGGCGTCGGAAATCTCCCCCAGGCGGGCGGAATAGGCGCGTGTTGTCATGCGCGCCGGGTCATCAGAAGACCCCGTAGCCGCCGTCGATCAGGAAGCTGTCGCCGGTATGGAAGGACGAGGCGTCAGAGGCCAGATAGACCGCCATGCCGCCGAAGTCCGCCGGCTGGCCCCAGCGGCGCATGGGCACCCGCTTGATCACCGCGTCGTTGAACTTGTCATTGCCTTGCGCGCCCGCCGTCATGTCGGTGGCGATCCAGCCGGGCAGGATGGCGTTGGCCCGCACACCGTAGCGGGCGTGCTCCACGGCGATGGCGCGGATCATCGAGATCACGGCGCCCTTGGTGGCGGCATAGGCCTCGTTCTTCGGCGCACCGTCGAGGGCCGACAAGGACGAGATCACCACCAGGGAGCCGCCGGCCTTGTCGCCGGACCCGGCCCGCTCGACCATGTGCTTGCAGGCCTCGCGGAAGGTGAAGAACACTCCGTCCAGGTTCACCGACAGCACCTTGCGGTACATCTCGGTGGAGAATTCCGAGAAGGAGGGCGCGCCGCCGCCGATCCCGGCGTTGGCGATCACGGTGTCGATGCGGCCCATCTTGGCGATGGCCTCGGCCATGCCCGCCTTCACCGCGTGCTCGTCGGCCACGTCCACCACCTGGGTCAGGACCCGGACACCGACGGTCTTGAGCTTCTCTTCGGCGTCGGCGTTCTTCTTGGGGTTTGACCCCCAGATCACCACGTCGGCGCCGGATTGGGCGAGCGCCTCCACCATGCCAAAGCCGATGCCGCCATTGCCACCGGTGACAAGGGCCACCTTGCCGGTCAGGTCGAAGGGTTTGTAGGCCATGGCGTCTGCTCCCAGTTCTGGTTCTTGTACGTGTTGGGAGCAGAGACGCCGGGTTACGTCCGGTCCGTCAAGCAGGGCGCGCGGCTAGGCAAGGCGGGCGGCGAAGGCGTCGACGACGTTGTTGCCGGTGGGGTCCACGACCTTGGGGCTCACCACCTGCTTGGCGAAGTCCGAGGTGATGTAGCGGAAGTCGGGGGCCTCGGCGGTCGCCGCGCCCAGGATCACCTCGGCGATGTCGGCGCCGGTCTGGCCATACTGGGCGAAGACCCCGGTGCTGGCGCCCATGTATTTCGCGACGATGGCGTCATAGGGCGGGGCATAGGCCGAGAGATCACTGGCCGAGCGGACGCTGTTGACGAACTCGGTGTTGATGGGGCCCGGCTCGATCAGGCTGATCTGAACGCCCAGCCGCTTTGCGAGCGGGGCAAGGGATTCCATCATCCCCTCCACCGCGAACTTGGCGGCGCAATATGCGTCGTTGAAGGGCTGGCCGATCAGGCCGCCGACGCTGGTCACCGAGATGATCCGCCCCGAACCGCGCTCGCGCATGTGCGGGAACACCGCCTTGGTCATCCGCCAGACCCCGAAGAAGTTGATCCCCATGGTCCGCTCGAGATCCGCATCGGTGGTCTGCTCCAGGCTGCCCAGGAAGCCGGCGCCGGCATTGTTCACCAGGACGTCGATGCCGCCGTGCTTACGGATCACCTTCTCGACGCAGGCCTCGATGGACTTCTTCTTCTGGACGTCGAGCTTCTCGACCTTGACCTTCACCCCCGCGGCCTTGGCCTCCGCCAGCAGCGCCTTCTTCTTGGACGTGTCGCGCATGGTGGCGATGGTGACGTAGCCGGCGCGCGCGAAGGCGATGGCGGTGTGCAGGCCCACGCCCGTGGAGGTCCCGGTGATCAGGACTACGGGTCCGCTGCTGTCTTTCGCCATCTGAAATCCCCCTCGGCGGCTCGGTTCGGCCACGCTTGGGGAACCCTAGCCCGGCTAGAGCAGCGCCTCCAGCGCCGCCCGCTCCTCGCCGAAGGGATCGGACTGGAGTGTGGCCGCGACAGTGTCGAACACCATGGTGTCGCGGCTGGCCGCGTCGTAGGCGGGCCAGGCGGGCAGGCCCGGATGGTTGGGATTTCCGGTGCGGGCAAACGCGATCCAGGCGTCCATGATCTCGCCCTCCAGCCGCTCCACCTCGGGACCGGCGCCGGCGAAGTTCACCTGGCCCTCGATCTTCGTCGTGCCGAAGACGAAGGGCATCTCCAGGGCGTGGCAGGCGCCGAGCGCCCCGCGCCGGGCCGGAGAGGCGTGGGTGAAGAGATAGAGCCAGGCCGGGTTGTGCGGGGTTTGGGACGCAGCGAACTTGGTGGACGAAATGCGGAACTGCATATCGGTGCCGATCGCGTCGATGAGGTCCAGGTTGTCGGTGGGCAGGCCCTTGGTCTCGCGGGACGCGCGATAGACCGCGATCAGGTCCTTGGCCTGGTCATCGCTGGCCTTGGGCAGGCGAACCTTCACGGCGTCCAGCAGGGCTTCATCGGTCATCGGCTCGCGGCGGCCGGGCACGAACAGCTTCACCTCGTCGCGGTTGGAGCCAATCAACAGAGCAATCTCGGCGGCCCCGCCGCCGCGCACCAGCTTCATCGGATCCTCCGGCAGGGAGGCGGGATCGCGCGTGGGACCAAATCCGCTCCCCGGGCCGAAGCCACCGGACGCCTGGGCCGCCAGGATCTTTTCGGCCGGTAGATCGAACAGGTCGACCACCTGGCTGCGGTCGAGACCCAGCCCCGCCAGCAGCTTGTCGGCGGCCTTGGCGGCGACCTCCGGCGGGCCCGCGCGGCCTACGCCGCTCTGCAGGATGGCGCGCTTGAACAGTCCCTTCGCGGCCGGCATCGCCACCAGGCAGGTCACCGCCGCCGAGCCGGCGGACTCTCCGAAGATGGTGACCTGCTCGGGGTCGCCGCCGAAGGCCGCGATGTTCTCGGCCACCCACTTCAGCGCCGCCACCTGGTCCAGCAGGCCGGCGTTGCCGGGAATGCCCGCCTCCGGGATCGACAGGAAGCCCAGCGCCCCCAGCCGGTAGTTCAGCGAAACCACCACCACATCGCCGCGCTCGGCCAGGGGCCCGCCGTCATAGAGGGGCTCATAGCCCGCCCCATGGGTGAAGCCGCCGCCATGGATCCAGACCATCACCGGCCGCCTGGCGCCGTCCGTCGCCGGGGTGAAGACGTTGAGGTTCAGGCAGTCCTCGTCCTGCGGTCCGCTGGCCGCGAATCCCGGAATGAAGTGCGGGGTCTGCAGGGCGGCGAAGCCCTTCTCCGTCGCCTTGCGCATGCCCGCCCAGGCGCCGGCCGGCTTGGGGGCGCGGAAGCGGGCCTGGCCGGTGGGGGCGGCGGCGTAGGGGATGCCGTAGAAGGCCATGTGCCGGCCGCGCGCTAAACCCTCGACCCAACCGGCGTTTGTCTTGACCGTACCGTCGAGCGTGGCGGCGTCACTCATGGCGTTCTCCCTGACGGAAGCCATACTGCTCCCTAGAAAGAACATCCGGCGCGCCGGACCCTGCGTCAAGCGTCGGCGGCGGCCTTGGCCTTGGCGCTCACCAGGGGCGGCTGCGGGCGGGAGAACACCCACTCGCTGTCGGTGGAGGCGTGGGCCTGGAACCGGTAGCCGTCGGTGTCGAAGGCCTTGAGGTCGGCGGCCTTGGTGATGCGGTGGTCGACGGCGTAGCGCGCCAGGGCGCCGCGGGCCCGCTTGGCGAAGAAGCTGATCACCCGGGCCTCGCCGTCCTTCTCTTCGACGAAGCGCACATTCACCACCGGCAGGGTCAGGGCCGACCGGTCGACCACGCCGAAGTACTCCTGGCTGGCGCAGTTCACCAGGGTCGGATCCTTGTGAGACTTGGCCTGCTCGTTGAGCGCCCTGGCGACCTTGTCGCCCCAGAAGGCGTA
Organism: Pseudomonadota bacterium; assembly: GCA_040386415.1. GTDB lineage: Bacteria > Pseudomonadota > Alphaproteobacteria > Caulobacterales > Caulobacteraceae > Phenylobacterium. The sequence goes on from JAZKFM010000057.1 coordinate 5,836, forward strand.
GAGGCTGGGCCCGCGCTTGGTCTTCAGCCGCGTGCCCATTTCCAGACGGTAGGGCTGGATGCCGTCGAGGGGCCGGAGCAGGCCATAGAGACCCGACAGGATGCGGACGTGATCCTGGGCGAAGGCCAGGGCCTTCTTGTCCAGCTCCCGGGCCCTGAAGCCCATATAGACGTCGCCGTTGAAGGCGAAGGCGGCCTGCAGTCCCTCCTCCATGGACGGGTCGAAGGCCTGGAAGCGATCACGGTTCAGCTTGGCGAGGTTGTCCGACAGGCTCATCAGCCGCTTCACCTGGGCCACCGTCAGCTTGCGGGTGGTCTCAGACAACAGGGCGATGTCCTCGCCCATCTCCGGCGTGGTCATCGGCAAGGGCTTGTCCGGCGCGACGAAGTTCATCGCCTTGGCGGGGGACAGGACAATCAGCATGGCGGCTCAGAAAAAGACGCGGGGATTCATGATCCGCTTGGGGTCCAGGCTTTGCCGGATCGCGCTCAGCGCCGCAACCTCCACCGGGCTCTTGTAGCGCCGGGCCTCCTCGGTCTTCATCGCGCCCAGGCCGTGTTCTGCGGAGATCGAGCCGCCCATGGCCGCGGCGATATCGTGGACGATCCGCGAGCCCTCGCCGCGCCGGGCCGAATGGGCCGCGTCATCGCCCCCCTCGGGCCGGATGACGTCATAATGGATGTTGCCGTCGCCGACGTGGCCAAAGGCGGTGATCCGGCAGCCCGGCGCGAAGGCCTCCATGGCCGCCGTGGCCTCGGCGATGAACTTCGCCACCTGGCTGACGGGGACCGAGATATCGTGCTTCCAGGTCGCCCCCTCGGGCTTCTGGCCCGGCGACTGGTTCTCGCGAACCGACCAGAAGGCCTTGGCCTGGGCCTCGCTCTGGGCGATGGCGGCGTCGAGGATCAGGCTGTCCTCCAGGGCCTTGCCCAGCAGCCGCTCCATGGCCGCCTCCGCCGCGCCGGGTTCGCCCGAGGCGATCTCGATCAGCACGTACCAGGGATAGTCCCGGTGCAGCGGATCGCGCTGGCCGGCGATATTCTTCAGCACGAACTCGACCCCGCGCCGACCCATCAGTTCGAAGGCCTCCACCGCGCCGCCGGCCTCTTCCTTGGCGCGCACCAGCAGCTGGATCGCCACCTCCGGCGACTCCACCGCCGCCACCGCCGTGGCGCGGCTGGCCAGGATCGGGAACAGCTTCAGGCTGGCGGCGGTGACCACCCCCAGGGTTCCCTCCCCGCCGATGAAGAGCTGCTTCAGATCATAGCCGGTGTTGTCCTTGCGCAGGCGCTTGAGCCCGTTCCAGATCTCCCCATTGGGCAAGACCGCCTCGATCCCCAGCACGAGGTCGCGGGTGTTGCCATAGCGCAGCACCGCTGTGCCCCCAGCGTTGGTCGACACGATGCCGCCGATGGTGGCGGTGCCCTCCGAGGCCAGCCCCATGGGGAATCGCCGGCGCACCTTCAGCGCGGCATCGTGCACGGCGGCCAGCGTCACGCCGGCTTCGGCCACGATCACGTCGTCAAAGGCGTCCACGTCACGGACCTGCGACAGCCGCTCGGTGGAGAGCAGGATCTCGCCCTGCGGAATCTGGCCGCCCACCAGGCCGGTGTTGCCGCCCTGGGTGGTGATCGGCACGCCCGCCTCATGACAGACGCCGACGACGGCCGAGACGTCCGCAACGGTCTTCGGGAGGGCCAGAAACGGCGTGGTCCCCTTCCAGCGGTCTCGCCACTCGATCAGCTTGGGCGCCAGTCGCTCGGGATCCTGGCTCCACCCGCCCTCGCCGAGCACGGCCTTCAGGCGGGACAGGACGTCGGCGGGAACGGAGATGGTCATGGTCGTCAGCCTACTCCCGAAGGCCCTAGCCGACAAAGCCCGCGGCGCGGATCAGGCGGTCGTTGATGGCCTCGCCCAGACCTTCAGCGGGGATCGGGGCGACCGCGATGGCGGCGGGCTTGGTGCGATCGGCGGCGCGCAGGTAGGCGAACAGGTTGGCGGCGGCCTCACGCAGGTCGCCTGACGCACTGAGGTTCAGGACATCGCCGGTGGCCGTGGTGGGTCCAAAGGCCAGATAGGCCTCCCCCGCCTCGGGCGCTTCGACGTTCAACCGAACGGGAGCCTCGGGCGAATAGTGCCGCGCCAGCCGACCCGGCGAGCGTTTGGCGTCGTCCTCCGCCTCGGCCAGCGGCCCGATCACCGCCTCGATCTCAGCCCGCGTCACCGACCCTGGGCGCAACAGACGCGGCTGGTCCAGCAGGGCCACGACGGTGGACTCCAGGCCCACGGCGCACGGCCCACCGTCGAGGGCGGCCGCCGCCTTGTCGCCGGTCTCCTCCATGGCGTCGGCGAAGGTGGTCGGGCTGGGCCGGCCGGAGCGATTGGCCGAGGGCGCGACCACGGGGCCGCCGAACCGGGCCAGCAGCTCGCGGGCCAGGGGGTGGGCCGGCACGCGGATCGCCACCGTCTCCAGCCCGGCGCGCGCCAGGTCACAGACCACAGTGTTGGGCGCGATGGGCAGGACCAGGGTCAGCGGCCCCGGCCAGAAGGCGGCCGCCAGAGCCCGCGCTCGGTCATCGAACACCGCGAGCCGCTCGGCGGTGGCGAGGTCCGCCACATGGCTGATCAGGGGATTGAAGCGCGGCCGACCCTTGGCCTCGTAGATGGCGGCCACAGCGGCGGGATTGGCCGCGTCGGCGGCGAGGCCATAGACCGTCTCGGTCGGCAGGATCACCAAGGCTCCGACGCGCAGGGCCGCCACCGCCGTCTCTAGCGGGTCGCCGTGAGCGCGACGCTCACCGTCACCTGAGCTGGAATCTGATCGGTCGCCTGCCACTCGCCCTGCCCCACGCCGAAGGCGGTCCGGTCGAGGGTGGTTACACCGCGCAGGCGCGCCTTGTCGCCGTCGATCTTCAGGGTGGAAGGCGGCAAGCGACCTATAGTCGGCTCGGGTCTCACCTGGCCGTGGCGCCCACGCCTTGGCGCATCCCGGGCGTCGGGGTAGACAGCCACCCTAAGTCTCAGGAGCCGCCCATGACCTTCCGCGCCCCGGTTCGCGACCTCGCCTTCGCGCTGAAAACGGTGGGTCACTCGGCCCTGATGGCTCAGGCCTTCCCCGACCTCGACGAGGACACCGTGGTGGCCGTGCTGGAGGCCGCCGGGTCCTTCACCGAAAGCGAGCTCGCGCCGCTCAACCGCAAGGGCGACACCGAGGGCGCCAAGTACGCCAACGGCAAGGTCACCGCCGCGCCGGGCTTCGCCGCCGCCTACCAGGCCTTCGTCGCCGGGGGCTGGAATTCCCTTTCGGCCGATCCGGAACATGGCGGCCAGGGCCTGACCGGGGCGCTCGGCCTGGCGGTCTTCGAGATGGTGCACGCCTCCAACATGGCCTTCGGCCTCTGCCCCATGCTGACCCAGGGCGCCATCGAGGCGCTTGCCCTGCACGGCACCGAGCGGCAGAAGCGGCTGGTCCTGCCCAAGCTGGTCAGCGGCGAATGGACCGGCACCATGAACCTCACCGAGCCCCAGGCGGGCTCGGACCTCGCCGCCGTCGCCACCCGCGCCGAGCAGGACGGCCAGGGCGGCTACCGCCTGCACGGCCAGAAGATCTACATCACCTGGGGCGACCACGACGCCGCCGACAATATCTGCCACCTGGTCCTGGCCCGCCTGCCGGACGCGCCTCCGGGCGTGAAGGGCATCAGCCTGTTCCTGGCCACCAAGCGGCTGGTGGACGACCAGGGGAACCTCGGCGATCCCAACGATCTGCGCGCCGGCTCCATCGAGCACAAGCTGGGCATCCACGGCTCGCCCACCTGCGTCATGCTGTTCGAAGGCGCCCAGGCCGAACTGGTGGGAGAGCTCAACAACGGCATCGCCCACATGTTCGTCATGATGAACGCCGCCCGCCTGCAGGTGGGCGTCCAGGGCGTGGCCATCGCCGAGCGCGCCTTCCAGCAGGCGCTCGCCTTCTCGCAGGAACGCAAGCAGGGCCGCGCCGCCTGGGCGCCCGACGGCGCCATCTACGGCCACCCGGACATCCGCCGCTCGCTGCTCCTGATGAAGGCCAAGATCGAGGCCGCCCGCGCCATCTGCCTGTCCACCGGCGTGCTGAATGACGTCGCCCGGCTGGCCAGCGACCAGGCCGCCCGCGCCGTGGCCAAGGCCCGCGCCGAACTCTTCACCCCCATCGCCAAGGCCTGGTCCACCGATGTGGGCGTCGAGGTCGCCTCGATGGGGGTGCAGATCCACGGCGGCATGGGCTTCATCGAGGAGACCGGCGCGGCCCAGCACTATCGCGACGCCCGCATCGCCCCGATCTATGAGGGCACCAACGGCATCCAGGCCATCGACCTGGTGGGCCGCAAGGCGCCGATGGAGAACGGCGGCGTCATGGACGCCCTGGCCGCCGAGATGCACGACACGGCCCGGACGCTGTCGGGTACGCCCGGTCTCGAAACCGTCGGCGCGTGGCTGGAGGCCGGGGTCGCGGCCCTGGAACGCGCCACCGACTGGATCCTCGCCAACAAGGGCCCGAGCGCGCTGTCGGGCGCCACGCCCTATTTGAAACTGGCCGGCGACGTGGTGGGGGGCTGGATGCTGGGCCTCCAGGCCCTGGCCCTGGTGGGCGCCACCGACGACTGGTCGATGAGCAAGGCCGCCCTCGCCCGCGTCTATGCCGCCCAGGTCCTGGCCCAGGCGCCGGGCCTCGCTGAAGGCGTCATGGAAGGTGCGGCGGACTACGAGGCCGTCAGCGCCCACGCCCTGGGGGGCTAGGGCGGATCGAATGCGGAGTGGAAGCTCACGTCCCCCCTTGTTGGCGGGCCCTTCAAAACCAGGTGCTGGAAGTACCGATTGGGTTGGCCCTGATAGGTGAGCGTTTGGTCGCTCAGGAAGCCGAAGCGGCGGTAGTAGTCGGGGTTTCCCAGGAGAACGCAGCCTGCGGCCCCCAAGGCTCTCATGCGCTCCAGTCCGTTGTTGATCAGGGCGCCGCCGACGCCTTGCCCTTGCATCGCCGGCGCGACCGAAACCGGGCCGAGCCCGTACCAGTCGCCCGGCTGGCCATCGATACGCACCGGGGAGAAGGCGATATGGCCCACCACCTCGTCCTCGGCGGTGATCGCCACAAGGGAGATGGTCAGGGCCCCGGCCGCGCGCAGGGCGTCGATGACGCGGGCCTCATCGCCATCGCTGAACGGCATCGGCGCGAAGGCCGTGGTGGTGAGTTGGCTGATCTCGCGCGCGTCGCCGGGACGCTCGGGTTCAATTGGCAGGCGCGCGGCGCCAGACGTTGGAATCGTGTTCAAAGGGGAAGGCCTTCAACGAGCATGACACAGCAATGCGGCCGCGGCTGACGCGGCTCGCGGTGGAGGCTGGCGACGCCGCGCGGAGCACGGCGTCAGGGTCACGCAATCTTTGACATGGGAGGAGGCTAGGGAGTTGCTGTTGGGTGGTCAACGGGGGGTCTAAACGGGCGGTGGGACTGGATGAATTTCCCTTCCCCCTCGATGGGGGAAGGGCGGGGTAGGGGTCAGTGCAGGATGTGGGGGTGTAGGGCGCAAGTCGGCGCCGAGCCCAACAGCGCCTCTCGCCTCAACTCAGCGGACACACCCCCATCCAACCTTCCCCCATCCGCCAACGGGAAGGCTCTGAGCTACCACCGCAGCAACCGCCGCCCCGCCAGCGCGCCCAGCAGGGCTGTCACCGCCATGCCTGCCGTGTACCAGAGGGCCACGAAGGCCGCCGCGCTCTCGCTGCAGTGGAAGGCGTAGATCCAGGCGCCCATGGCCCCGGCGCAGCCCCCGGCCACGAAGCCCGACAGCACCAGCCGCGTAGGCGCCAGCCCCCTCAGCGCCCAGACCGCGCCGGCGAAGATGGGCAGGCTGAGAATCGCGATGAAGACCGCGCAGACCTCGGCGGAGTTCCCCAGCATCATGCCCTGCCGCGTCGGAGGATCGGCGCCCGACAGCCGCCACAGGGCCATGGCGCCCACCAGGGCGAAGGGCGCCGCCAGCGCCCAGGCCAGGGAGCCTATGCCGCCCCCCGGCTTGGCCACCCGGATCAGGGCGGCGGCCAGCACCGCCGAACAGGCCAGGGTGTAGGCGAACTTCATCCAGAACATCGTCCCGGTCATGGCGTCCATCAGGTCGGGCCGGACACCGAGCCAGAAGATCATCAGCAGGGCCGAGAAGAAGGCCCCGCTGCCAAGGCCGATCAGGATGCGCCGGGTCACCCACCAGGGAGGCGTGGGCTCCAGGTTGGCGCTCAGCCGCTCGATCAGGTCGTCAGTCTTCACGGGCGCCTCCGAACCTGGCGGTCAGCGCCTTGAGGCCGCGATGGACGGCCACCTTCACCGCCGTCTCGGAAAGCCCATGCTTCTCGGCGGCCTCGCGGGTGGAGAGCCCCTCCACCTTCACGTCGCGGATCAGGGCGCTGGTCCGCGCCGACACCTGCTCCAGCACGCGGTCGAGGTCGCGCTTGACCACCAGGTCCTCCGCGCCGCCGTCCGTGAACAGGCCGTCGGCCTCCTCCAGCGGCGAGGACGGACGCACCTTCATGCGCCGCAGATGGTCGATCATCTTGTAGCGCGCGATGGCGTAGGCCCAGGCGGTGAAGGGCTGCTGCGGATCATAGGTGGCGCGGCGGGTGTGCACGGCGATCAGGGTTTCCTGGACAAGGTCTTCGGCCTCCGGCGTCCCGAAGCCCAGCCGCCGGGCGTAGTAGCGGCGCAGCAGCCGGCCCAGCTCCGCCAGCAGAGCGCGATGCGTCGCGGCGTCGCCGGCCAGGCCGGCGAGCATCAAGGCCCGCAGTCGCGCTTCGGTCTGGTCCACGTGTCTCCCTCAGGTACGCGGGCAAGGCGGGATTGGTTACAACGAGCCTAGCTGTAGTCGAACGCCAAAGGCGTGGCGAACTGATGCGCGAGCACAATGGGTGTCATCCCGGAAAGCGCGGAGCGCTTGTCGGGGACCCATATGCGCGGGGCATGCCGGAGAGATCGGTGCGTCTGGGTCCCGGTCTTCCGCGTACCGCGGAAACCGGGATGACAGTTGGTGTTACTCCGCCGCCATCAGCGCCGGGTGATCGCGCAGGCTGGGATCGAGTCCCCTGCCCATCAGGTCGATGAAGTTGTCGCGGTAGAAGCCGCGCTTGGCGGCCTCCGTGCAGCCCTCAAGCGCATCGTTGAACCGCTTGAGCGGATTGCGGCCGCCTTCGATGTGCGGGAAGTCCGAGGAGAACAGGCACATCTCCGGTCCGGAATTGGCGATGATCCAGGCGGTGTCCTCGTGCGGATAGGGCGTGACCCGCAGCTGGCGGCGCAGGATCTCGCTGGGCCTGGCCGAGAGCTTCTGCAGCCGCTCCTCCTTGCCGAAGGCCGAGGCGCCTGAATCCATGAACCGCATCAGGCTGGGCAGCCAGGAGGCCCCCAGTTCGATGGCTCCGAACTTCAGCTTGGGGAAGCGGTCGAAGACGCCGTCGATCACCAGGGCCGACAGGGTCTGCCAGACTGATAGCGGGATCGCCATGAAGGTGAGCGACGTGAAGTTCTCCGCCCCGCCATGGAAGTCCAGCACCCGCTCCCCGCCGTTCTCCAGATAGGCCTCGTGCATCTTCTCCTCGCCGCCGACGTGGAACAGGATCGGCACGCCCGCCTCCTGGGCCACCGCCCACAGAGGATCGAGCGCGGCATGGCTGGGCGAATGGTGCGGCGGGTGGCGCGAGGGGATGACCAGGCCCTTGCAGCCCATCTCGATGGCCTCGCGGGCGATGTCGGCGGCCCGGTCGAGATCGACGAGGGTGACATAGCCGGTGGCCAGCAGGCGGCGGTCCACCGAGCAGAAGTCGGTCATCATGCGGTTGTGGGCCCGGGCGCCGGCGACGGCGAGCTCGACCTCGCCCATCTCCTCCAGCCCATAGTTGCCGAGCGCCGCGGTGGTGAAGACCAGCTGGCTGGTGAAGCCCAGCATATCCAGGGCGCGGGGACGATCGGTTTTGCGGAACGACC
>JAZKFM010000058.1:0-4229 GCA_040386415.1 Pseudomonadota bacterium
TCGGAGATCACAGCGCCGGCCGGCAGGACCGTGGCCGCCTGCTGGGCGGCGCGCCGTTCCAGCCCGCCCGCCGCCAGGTGGTCGCGCAGGACCTGGGCGCCGAACAGGAGCGGGAAGCTGAGAACCAGCAAGCCCGCCAGGATCGCCGCGCGCTTGAGGTTGCGCCAGTCGAGCCGGCTCTCGCGGGCGGGGTCGAACTCGTCCTGCAGCAGGTTGACGAGCGGGGCCGCCGCCCCGGCCGCCAGGGCCGCCTCGACCGCCTCGGGCTGCTCGAGCATCACCACGTCCCGGCCCTGCAGGACGATGGCCACCAGGTCCGGCTCCAGGGTCATGGCCATGCGCCGTCCGCGCACCGCCACCAGGCCGCCGAGCGTCGCCGCCGACAGCGCCTCCCCCGCGGGCGGCGGCAGCATCAGGTGGTCGGGAACCACCACATCGGGAACCACGCCATGCAGGGCGGCGTCGGCGAGCCAGACCTGCAGCAGCCGCCTGGCCACCACCACCACGAGGCGGTGCCCATCCTCCTCCAGCGGGCCGATGGCCAGGTGAAGGTCCTCGTCGGCCAGAGCGAACTGGTCGGCCAGGTGCAGGCGCGCGGCCGCCTGGGCCTGGGCCAGGTTTCGGGTCGGCAGGTGCAGCCAGCGGGTGCTGACCTCCGCCCCCGGAACCACCAGCACCTCGCGCAGGGGCTCGGCCGGCCGGCCGACGCCGATGGGCGCCTCGCCACGGGCGACGACCACGCCCGCCGGATCGACGATCATGTAGTGGGGGGCGGCGTCGGACCCTTGCGGCGCCAGGACGATGCGGGTTCTGCTCATTCGTCGTTCGTCCAACGTCTGGCGGCAAGGCGAATTCCGCCTGCGGCGTCCTGCTCAAACAGCGCGCTGGCCACCACGACGGCGTCGCGATAGCTGACTTCGCTCTCTAGGTTGAAATAGCGCGACCGCACCGCGACCTGGGCGATCACATCGGCCGAGGGCTGCAGGTCGATCAGTTGCGGCATGCGCCAGAAGGCCATCACCTCCGACCAGCCCTGCGCCGGGCGGCCGGCGATGACGCGCCGCGCCGCCTCCACGCTGACCGCCCCGTCGGTGAGCATGACCACCAGGGGCGCCTGCTGCGGGGTCAGGGCGTTGAGGTTGATCGGCGACAGCGTCGTGGTCGGCAGGGCGCAGACAAAGGGCCGGACGCGGGCATAGAGCGCGGGGTCGAACCCGTGGACGGCCCGCAGCTCGCTCGCCTCCGCCAGCAGGGCGCCGGAGGTGCGATAGGGCTTGGCGCCCCGCGCATAGGTCTCGTCCTCCGCGCCGCCGGTCTCGCGCAGGGCGTCGCTGTCGATCCAATCCACCAGGGCCCCCGTCAGGGCTTCGGCCGTCCGCGGCGCCACCTGCAGCGCCTCCAGAAGCGCGGTGAACTGCGCGGCGCCCAGGTCGCGGCGGCGATAGGTTTCCCCCACGCCGTCGACGACGCTGTTCAGATTGAAGCAGGTGGCGCCGTCGCTGATGCGGCCCTGCATCGTGCCCTCGTCGATGGGGAAGGTGAAGGTCCTGCCGTTCCAGTCGGTGGCGACGGGCGCATTGTCGCCGGCCAGCTCGACCAAGCGGCGTCGCGCCAGCGTCTCGGCGCCGAGCGCATACCAGCGGGCCTGGCTGATGGCCTCGCCGTTGGCGGTGCGCCGGATCCCGAACCGGATGTCGTCGAGCACGCCCACCGCAAGGGCCGACATCACGGCCACCAGCAGCAGCACGGTCAGCAGCGCCACCCCCTCCTCGCCCGGCCGCCTCACAACGCGCCCCCCGGCAGCAGGAACAACTGGCGCACCTCGCCCACCGACTTCAGCGTCAGGGTCAGGCGAACCACCTGGGGCATGGGGACGCTGGACGAGGAGGTCCAGGTCGGGCGCCAGGCGCCCTGGGACAGGAACTCAACCTCGGCGCTCTGCACTCCGTCGATCAGGCGCTGCGGCTCGCCCAGGCGCGCGCCGTCCAGCGCCGGCCTTGATCGCCGCTCCAGGCGGCCGTCCTCGACGCGGTATTCCACATATTGCAGGGAGCCACGCGCGGCCCGGTCGGGATTGTCCCAGCCCCGCCGGCTGAAGGCCAGCAGCGCGCCCGGCGGCGAACCGCCGCCGAACGGGCCCGCCGCCGGTGTCCCCGCCTCGTCGCGCGTCCGGCGCGGGGCGGCCTGTTCCAGGTCGCTTTTCAGCAGGGCGCGGGTGCGCTGGATGTCCCCCAGGCGGTCCATGCGGCCGCGCACGGCCACCTGATTGTCGACGGTGAACCGCATCACCGTCACGCCCGCTGCGGCCAGCAGGCTGAAGATGAACAGGGCCACCAGCATTTCCACCAGGGTGAAGCCCTTCATCCGCGCCCCCGGAACACCGTGACCTCGCCCAGGGTCCGGTCGCTGTCGGCGCGGGTCACCCGGACGTCGATGCGGATCACCGCGGCGTCGGCGGTGCGGCTGATCTGCTGGGTCCAGGTCCAGGTCCGGTCTCCGGCGGTCTCGGAGCCGCGATCCTCGCCCAGGGTGGGGAGTTCGGGCTGGGTGAGCAGCTCCACCGCGCGGTTCTCGGCCACCACGACGGCGAAGGTCCGCTCCTCCAGGGCCACCGCCGCGCGGGTGTTCTCGCCGGCCAGGTTCAGCAGGGCGACGACCGCCAGGCTGAACACGGCGAGCGCCACCAGCAGCTCGATGAGGGTGAAGCCTTCAGCCCGGCGCGACATCGACCTTCACATTCCCGGCGTCGTCGACGACCACCCCGGCCAGGCGGGGCGCTCGCGACAGGGTGATGCGGGCGGCGGCCGCGACCCCGGTGGGATCGAAGCGAACGCCCTGGGCGCCGTCGGCGGCCACGACGGCCACCTTCAGGCCCGGGCTCCAGACGACAGGTTCGAACGGCGCGGTGGTGAGCGGCGTCCAGCCGTCGCGGCTCTGGACCCGGAACCGGTAGCCCACCGTATCGACGGCCACGTCGACGGCGCGGTTGGTCAGAACCGCCTCCTCCTGGGCGCGCTTCAGCCGCGCGGCCAGGACCTCGGCCTCTCCGCCTGGGGTCGGCCCTTGATCCGGCGCGGTCATGACGACGGCCGCGCTGATCAGGCCGATGATGAACAGGGTCACCATAAGCTCGACCAGGGTGAAGCCCCGTTCGGAAGGAGGCCTAGCTCCAGTTGCCGATGTCGGCATCGTCGCCCTCGCCACCTTTGCGGCCGTCAGCCCCGAACGAGTAGATGTCGAAGCGCCCCTTCTCGCCCGGCACGGCGTATTGATAGGGATTGCCCCACGGGTCCTGCGGCAGGCGGCGGATATAGCCGCCCTCGCGGTAGCGGTCGGGACGCGCCATGCCGGCCGGCGGCGTGACCAGGGCCTGCAGGCCCTGTTCGTTGGTGGGGAAGGTGAAGTTGTCGAGGCGATAGCCCTCGATCGACTGCTCCAGCACCGAGATATCGGCGCGGGCCTTCTCCTTCATGGCCCGGTCCTGGCTGGGCAGGACATTGACCATGACGACGGTCGCCAGCAGCCCCAGGATGACGATCACCACCATCAGTTCCAGGAGGGTGAAGCCGGCCTCGGCATGGGGACGGCGGATTTGGCGGGGCATGTCCATCGTAGGTTCCTTCAGGACAGGGCGAGGTTGTTGATCTGCAGGATGGGCAGCAGGATCGACAGGACGATCAGGGTGACGATCCCACCCATGATCAGGATGATGACCGGCTCGAGCAGGCTGAGCGCGACGGCGGTGAAGGTGTTGAATTCGCGCTCCAGATACTCCGAGGCGCGCTCCAGCATCACATCGACGCCGCCGCTGCTCTCACCGCCGGCGGTCATGTAGATGAGCAGCGGCGGGAAGACGTCGGCGCGGCGCATGGCGGTCGACAGGCTGCCCCCCTCCTCGATGGTGACGGCCATCTCTTCGGTGGCCTGCCGCAGGACCCGGTTGCGGACGGTGGGGGCGGTGATGCGCAGGCCCTCCAGCACGGGCAGGCCGCCGTTGATCATGGTGGCCAGGGTCCGCGCCAGCCGCGCGGCGTGCAGGTCGCGGATCAGGCGGCCGACGATCGGCAGGCGCAGGACCATCCGATCGACCGAATAGCGCACCGGCTCTTCCTTCAGCGCGCGCCAGAACAGCAATCCCGCCGCCGCTATCCCGAGCACGATCGCCCACCACCACCCGGCCAGAAACAACGAAATCGCCATCACGATCCGCGTAAGCAGCGGCAAAGTCT
>JAZKFM010000059.1:0-11600 GCA_040386415.1 Pseudomonadota bacterium
GGGCGAAGGTGGAGCCGTTGCTGGCGTTGATGTTGAAGCCGATGTCCTTCAGCGACGAGCGGCTGGCCTCCAGGACCCGGACCTCCAGGATCACCTGCTGCGAGGCGCGCACGGTGAGGGCCGAGGTGACGGAGCCGGGCGCGAACTTCTCGGCCAGGCCCTTGGCCTTGGCCGCCGCGGCGGTGGTGGAAACGTCGCCGGCCAGCAGCAGGCCCTCGCCGAGGTTGCGGACCTGGATCATCTCGCCGGGGAGGGCGGCGGAGAGGTCCTGCTGCAGGGCTTCGGCGTCGTAGCCGACCCGGACGTCCACGACTTCCTGCAGGGCGCCGCCGGCGCCGTAGATCAGCAGGTTGGTGGAGCCGAGCGCCTTGCCGCGCACATAGAAGCTGCGGTCGGTTGTGGCGACGATCTGGGCGGTCTCGGGCTGGGCCACCACGATCTTGCTCGCGGGGCTGTCCAGCCGGAAGGAGGCCGACTTGTTGCGCGGCACGCTGATCACCCGGGACCGGGCGGCCTCGCTGGAGAACTGTTCGGCCGCGACGGGCAAGGCGGCGCCGAGGACCAGGGCGCCGGCGAGCGCGCCGATGAGGGGGGAGCGGAGCATGGCTGTGGTGTCCTTAGGCCGCGGGCTTGGGGCTGGCGGCCGGGGCGGAATTCTCGCCTTCGACGATGGTGCTGCGGCCGCCTGAGCCGCCGCCGGACGTCGGTGCGCGGCGGGCGGGGCTCCGGGCGCGGGGCGCCGCCGAGGCGAGTTCGGCCACGGGTTCGACGTCCGAGGCGCCGAGCGGGCGCAGGGCGAGGGAGAGGGAGCCCAGCTCCGCGGCCATGGCGAGCTTCTGGGCGTCCTTGACGCTGACCTCCAGGGTCGTGGTCGACGGCTTCTCAGCCTTGGTGGAGGTGGGGTCGGCGTTGAGATCGACGCCGAGGACGCGGACGTTCTGGACGACCAGCTGCGAGGTCAGGACCTTGGTGGGTTTGTCCGGGGTCAGGTTGCGCATCAGCACCACGTCCACGCGGTCGCCGGGCAGGGCGTGGCCGCCGACACCGGAGACCTCGCTGACGCCGATGGCGTAGGCGCGCATGCCGGGCTCCAGCTCGGCGGCCACCGAGGGGCGGGCCCCGGGTCCGGACAGCTTGGCCGGCAAGAGGGGCTCGCGGGCCGCGATCAGCGTCAGGGCGACCGGGGCGCCGCCGTGATCCTGGGCCAGGACCTGGGCCACCGACCCGAAGGCGTTAACCGGGGCGCCGTCCTTGGGGATGCGGATCAGCTTCAGGTGACCGGCCTCCAGGCGCTCGCCATAGGCGATGTCGCGGGCCGCCACGACCACCGAAACCGCGTTGGCCATGGGGGAGACCACGACCTGCGCGGCCTGCACCTTTCCGGTGTCCGGCAAGGCGACGCGGGCCACGATGATGGCGCCGAGGCCAAGGGCGACGGAGGCGCCGAGACTGCCGATTGTAACGAGCCGCATTCCCCGCCCCTGGTGCTAATAGCGTCGAACTATCAGCCAGTTATCGGCGGGCCCCCTTGCGATACGGCGAAGAAAGACGGTGAGCGGATGTAAACCCTAACCGCGCAGTTTCCGTTGACGGTTCAGGTCGGCTCGAAGGCGGTGGCCGCCAGCAAGGGGGCGTCGATCCGGCAGTGCAGGCCGGCCGGATCGTAGGTGAGCTGGGCCGCGGCCCCGAGGTCGGCGCTGAGCCCCTGGACCAGCAGGCGCGACCCGAAACCCCGGCGTTCGGGCGCCTTGACCGGCGGCCCGCCGCGTTCGCGCCAGTCGAGGACCAGGCGGGCGTTGCCCTCACCGCCGGCCAGTGACCAGATGACAGCCACCCGACCCTGATCGACGGCCAGGGCGCCATACTTCGCGGCGTTGGTGGCCAGCTCGTGCAGGGCCATGGCCAGGGCCACGGCGGCCTTGGGGCTGACGCGCAGGCCGGGCCCCTGCACGTCGAAACGCGTACCGGTCTCCGGCTCGTAGGGGCCCAGCGTCTGGGCGACGATGTCGCGCAGGTCGGCGGTCTCCCAGTTCTCCCGGGTCAGGATGTCGTGGGCGCCCGACAGGGCGATCAGGCGGGCGGTCAGCAGGCCGCGGGCCTCGGGGGTCGGCTGGTCGGGCCGTAGGGTCTGGTGGGCGATCGACTGCACCGTGGCCAGGGTGTTCTTCACCCGGTGGTTCAATTCGTTGATCAGCAGCTGGCGCCGCTCTGCGACGCGGGTGCGGTCGGTGACATCCTGGATCGTGCCCACATAGCTGATCGCGACCGGCCCCTCGGGGGACTCCTCGAAGATCGCCTCGCCGTGGGCCAGCACCCAGCGGATCGCGCCGTCGGGGCGGATGATCCGGTACTCATAGGGGCTCTCGTCCCGCTGGGCCGGGTCGATGGCGCGCGCCGCCAGGGCCGAGGTGCGCGGGTAGTCGTCGGGATGGGTGGCGTCCCGGACCATCTCGTAGGTCACGGGCTGGCCGGCGGCGAAGCCGTAGATGGCCTTGGCCTGCTCGGAATAGACCATGGTGTTGGCCGCAAGGTCCCAGTCCCAGACCCCCAGGCCGGCGGCCTCGGTGGCCAGGCTCAGGCGGCGCTCGCTCAGCCGCAGGGCGTCGTCGGCCAGCCGGTGGTGGGTGAGGTCCTGGCCGATCCAGATGGCGCCGTCGATCTGGCCCTGCCCGATCTTGCGGGGGCTCAGGGTGATCCGCAGGTCTCGGGGCGCGCCGTACCGGTCGGCCAGGGTGACCTCGCGCGTCTGCTCATCACCGACAGCGAGCAGATCGGCGGCGAGCCTGGCCAGGCCCGGAACCACGACGTCGGTGAAGGGGCGGCCTTCGACATCGGCGTCGTCACGCCGCCAGGGATCGAAGCTGGCGCTCAGAAAGACGCAGGCGCCGCGCCCGTCGATCACCCCGACCTGCAACGGCATGGCGCGGAGCAGGGCGAACATGGAGGCCCGTTCCATGACCGGCTTGGCGTCCAGAGCGGCTTCGAGCTCCAGGACGCGCGCCTGGAGGGCGGCGTTCGAGGCGCGAAGCTGGTCCAACTCAGACATTCACAGTCCCTACGCGACGAACGTCCCAACCTAAGGGTGAAACGCCAGCGCTGGGAAGTCGTGTCAGGCGTCGGCCTTCAGCGCCTCATAGGCCTCCACGGCGGCTATCCACTCCAGCTCGGCGGCGTCCAGGACGGCCTGGGCCTTGGCGCGGTCGGCGCCCAGGCGGGCGGCCTTGCCCGGATCCTTGGTGAAGACCGTGGGATCGGTGAGGGCCTTGTCGAGGTCGGCGACGGCCGTGGTGGCGCGCGCGAGCGCGGCCTCGGCCTGTTCGGCGCGGCGGCGCGCGGTGCCGGTGGGGACCTTGGCCTTCGGCGCGGCCTTGGGCGGCGGCGGCGCGACGGCCTGGGGAACCTGGGACGGACCCTTGGCGGCTTGGCGGGCGCGGTCGATCACCAGCTTGGCGTAGTCGTCCATGTCGCCGTTGAAGGGTGCGATGGTGCCGTCGGCGGCCAGCCACAGACGGTCGGCCACCAGCTCCATCAGCGAGCGGTCGTGGGTGATGAGGATGACGGCGCCGGCATACTCGTTCAGGGCGTCCAGCAGGGCGCGCCGGCTGTCGATGTCCAGGTGGTTGGTGGGCTCATCGAGGATCAGCAGGTGAGGGGCCTCCATGGCCACCATGTTCAGCAGCAGGCGCGCCCGCTCGCCGCCGGACAGGTTGGCGACCGTGGTCTCGACCTTCTGCACGCCCATGCCGAACTGGGCCAGGCGCGAACGGCGAGCTGCGTCGCTGGCCTCGGGCATGGCCCGGCGGATGATCTCCAGCGGGGTGTCGGAGGGATCGAGCGCCTCGATCTGGTGCTGGTGGAACCAGCCCACCTTCAGGCGGCGGTCGCGGCGCAGGTCGCCGTGCATGACCTGCAGGGCGCCGGCGATCAGCTTGGCGAAGGTGGACTTGCCGGCGCCGTTGACCCCGAGCAGACCGATGCGGTCGTCCAGGTCCAGGCGCAGGTCCATGTTGCGCAGGATGGGCGAGCCGTCATAGCCCGCCGACGCGCCTTCCAGGCGGATCAGGGGCGGCGGCACGGGGCGCTCGGGGGAGGGCAGGATGAAGGGGGCGGTCCGCTCGGCCGCGACGACGGAGACCGGCGGCAGCTTGGCGAGCTGTTTCAGGCGTGACTGGGCCTGGGTGGCCTTGGACGCCGTGGCGCGGAAGCGGTCGACGAAGGCCTGCAGGTGGGCGCGCTGTGCGTCGATCTTGGACTTGTTGGATTCCAGCAGGCGGGCGCGCTCGGCGCGCTGGGTTTCGAAGTTGTCGTAGTTGCCCGGATAGAGGTCGAGCTTGCCCGAGTGCAGGTGGAGGATGTGGTCCACCGAATTGTTCAGGATCTCGCGGTCGTGGCTGATGATGATGGCGCTGTTGGGGTACTTCTTCAGCCGGGCCTCAAGCCACAGCGCGCCTTCCAGGTCGAGATAGTTGGTCGGTTCGTCCAGCAACAGCAGGTCGGGCTCGGCGAACAGGGCCGCGGCCAGGGCCACGCGCATCCGCCAGCCGCCCGAGAACTCCGCCATCGGCCGCGCCAGGTCGGCATGGGAGAAGCCCAGGCCCGAGAGGATTTCCGCCGCCCGGCTGGGGGCGCGGTCGGCGCCGATCTCGCTGAGCCGGGCGTAGATCTCGCCCAGATGCTCGGGCTCGGCGGTGTCCAGCGACGCGGTCAGGGTCTCGCGCTCGACGTCGGCGGCCAGCACGGTGTCCATCAGCGACACCGGGGTGGCCGGGTGCTCCTGGTCCACCGAGGCGATGCGGGCGGCCTTGGGATAGCCGATCTCGCCCGAACCCGCGTGGAGCTGCCCCAGGATCAGCTTGAACAGGGTCGACTTGCCCACACCGTTGCGGCCCACCAGGCCGACCTTCGAGCCCACGGGCAGGCTGATGGTGGCGTCGTCGAAGAAGCGACGGCCCCAGGAGTCAAAGACGAGTTCGTGGATCTGAAGCATGGGAGTCGAACTTACAAAGCAGGTTGAGAGAACAGCGTCGCCGTGCGGCCGCCGCAGATGTCGTCGCTCGCGGCGTTGACTAGGAGCCCGTCTCTCGATGACGCGCGGTCCATAACAGAGGTCGGCGCCACAGTCGCGCGTAACCTGCCTTGGCGCTGTCACCTCCGGCGGCTATAAGCCCGCACCCTTCGGCGCGGACGGCCGCGCCCCGAATGTAAAGAACAAGCCAAAGACCATGACTGAACGCACTTTCTCGATCATCAAGCCGGACGCCACCAAGCGGAACCTGACCGGCAAGATCAACGCGGTGATCGAAGACGCGGGCCTGCGCATCGTCGCCCAGCGCCGGATCCAGATGACCGAAGCCCAAGCCAAGAAGTTCTACGAAGTCCACGCCGAGCGTCCCTTCTACGGCGAACTCGTCGAGACCATGACCTCGGCCCCCGTGGTCGTGCAGGTCCTGGAAGGCGACAACGCCATGGCCCGCTATCGCGAAGTCATGGGCGCCACCAACCCCGAGCAAGCCGCCGAGGGCACCATCCGCAAGCTGTTCGCCCTGAACGTGGGCGAGAACTCGGTGCACGGTTCGGATAGCGTCGACAACGCCAAGATCGAGATCGCCCAGTTCTTCAAGGACGAAGACATCGTCGGCTAAGCGGCCCTTGGTCCGCTAGCGGACCCTGCGTCACCGTTTCCAAGGAGCCCTCCATGCGCTAGCCAAGGCTGGTCGCAGGGAGGGCTTTTTCGTGGGCGCAGCAGCGGGTGAGACCTTCCCCGAGATCCGTGAGGCGGTGCGCCGCCTCTGCGCCCAGTTCCCGGGAGCCTATTGGCGGGCGCTCGACCGCGACCGCATCTATCCCACCGAGTTCGTCACGGCCCTGACGGAGGCCGGCTTCCTGTCGGTGCTGATCCCGGAGGCCTATGGCGGGTCCGGGCTGGGCCTGGCGGCGGCCACGGCGGTGCTGGAGGAGATCCACCGTTCGGGCTGCAACGGGGGCGCCTGTCACGCCCAGATGTACACCATGGGCGCCCTGCTGCGGCACGGGAGCGAGGCCCAGAAACAGGCCTATCTGCCGAAGATCGCCAGCGGCGAGCTTCGCCTTCAGGCGTTCGGGGTGACGGAGCCGACCGCGGGCACCGACACCACCCGCATCTACACCTTCGCGCGGCGCGAGGGGGACAGCTACTTCGTCACCGGCCAGAAGCTTTGGATCAGCCGGGCCGAGCACTCCGACCTGATGATCCTGCTGTGCCGGACCACCTCGCGCGAGGACGCCGCCAAGCCCACAGCCGGGATGAGCGTCCTGCTGGTGGACATGCGCGAGGCGGTGGGGCGCGGCCTGACCATCAATCCGGTCCGCACGATGCTGAACCACGCCACCACCGAGTTGTTCTTCGACAACCTGGAAGTGCCCGCGGCCAACCTGATCGGCGAGGAGGGCAAGGGCTTTGGCTACATCCTGGACGGCATGAACGCCGAGCGGATCCTGATCGCGGCCGAGTGCATCGGCGACGCCAAGTTCTTCATCGACCGGGCCAGCGCCTACGCTACCGAACGCGAGGTGTTCGGCCGGCCGATCGGCCAGAACCAGGGGGTGCAGTTCCCCATCGCCCGGGCCTACGTCCAGATGACCGCGGCCTCGCTGATGGTGGACAAGGCCGCGGCCCTGTTCGACGCCGGCGAGCCCTGCGGGACGGAGGCCAACATGGCGAAGATGGTGGCGTCCGAGGCCTCCTGGTTCGCCGCCGACACCTGCCTGCAGACCCACGGCGGCTTCGGCTTCGCCGAGGAATACGACATCGAGCGCAAGTTCCGGGAGACGCGGCTCTACCAGGTGGCGCCGATCTCCACGAACCTGATCCTGAGCCACGTGGGCACCCACGTGCTCGGCATGCCGAAGTCATTTTAAACGCCGGTGGGGTGGACATGTATGACCTGCTGAAAGGCCTTCGCGTCGTCGAGGGGTCGGCCTTCGTGGCGGGGCCGACCTGTGGGCTTTACCTGGCCCAGATGGGCGCCGAAGTGATCCGGTTCGACAATATCGGCGGCGGGCCCGACTTCCGCCGCTGGCCGCTCTCCGAGGGGGGCGACAGCCTCTATTGGGAGGGTCTGAACAAGGGCAAGCTGTCGGTGGCCCTCGACCTGGCTCGCCCCGAGGGCCGGGAGCTGGCCCAGCGGTTGGCCGCGGCGCCGGGCGAGGACGGCGGCCTGTTCGTCACCAACTTCCCGGTGGACGGCTTCCTCTCTTACGAAAAGCTCAGCGCCATCCGGGCCGACCTGATCTGCGTGCGGGTCATGGGCTGGGCCGATGGCTCCCAGGGCATGGACTACACGATCAACTCGGCGCTGGGCCTGCCGCTGATGACCGGGCCGGTGGGGGACGAGCGGCCGGTGAACCACGTCCTGGCGGCCTGGGACCTGCTGACCGGAGCCTATTGCGCCTTCTCCCTGGTTTCGGCCCTGCTGGCGCGCATGCGTGGCCGGGGCGGGCGAGAGATCCGCGCGCCGCTGTCGGACATCGGGGCGGCGACCATGGCCAATCTGGGCTTCACCGCCGAGACCCTGCTGGCGGGCCACCAGCGGCCGCGCATGGGCAACGACATCTACGGCGCCTTCGGCCGCGACTTCACCACCAGGGACGGGCAGAAGCTGATGCTGCTGGCCATCACCCCCAAGCAGTGGAGCAAGGCCCTGGAGACCCTGGGCATCGCCGCCGAGGCCGCCGCCGTCGAGGCCGAGCTCGGCGTCTCCTTCGCCACCGACGAAGGGCTGAGGTTCACCCACCGCGCGCGGCTCTATCCGCTGTTTGAGCGCGCCTTCGCCGCCAGCACCGCCGCCGAGCTGACCCCGGCCTTCGACGCCGGCGGGGTCACGTGGGGCGCCTACCAGACCCTGGAGGCGGCGCTGGAGGACCCGCGCCTCTTCAAGGCCAACCCGGTGTTCCAGGATGTGACGCACCCGAGCGGGCTGAGCTATCCGGCGCCGGGCGCCATGGCCACCATCCCCCAGGACGCCCGCGGCGACGTGCGGCCCGCACCGAGGCTCGGCCAGCATACCGATGAGGTGTTGGCGGACCTCCTGGACATGTCCGGGATCGAGATCGCCAGACTGCACGACGCCAGGATCATCGCCGGACCGGAGGGCAAATGAACCAGACCATCGCCGTCGAGGAGACGGGCCCCGGCCTGCTGGTCGTCACGCTCTCGCGCCCCGAGGCCGCCAATTCCCTCAACACCGCCATGGGGCGCGAGCTGCTGGCCCTGTGGATGCGGATCGCCGACGACGAACAGGTGCGCGCCGTCGTCCTGACCGGGGCAGGGCGATTCTTCTGCGCCGGCGCCGACCTGAAGGAACGCGACGGCATGTCCGACGCGGCCTGGTCAGAGCAGCACCGGCTGTTCGAGGACATGATCCGCGCCCAGCTGGCCTGTCCCTTCCCGGTGATCGCGGCGGTGAACGGCGCGGCCATGGGCGGCGGGGCGGAGATGGCCCTGGCCTGCGACTTCGCCTGGGCCTCGGAGACCGCGCGGATCGGTCTGCCGGAGGCGGGGCTGGGGATCATTCCGGGCCTGGGCGGCACCCAGCTGCTGACCCGGGCGGTGGGGGAGAGGCGGGCGTCGGAGCTGTTGATGTCGGGCGCGCCCGTTGACGCCGCCGAAGCCCTGGCCATCGGGATCGTCAACCGGGTGTGCAGCGCGCAGGATCTGCTTCCGCAGGTGCTGGAGCGCGCGGCCCTGATCGCGTCCAAGGCGCCGCTATCGGTGCGGGCGCTGAAGCGCGTGGTGCGG
Source organism: Pseudomonadota bacterium (assembly GCA_040386415.1). Taxonomy (GTDB): domain Bacteria; phylum Pseudomonadota; class Alphaproteobacteria; order Caulobacterales; family Caulobacteraceae; genus Phenylobacterium. The sequence goes on from JAZKFM010000059.1 coordinate 8,777, forward strand.
GGCGGGGCGGTGCTGCCGCTGGGTGAGGCGATGGCCTTGGAGCTCGACGCCTACAATGAGCTCTTCACGACCCAGGACCGCCGGGAGGGCGTGGCCTCCTTCAACCAGAAGCGGAAACCAAACTTCCGGGGCGCCTAGCGCGGGCGGTGAATCTGGCTGTCGCGCAGGAAGGGCGAGTGAAGGCGTTCGTAGGTGGGAACCTCGGCGCCATTGACCAACGCATCGATCAGTTCCGAGCCATGCAGTCCGCAGGGCGGTGAGCCGCCCTCCATGGCCTGCCAGAGGTCACGCGCCTCCTGGTCGATCTGTTGTTCGCGGGTCATCGCATCCTCAATTCCAGGTGGAAAAGGCGCGACGCGAGGGGCGGTTCCGAAAAAACTCCCTTTATTTTCGGTAACTTGGCCTTAACCCGGCGGTTGTGTGGCCGAAGATGGGCGCTAGGCCGCGGCCAGCTCACCGCAGACGAAGGCGTCTTCGCCGGCGGCCAGCAGGGCCTCCAGCACGGCCGGGGCGTCGCCGGGCGCGACGATCAGGATCAGGCCCACGCCGCAGTTGAAGGTGCGGCGCAGTTCGTGGTCGGACACGCCGCCCACCTGCTGCATCCAGGCGAAGACCGGGGGCAGGGGCCAGGCGTTCCAGTCGAAATTGGCCGTCAGGCCCTCGGCGATGGCGCGGGGCGGGTTCTCGATGAGGCCGCCGCCCGTGATGTGGGCGCAGCCCTTGATCAGGCCGGCCTTGATCTGCGGCAGGACGCTCTTGATGTAGATGCGGGTCGGGGCCATCAGCGCCTCCGCCAGGGTCTGGCCTTCGGCGAAGGGGGCGGGGTCGGTCCAGGCCAGGCCGGAGCGCTCCACGATGCGGCGGACCAGGGAATAGCCATTGGAATGCGGGCCACTCGAGCCCAGGCCGATGATGAGGTCTCCGGCCTGCTGGTCGTCCATGCGCGGCAGCACCGCGCCACGCTCCACGGCGCCGACGGAGAAGCCGGCGAGGTCGTAGTCGCCCTCGCCGTACATGCCCGGCATTTCGGCCGTCTCACCGCCGACCAGGGCCGCGCCGGCCTGGCGGCAGCCCTCGGCGATGCCGCCGACGACGCGGGTGGCTTCCTCGACGTTGAGCTTGCCGGTGGCGAAGTAGTCAAGGAACAGCAGGGGCTCGGCGCCCTGGGCCAGGAGGTCGTTGACGCACATGGCCACGAGATCGATGCCGACGGTGTCATGCATGCCGGTGTCGATGGCCACCTTCAGCTTGGTGCCGACGCCATCGGTGGTGGAGACCAGCAGGGGATCGGCGTAGCCGGCCGCCTTCAGGTCGAAAAGGGCCCCGAAACCGCCCAGCGCCGCGTCCGCGCCGGGGCGCCGGGTGGCCTTGGCCAGGGGCTTGATACGCTCGATAAGGGCATTGCCCGCATCGATGTCGACGCCGGCTTGAGCATAGGTGAGGCCGTTCGGACGGTCGGTCATGGAGAAATAGGCCTCAAGAAATTCGCCGCCGGGGTTGCAGACTCGGGCGTGCGCGGGGCTATAGCTAATTGATGACGCCGATTACAACCACCGCCGAACTGGCGGCGTACTGTGACAAAATCAAAGGCCAGCCTTTCGTCGCCGTGGACACCGAGTTCATGCGCGAGACGACCTACTGGCCCAAGCTCTGTCTGATCCAGGCCGCCGCCCCCAACGCCGAGTGCGTTATCGATCCCCTGGCCGAGGGCCTGGACCTCGAGCCGTTCCTGGAGATCCTGCGCGACGAGAGCATCATGAAGGTGTTCCACGCCGCCCGTCAGGATGTTGAAATCTTCAACAATCTCAAGGCGATGCCCAAGCCTCTCTTCGACACCCAGGTGGCGGGGATGGCGGCCGGCTATGGCGAGCAGATCGCCTATGACGCCCTGGTGCGCCAGATGCTGAAGATCGAGTTGGACAAGTCCAGCCGCTTCACCGACTGGGCCCGACGGCCGCTTTCCGAGGCCCAGCTGACCTATGCGCTGGCCGACGTGACCCACCTTGCGGCCCTCTATCCGATGCTTAAGGCGCGGCTGGAAAAAGAAGGCCGGCTGGGCTGGGTGCACGACGAGATGCAGAACCTCTGCGATCCCGCCGTCTACGACGTGGAGCCGGAGAACGCCTGGAAGCGGCTCAAGCCCCGCCGGCACACCTCGAAATATCTCGCGGTCTACAAGGCCGTCGCCGCTTGGCGCGAACGCACCGCCCAGCAGCGTGACCAGCCGCGCGGCCGCATCCTGAAGGACGAGGCCATCGACGAACTGGCGACCCAGGCGCCCACCGACGCCGCCGCCGTCGATCGCCTGCGCTCGGTGCCGAAGGGATTCTCGGGCTCGCGGTTCGGGCCGGACCTGCTGGACGCCATCAAGGAGGCCCTCAAGGACCCCGACGCCTACGCACCGGTGATCGAGCGCAGCAAGATCGCCGCCTCGCCCGCCGCCGGCGCGGTCGTGGAGTTGCTGAAGGTGCTGCTCAAGGCGCGGGCGGAAGACTCCGGCGTGGCGTCCAAGCTGATCGCCACGGTCTCGGACCTCGAACAGATCGCCAATGACGACAACGCCAACACCCCGGCCCTGGTGGGCTGGCGTCGCGAGGCGTTCGGCGAGGACGCCCTGAAGCTGAAGCGGGGCGAACTGGCCCTGGTGCTGGACGGCACGCGGGTGCGGGTGGTCGAGGTGCGACGCGCGCCGAAAGCGAACGCGGCCGAGTAATGCTTCGCCTCATCCTCAACATCCTGTGGTTCGTGCTGGGCGGGTTCGTCGCCGGCCTGCTGTGGCTGCTCTCGGGGGTGTTGCTGGCCATCACCATCGTCGGCCTGCCCT
>JAZKFM010000060.1:0-3503 GCA_040386415.1 Pseudomonadota bacterium
AGAAGCCCGGCCGGTCCTCAGGCTCCGCAGTCCAGGCGATGGGGGAGGCCTTGCGCATCTGGGCGAAGGCGTTCATCGGCGGGCCCTTGGTGAAGGCCTCCGGGTTCCACAGCTCGACGGGGCTCGGGGCATAGACCGGCTTGTGGGCGGGGCCCTTGGCGCCGCCGACTTCCACGGTGTCACTGATCAGAAGCATGGCGGTTTCTCCGGTTTTCGAGCCTGGAATCGACATTCGCCCTTTGACGTTACGCAACGCAAACGGCGCCCTTACGTCACCTGCGAATTCGCGTCGACAGGATGATCGAGGAGGTCGTGCGCTCCACCCCGTCGATCAGGCCGATGTCGTCCAGCACCTGGTCCAACTCCTCGATGGAGGCGGCCGCCACCTGGACGATCATGTCGAAGGGCCCCGACACCGAGTGCAGGGCCTCCACCTGCGGCATGGTGCGCAAGGCAGCCTCGATATGTCGGGCGGCCTTGGGCGCCGCGGTCACCAGGACGTGTCCGCGTACGATCCTGGATTCCAAGGGTTTTCCCAGGCGGATGGTGAACCCCGCGATCACCTCAGCGGTCACAAGTCGGTCAATGCGGGTCTGCACCGTCGTGCGCGACACGCCGAGCCGTTTGGCCAGCGTCGAGGTGGGCAGGCGGGAGTCGGTCTCCAGCAGCCGCACCAGGGCCAGGTCCCGGGCGTCCAGCTTCATATCGTCAGATGTCCTGGTCATATTGCTCAACTCGCTGCGCATATCCGACGCTCTGCCTGTTCAGATCGCCCCCAAACCGCCGCACCGTCAAGCTCCAAACCCAGGAGCGGCGGCATGCGCAGGATCGTGGTCATCGGCGGCGGCAAGATCGGCGGCGTCATCGCCCAGATGCTGGCGGAGTGCGGCGACTACGCGGTGACCGTGGTCGACCAGTCGGCCATCGCGCTGAAGGGCCTTTTCCTCCATCCACGGCTGTCACCATGTGTGCTCGACGTCACCGACGCCGAGGCTCTCGACGCCGCCCTGGCCGGCGCCTTCGCCGTTCTCTCCGCCGCCCCCTTCCACCGGACGGGCCTAATCGCCGAGGCCGCCGCCCGGGTCGGCTGCCACTATCTGGACCTCACCGAGGACGTCGCCACCACCCGCAGGGTCAAGGCCCTGGCCGCCCAGGCCAAGGGCGCCTTCATCCCCCAGTGCGGCCTGGCCCCCGGCTTCATCTCCATCGCCGGCGCCGACCTGGCCCGGAGCTTCGACCGCATCGACGAGCTGCGCCTGCGGGTCGGCGCCCTGCCCCGCTACCCCTCCAACAGCCTGGGCTACAATCTCACCTGGTCCACCGAGGGGGTGATCAACGAGTACTGCGAACCCTGCGAGGCCCTGGTGGAGGGCGAGCTGCGGGAGGTCCCGGCACTCGAAGGCCTGGAGACCTTCAGCCTCGACGGCGTCACCTACGAGGCCTTCAACACCTCCGGCGGCCTGGGCTCCCTGGCTGAGGTTCTGGCTGGCAAGGCGCGGAATTTGAACTACAAATCGGTCCGCTATCCGGGCCACTGCGCCCTGATGCGGACCCTGCTGAACGACCTCGACCTGCGCCACCGCCGCGACCTGCTGAAGGACGTCCTGGAGGGCGCGGTGCCGGGTACCGAGCAGGACGTGGTGGTGTTCTTCGTCACCGCCTCAGGCTGGCGGGGCGGCCGCCTGATGCAGGAGAGCTATGCCGGCAAGGTCATGGGCGAGCACCACGGCGCGGGGTTCTGGAGCGCCATCCAGGTCACCACCGCGGCGGCCATCTGCACGGTCCTGGACCTGCTCGCCGCCGGCCGCCTGCCGAGCCAGGGCTATGTCCGCCAGGAGGAGATCGCCCTGGCCGAGTTCCTCGCCAACCGCTTCGGCAAGGCCTACCGCCAGCCGGGCGACGCAGCGTTTCAGAACCCGCTCTTGGCCGGACCTTCGCTGTCGCCATATGGAGGAGATGAACACCTCCTCCCGCATGCCCGTGGTCTTCGTCGGCCACGGCGCCCCGATGAACGCCCTCGGCGGCCCCAACGCCCAGGTCTGGCGCGACGTCGCCGCCGGTCTGCCACGGCCCAGGGCGATCCTGGCAATTTCCGCCCACTGGGGCCTGAACGAGTCGGCCGTGACCGCCATGGCCGCGCCCAGGACCATCCACGACTTCGGGGGCTTCCCGCAGGCCCTGTTCGACATGCGATATCCCGCGCCGGGCGACGCCGCCCTGGCGGCCCGCGCCGCCGAGCTGCTGGCCCCCCTGGCCGTGCGCGCCGACCAGGACTGGGGCCTCGACCACGGGACATGGTCGGTGCTGGCCAACATGTACCCGGACGCCGACGTCCCCGTCGTGCAACTGGCCATGGACCTGCGCCAGCCGATGGCCGCCCACTACGATATCGGCAAGCGCCTGGCGCCTCTGCGCGACGAAGGGGTGCTGATCCTCGGCTCCGGCGATGTGGTCCATAACCTGCGCGCCGCCGTGCGCGCGGAGAACGCCGCGCCCCTGGTGTGGGCCCAGCACTTCCACAACGCCGTGCGCGGGCGGCTAGTGGCCGGGGACCACTCAGCCCTGATCGACCCCGGCGGCCTCGGCCCGGAGGCCGGCATGGCCGTCGACGAGCACTATCTGCCCCTGCTCTACGTCCTTGGCGCGACGCAGCCCGGCGAACCGGTCGCCCTCTTCAACGACCACATCGACCTGGGCAGCATCAGCATGCTGGGCGCGCGGATCGGCTAGTGTCCCCCTTCGGCGAATTCCTCGATCATCTTCTCGCAGAAGGCCGGCAGGTCATCTGGCTTGCGCGATGTGACGAGGCCCCGGTCCACCACCACCTCCTCGTCGACCCAGTGGGCGCCGGCGTTCTTCAGGTCGGCCTCCAGGGAAGGCCATGAGGTCATCCGCTTGCCCTCCACGGCCTGGGCGTTGATCAGGGGCCAGGGACCATGGCAGATCGCAGCGATAGGCTTGTTGGCCTCGGCGAAGCTGCGGATGAAGTCGATGGCCGTCTGTTCAAGGCGCAGGGCGTCGGGGTTGATCACCCCGCCCGGCAGCAGGATCGCGTCGTAGCTGGCGGCGTCGGCCTCGGTGAGCACCCGATCGACGGCGACCTTGTCGCCCTTGTCATGGTGATTGAACCCCTGGATGTCGCCGGCCTTGGGAGAGACGATCTCCACCTGGGCGCCGGCCGCCCGCAGAGCTTCCACCGGCTTGGTCAGCTCTACCTGCTCGAAGCCGTCCGTCGCGAGCACGGCGACCTTGCGGCCGTCCAGTTTGCCATTGGCCATGAGGTGTCTCCGGGGTTTGGAATTGGTCCCCGAAAACCCTCGGCAAGGCGCGCGGTTCCAACGCTCGGAGCGTCGTGATCCATCCCGCGGGACGGGCGCGGTCCGCCACGCCCATCGGCGCCGTGAGCGGCTAGACCGCGTCTACCGCGCGAACTTCTGGAACTTCAGCCGGTGGGGGATGAGGCTGTCGGCGCCCAGGCGGCGCTTCTTGTCCTCTTCATAGGC
>JAZKFM010000061.1:0-4810 GCA_040386415.1 Pseudomonadota bacterium
CAACGGGCCCGGCCGAACGTGGGCTCACCTCAAGGTTTGTTCGCTCAACCACGCCGCCTTTATAACCCAAAGACAGCCACGGATGAGACGATGCGGATACTTCCGTCTGGCGTGCGCCGCATTTGTCGCCCGACTTATCGTGCCGTCGTTGCTCAGAAGAACCTTGCAAGAGCGGGGGCATCCATAGATGCGCCCAGCAGAAGGCCAAGCGGATGTCGCCCGCCTCGGCCAGCGGCCGGTAGCCGGCGTAGCCATCCACCTGCAGCACGCCCTTGAAGCCCGCTAGGTGCGCAGCGGCGCGCTCGGCCTTGCGATCGGGCGCATAGACATAGACCACGCCCGGCGGGTCGGGCCCGCCCCAAGGCCGGTCGTCGCGGGCATAGGCCCAGAGCTGGCCGGTCTTGGTCCGCCCCCGCCCAGGATCGAGCACCGGGGCGGTCGTCTCGTCGGCGAAGAGCTTGCCCGAGGCCTTCAAGCGCTCCAGCAGCCGGGTGTGCAGGGGCTTGAGCAGCCAGGCCGCCCGCCCGGTCCAGTCGGCGAGCGTCGAGCGGTCCAGGGCGATGCCCTGGCGGGCGTAGATATGCGCCTGGCGGTACAGCGGCAGGTGATCGGCGTACTTGGCGACCACGACATGGGCCACGGTCGCCTCGGTCGGCAGCCCGCCCTCGATCAGCCGCGCCGGCGCGGGCGCCTGCACCACAGCTTCCTCGCAGCTCCGGCAGGCGTATTTGGGCCGGCGCACCACCAGCACCCGCAGCTGGGCGGGCACGATGTCCAGCCGCTCGGCGATGTCTTCGCCGATCCTGTGCAAAGCGCCGCTGCAGCCCGGGCAGGTTTTGTCCGCGATGTCGACGACCGTCTCGATCCTGGGCAGGTGCGCCGGAAGCGCGCCGCGGTTGGTCCGCCGCCTGGCCGCGCGCTCGGTCTTTGCGGCCGGCGAAGCGGGCTTCCGCCCCGGCCTCGCCGGCGGCGATCTCCTGCTCGACGTCTTCCAGCCCCAGGGCCAGCTGATCGGCGTCCAGGGTCTCGGCGCGCCGGCCGAAGCGGTGGCGCTGCAAGGCCTTGATGATCTGGCGCAGGCGCTCGTTCTCGGCGTCGGCATGATCCTTGGCCAGCAGGGCGGCTGCGTGCTCGGCCCGCTCCTTCAGGAGCAGGGCTTGCAGCGTCTCGACATCGCCGGGAAGCGCCTGGGCCATAGGGCGATCTGACCATATTCGAGCGGCCTTGTGGCGCCCCCGCGTGCGGCCTGATTCACTTCGCCGCAGCCTTCAGGCCGTGGCCTGCGGCACCCGCGTCCGGCGCGTCTGCTGCACCCGCCGCCAGTCGAGGCCCTCCAGCAGGGCCGCGAGCTGCGCCGGCGTCAGCCGCATCACCCCATCCTGCACCTTCGGCCAGCTGAAGGCGCCTTGCTCCAGCGTCGTGGCCAGGAGCCACAGGCCCGTGCCATCCCACCAGATCATCTTCACCCGGTCGGCCCGCTTGGCGCGAAAGACGTAGACCACGCCCGAGTAGGGGTCCTTGAGCAGCTGATCCTTCACCAGCGCCGCCAGCCCGCCCATGCCTTTGCGGAAGTCCACCGGCCGGGTCGCCACCAGCACGCGCACCGAGGCCGGCGTCCCCGCGAAGGCAGGGATCACCGCACGGCCTTCAGCGCCTTGATCACCGCCGCCACGGTCTTGGCCTCCGGGCCGCGGCGCACCCGGACCACCACCCCGTCGATCTCCAGCTCGAAGTCGCCGCGACCCGCCCGCGCCGGCCTCGGCCGCGCCCGCTCAGCCTTCGCAGGCGGCTCCACCAGCGCCGGCACGAAGGTCATCGGCGGCTCAGGGTCCACGATCCGCATCCCGCGACGCCAGCCGAACAGCTGCTGCGGGCGGATGTCGTGGCGCCGCGCCACGTCCGACACCGTCGCACCGAGCGCCAGGCTCTCCTCGACGGTCCGCGCCTTGTCGTCGCTCGACCAGCGCCGCCGCCTGCCCACGCCCGTCAGCACCTCCAGCCGGCGAACCTGCACCGGCCTAGGGTCAAGCGTAGGGTTAAATCCAGACATGAAACGATCCGCACCAAGGGGATCGTCACCATCACCGGCCAGCAGCGTCAGCGGAAGGTGGGGTCCGGACAGCGCTTACGCAGCACGCAGAGCGTCATTCGGCAATTTGCGGCTGAGCCGGGCTGTTTGGGCTCCGAGCCATATGGCTGGAGCGCTTCTTCGGAAACGGGTGCGAGCAACGTCCTGCGCGGGAGCTGGTCCGCGGGCTCGAGCTGGCGGTCGAGCCAAGCACGCAGGGTGTCGATGCTTGCCAAGTCTTACGAAGGACTTTGTCGAAATGTCGAGCGCCTCGTAAATTCCTGGATGCGATCGGACATATCCGGCCCCACCCCTTCGCCTCGATAGATTTCATGCGCCAGACCTGCGCGCTGGGGCAGGCCGTCGGTTTCGGTCAGCAGCCGCTTGTTGGCGGCATGGCTGAACGACGAATTGGCCAGGATCTCAGAGGCGAGGCTGTCGATGGCCGCTTCGAATTCGGCGTCCGCGACGCAGGCGTTGGCGAGGCCCATCGTCTCGGCCTGCCGACCGGAATAGGTGCGGCAGGTGAACATCATCTCGCGCGCCTTGTAGGTCCCCACCCGGCGCGGCAGTCGCTGACTGAGGCCCCAGACCGGCGTCAGCGCCCACTTGGCGTGGGTGTCGCCGAACTTGGCGGACTCGGCGGCGAGAATGATGTCGGCGGCCAGGGCAAGTTCGAGGGCGCCCGTGTAGCAATGGCCGTGCACCGCACTGACGACCGGCAAGGGAAGGTCGGCGAGACGCTCGATCACATGCGACTGGTAGTTGGGTCGGGGGAGCTTTTCGCCCGCGGCGATGTCGCCGAGATCGTGGCCCGCCGAGAAGCACCGTCCGGCGCCACGAAGCACGACGACGCCGACCGGCGCCGCTTCCAGGTCGGCGATGTGGGCCTCCAGCGCCTTGAAGAGATCGACATTCAGCGCGTTGAGCTTGTCCGGCCGGTTCAGCGTCAGCTGGCAAACGCCGGCTCGGTCGGCGCGGAGCACGAGATTATCCATTGAATTCCACCCGGTGTCGTTTCTCCGACGTTGTCCCGTTCTCCCGGCGTCAGGCAACTGAGATTTTTGTCGCCTACATCGGAGGTGCGAGACGCACGCGAATAAAGTTGACGCCTACGTCATTTTTCACGGATACTGAAAACGTACAACTGGGGAACCGCCATGGATGATGGCTCGATCGATCTGAAGGCCGAAGCCCGCGCCAAGGCCTACGCCATGCCGTTGGGGGACATCAACGTCACCGACATAGAGCTTTGGCGAACCGACACCATCTGGCCGTACTTCGAACGCCTGCGGACGGAGGACCCCGTCCATCTTCACCCGGCGGAGCATCACGAGGACGGCGCGTTCTGGTCGGTGACCAAGTACAACGACATCATGGCGGTCGACACCGACCACGAGGCGTTTTCCTCAGAGCCTTCGATCACCATTGTCGACCCCAAGGAAGACTTCACCCTTCCGATGTTCATCGCGATGGACCCGCCCAAACACGACGTTCAGCGCAAGACCGTCAGCCCCATCGTCTCGCCCGCCAATCTGCATGTTCTGGAACCCCTGATCCGCGAGCGCATCGGCAAGACCCTCGACGCCCTACCCATCGGCGAACCCTTCGACTGGGTGGATCGGGTGTCCATCGAGCTGACCACCCAGATGCTGGCCACTCTGTTCGACTTCCCATGGGAGGACCGCCGCAAGCTCACCCGCTGGTCGGACGTCGCCACCGCGGACAACGACTCCCCGCTTTTTGAAGCGGGCCGCGGCGAGGAACAGCGCAAGGAGGAGCTGTTCGGGTGTGTGGACTACTTTACCCGCCTCTGGAACGAGCGCGTGAACGCGCCGCCGAAGGGCGACCTGATCTCCATGCTGGCCCACGGCGAGGCAACGCGAAACATGGACCGCATGGAGTATCTCGGGAACCTGATCCTCTTGATTGTCGGCGGCAACGACACCACCCGCAACTCCATGACCGGCTCGGTTCTGGCGATGAACCAGAATCCGGACCAGCACCGCAAGCTGCGCGACAATCCCGCCCTGATCCCGTCAATGGTCTCCGAGACCATTCGCTGGCAGACCCCGCTCTCCCACATGCGCCGCACCGCCACCCGCGACATCGAGCTGGGCGGCAAGACGATCCGGAAGGGCGACAAAGTCGTCATGTGGTACGCGTCCGGCAACCGGGATGATGAGGTGATCGAGAACCCGAACGCCTACATCATCGACCGCGAGCGGCCCCGCCAACACCTGTCCTTCGGCTTCGGCATCCACCGCTGCGTCGGCAACCGCCTGGCTGAACTGCAGTTGCGCATCCTGTGGGAGGAGCTCCTGCCGCGGTTTCCCGAGATCAAGGTCATGGAAGAACCCAGGCGCGTGCCCTCGGCCTTCATCAAGGGATATGAGGCGATGCAGGTTGTCATCCCGCATCGCGATTGAAAGCCTGGCGGCGCGCGAACGATCTTCAGGATTGAAGTCAACGACCGCCTGGGGCCCGGACCATCCGGGCTCGAGGCGTGTCGATGAAGCAGATCGCGCGTCGCCGGACTCATCCGTCATCACCAACAGGCCGCTGCATCTCCTGAGCGAAGGGCGTCAATGTCGAGGATCACCTACATCGAGCACGACGGCACCGAGCACGTCGTCGACGTGAAGCCGGGGCTCAGCGTCATGGAAGGCGCGGTGAAGAACAACATCCCCGGCATCGACGCCGACTGCGGCGGCGCCTGCGCCTGCGCCACCTGCCACGTCT
>JAZKFM010000062.1:0-5275 GCA_040386415.1 Pseudomonadota bacterium
TTCGGCCGTGGCCTTCTGCGCCGACGACGAACGCAACCTGCTGCGCGACATCCAGAAGGTGACGCGCCAGAACATCCCCACCGAGGAACGCCGCGGCGACCGCGCCCTGATGGTCATGACGCAAGCCATGCCTGAAGTGGCCGCCGAGCGGGCCGAGGCCGGCCGCAAGAACCACGGCGGCGACCGCAACGGCGCCGGCGGCGCCCGCAAGCCGCAGAACCGCAGCGACCTGCCGGGCGGCCTGCGCGCGCAGCGCAACCGTCCCGCCAAGGGTCACGGCGGCGGCAACGGCGGCGATCGCCACCCCCACGGCGCCCGCACCGGCGGCGAGCGCGCCTCCACCACCCCCATCAGCCAGGCGGCCTTCAAAGGCCCCAAGCGCGAAGGGGCCGCCGCGGCCCCGGCCAAGCGCTGGAGCCCCATCGACTAGTCGATGAGCTGACCTGCTGAACCAGATCGAGCGCCTCGCCCCACCGGGCGGGGCGCTTTTTCATTGGGGCGGGTTGTGCTTCTCGACGAAGGCCACTGTCCTGGCGAGCATGAGCTGGCGGGTCGGTTCGCCCGACAGCCAGTGGTCCTCGCCGGCCATGTTCACCAGCTCCACCGGCTTGCCCGCCTGCTTGAGGGCCTTTTCCATCATCAGGCTCTGCTCCAGCGGCACCACGGTGTCGTCGCGGCCGTGGATCAGCAGGATCGGCGCGTCGGCGCGGGCGGCCAGCCGCGCCGGTGAGATCAGGTCGAGGTCCTGCCCCGCAGACGCGCCGCTGAGCTCCTTCCAGAACCGGGCGGCGCGCTGGTCAAGGCCGGTGCGGCTGCGGACCCAGATGATGAATCTGCTCATGTCGCTGGGCCCGGCGACCGAGGCCGCGCAACGATAGAGGCCCTGCTGCACGGTGACCCCGGCCAGGGCCGCATAACCGCCATAGCTGGCGCCGACGATGCAGGCGCGCTTGGGATCGACGACCCCCTGGGCGGCCAGCGCGGTGACCCCGTCGGAGATGTCGGTCTGCATCTTGCGGCCGAACTGGCCATAGGCAGCGCGGCGGAAGGGCTCGCCGTAGCCGACGGTGCCGCGATAGTTCGGCTGGAACACCGCATAGCCCCGCGAGGCGAAGGCCTGGGCCCACCAGTCGAAGCCGGCCTTGTCGCCCGGGACCAGGGGCCCGCCGTGCGGCAGGACCACCAGGGGCAGGTCCTTGGCCTCCCGCCCCGGCGGCAGGGTGAGCACCCCGTCCATGGCCAGGCCGTCGGCGGCCTTGTAGCTGACCATCCGCATCGGGCCGACATCGGCGGCCTTCACCTGCGGATGCACGTAGCCGATGGGCACGGCGGATTTCCTGGCGATGTCCACCAGCCAGTAGGTCCCCGAGTCCTTGGGCCCCTCGGTGAGGATCACCATGCGGTCGAAGCCCTTGTCGTATTCCACCAGCGTGCTGCGCTCGTTGGGGAAGGCCTTGCGGGCGGCGTCCACCCGGCGCTGCAGGGCGGGGTCGAACAGGCGAACCCCGTCGGCGCTGCTGGCGCCGATGGCCAGCCGCGTCTCACGATCCACCAGCACGCTGGTGTCGCCATTCTCGGTGGGCAGGACCTCGCCCTCTGGGGGGCCGCCGGGCCGATATTCGCGGAGCACCTGGCGTTCGTCGTCGCGCTCGGCCACCAGCAGCGACCCAGGCGTGCGTCCCAGGCCGTAGAGGCCGATCGCGGCGGCGCCCTGCCGGCTCAGAATCCGCTCCCGGCCCCCCGCGCCGTACAGGGAGAAGCTGGCGCCCCGGGCGTCATAACTGGAGTAGCCGGCCATCTGGCCGTCGGCGCCGATCACCCAGTGGCGTCGGCCCACGCCCGTGGTGTCCATCAGATCGGCCGCGCCGGTGTTGAGATCGACCCGGTAGAGGTTGGCCTGGATCGATCCCTGCGACCCGTGGGTGCGGATCTTCTCGTAGGGGACAGCGCCGACATAGCCGTACCACCTGTCCCCCACCCGCGCGGCGCCGTACCAGCCGAACACCGCGTCGATATAGATCTTCGACTTGCCAAACATCGCGTAGTGCGGACCCGACGGCAGGCCCATGTGGTAGATCGAGCTCCACTCCTGCTTGGGAATCCCGGCCACCGGGACCCCGACCGTGGCCGAGACGGTGACCAGCAGGTGGTCGTCGCCGGCCCAGGTCATGCCCCGCACCTTGGCCTTGCCGATGGGCGCCACCAACTCGGCCTGTCCGTCGGGCTTGCGGACATAGACCTTCCGTTCCTCACCTTCGCGCGCCACCAAGGCGAAGCGGTTTCCGGAGGGCGACAGGGAGACCATGTCGATGGCGGGCAGTCGGCCGTAGACCTCCAGCGGCGGGGCGGCATGGGCGACAGCGGCCATCGCCGCCAGGGCGAGCGCCAGACAAGCCAGAAACCGGATGAACGCCTACTCCCCCCTTGCGCGGCTCCGCGGCCGCGCCACCCGGCGGGAGTATTCACGAACCACGGCGGAGTCTCAACCTGGCGTGGAGCGCCGCCGCTGACTTCAGAAGCGGGTGGAGAGGGCGAAGAACGGGCGCCAGGTCTTCTTGCGGCGGTCGTAGGGGGTGCGGGTCAGCGGGCGCGCCGCCTCGACCGTCAGGGTGGCGCGGTCACCGACACGGGCGCGGACGCCGAGGCCCGTGGAGACCAGGTCGGCGTCGGCCCCTGACCGCTGCAGGTTCCAGACCTTGCCCGCGTCGAGGAAGCCGTAGCCCTGGAGGAAGCTGAAGGGACCACCCTTGGGGCTGAAGCCGGCGCGGAGCTCGGCCGACGCCGCGACGCCCTGGTCGCCGCCGATTTCGGCGTAGTTGTAGCCCCGTCCATAGGGCGCGCCGCCGACCACGAACTCCTCCGACGACAGAAGGCGGTGCGGCGACCATTGGCCGTCCGCGGTAAGGAACAGCCCCGCCCAGGAGCCGAGGTCGCGATAGTGCGAGCCGTGGACGTTGAGCTTCACGAACTGGCGCGAGGCGTCGGCGCGTGAGAGGCCCTCCTCGGGCCCGGCGCCGGGTCGGCCCCGTTGGCCGGCCGAAACCTGGGCGAACAGGTTGCTGGACTCTCCGGGAACGGTCACGTCGGCGTTGAAGGCCGCACGCAGCACGACCACGTTGTCGGCATAGCCGCCCGTGTCGGTCCAGTCCTGCTCGATGTGCCGCGCCTGCAGGGTGGTCTGGGTCCAGGCGTTGACCCGGCGGTCGCGCTTCAGCGGCGTCATATAGCTGACGCTCGCCGACAGGCTCTCGCTGCCCACGTCGGTGGACAGGGTGTTGGCGCCGTCGCGGGCCTTGGCCATGCCGATCGTGCCGCGCACCCGCGCGCCGTCGCCCAGGGGGGCGGAATAGCTCACCTCGCCATAGGTGAAGGCCCTCGGGTCGTTGGGCACGGTGAGCACCGCCAGGGCCAGCTGATCGCCAGGGCGGACAGCGGAGTTCCTGGCCACGCGGCCATAAGCCTGCCAGGGCCCGCTGGTCTTCGGGCCGCGGTTGTCCACATAGGTGCTCACGGCCAGGGGCTTCAGGCTGGCGACGGCCACCAGGCGGTGGCGGGCCGGATCGTCCAGCACCGGTTCCAGCTGGGTCTTGATCTGCACGCCAGGCTCATCGCCGGCCAGGCTCAGGCGGCGTTCAAGCTCAGCCAGGCGCAGGGGACGTAAGTCTGGCAGGTCCGTGAGATAGGGGGAAGCAGCGGGCGCGCCGATGCCCGTCAACTCCACGGCGCCGATGTATCCCTCATAGATGCGAATGCGCGCGACGCCCGTGCCCGGAGCCTGCGGCGGCACGACGGCTCGGGACAGGAAGTAGCCGTCGGCGCGGTACCTGTCGGTGATCGCCGTGGCGATGTCGACGAGGTCGGCGGTGCTCACCTCGCGGGTGAGATAGCCTTGGTAGAGCTCGGCCAGTTCGCCGGGCTTATAGACCGTGAGGCCTTCCAGGCTGACCGCGTTGAGCTGGAAGCAGCCGCTGTCGGGGAGGCCGCAGGCGGCGGCCGAGGGCGCTTCATCCTGCGCCCAGGCGAACACCGGCAGCGACAAGAACATGACCGCGGCGATAGGCATGGCGACGCGGACGGGCCAGTCCGCCGTGCGCCACGCCTCTGCTCCAGTCCACGTCACGCCTTGCGCACCTCGAACCACGATCTCCGTTGGTGAACGAACATCGTGAACGAGACCCTAACGATTCGATTTTTTTTCTCGCTTTAGCAAAGGCTTAGCCACAGCGAAGTTATTTGTGACACGAGCGATAATTTTTCGGTCCACAGATTGGGGTTCCCCATGCGCCGCACCGCCCTGTTTTTCGCCTGTTCGGTTCTCGCGTTCGCCGCCGGTTCGGCCCAAGCCGCCGCCTGGCGGCTGGTGGAAGTCAACGGCACCGTGCGGATCACCGTCCCCGGGGCGGAAGCCGCCCCGGCCCGGTTGAATCAGACGGTGCCCACGGGTTCCAGCATCACCACCACGCTCGGCGCCCGCGCGTCCCTGGACAACGGGTTGCAGCAGATTGTCGTCGGTCCCAACAGCCGCATGACCGTGGCGCCGGACGCCGGAGGCTTCACCCGGGTGATGCAGGACCTGGGCGCGGTGATGTTCAAGGTGGACAAGCAGAAGTCTCCGCACTTCCGCGTCGACACCCCCCTGCTGGCCGCCATCGTGAAGGGCACCACCTTCACCGTGGTTGTGGGGCCGATGTCGGACGCGGTGAATGTGGCCGAGGGCCTGGTGGAGGTCCGCTCCAACGGATCCGATATCGGCAGCGACGTCGGAGCGGGATCGAGCGGAGCGGTGTCCCGGGATGCGCCTCAGTCGGTGCAGGTCAGCGGAACCGTGACCCCCACCGCGGGGGAGCCTGAAGCCGTGAAGATCGAGCCCCTGGACTACAAGACGGTGTCCGGCGGTCTGGTGGACTCCGGCGGACCGACCATGCTCTCCAGCGAGGCGGGCGCGATCGCCTCGGGCAATGGCGCCGCCAGCGCCGCGATGGGGGCGGAGACCGTCGGGCCGGCGGCCCTCCCAATCGAGGTCGCCCGGAACGATCGCCAACTCGAAGCCTCCGACGCCCGGGGCGGCAATGGTCCCGCGGACGGCGGCGGCGCGGCCCTGACCCACGGTGCGGGAAGCAACGGAAATGGCGGCGGGCCGCCTGAGAACCCAGGCGCCAACGGCCCCGGCAATGGAAACAGCGGGAACGGCGGCGCGGCCGCCGAGACCGGAAACGCCGGCTCCACTGGCAATGGCGGCGGGAACAACGGAAACGGAAACGGCGGCGCGGCCGCC
>JAZKFM010000063.1:0-26600 GCA_040386415.1 Pseudomonadota bacterium
TGCTGAAGGCCGAAGACCTCGACTGGACCGGCCAGCCCAAGAAGAAGGGCCCGCCCCGCCTGGCCATGCCGGGGGCTTTCTAAGCCATCCCGTTCGGGCCGGGTCAGCCCGGCGCGACTTCCGCCGAGAAGGCGTTCACGTCCTCGATCAGACCGGCCGCCGCAGTGGCCACCAGTTCAGCGCCCTTTTCCGGCGTGGCCAGGGCGGGGTCCGAGCCCATGCGGCCGTCCGGATAGCGGGCGCGGAAATCGAGCGCCTCGCGGATCGGACCGGTGGGGGCGATCTGCGGCGTATAGGTGGCGGTCTTAATGGCGTCGGGATAGGCCCACTGCGTCACCGCGATCTCCGAGGGCGTCGCGTGGCTGCCGTGGCCCACCGGAAATTGGCGGTTGGCGAGCGCCATCACGCCTTTCAGCTCCCACCAGTTCTTCAGCTTCATCGAGAAGCCGCGCGGCCGGCCGGCGAAGCTCGCCTCCGCATAGAGTTCGGAGAAGGCCGCCTCGATGGTGGCGACGTTGCCGCCGTGGCCGTTGAGGAAATAGATCTTCTCGAAACCGTGATGGCCGAGCGAGCGGCACCAGTCGCCGATGGCGGCGATGAAGGTCGAGGGCCGCAGGGAAATGGTGCCCGGGAAGCCCAGGTGATGCTGGGCCATACCGATGTTGAAGGTCGGTCCCACCAGGATGTCGCCGGTCTTCTGGGCCTCGGCGGCGATGATCTCCGGACACAGCCAGTCGGTGCCCAGCAGGCCGGTCGGACCGTGCTGCTCATTGGAGCCGATCGGGATCACCACCGTCTTGGAGCGCCCCAGGAAGGCTTCGATCTCGGGCCAGGTGGAGAGGTGCAGCAGCATGGAGCGGTCCTAGGCGGGAAGCAGGTGCGCTTCCCACATAGTCCCTTCCCCCACCGACCGTAAGCGGCTGCGGCGTCAGCGCCGATGCAGAATCATCGGCAGCCCACCCCGTGGGCGCATGGTGATCTTCTGCAGGATCTCCACCTCGTGGCCCGGCCTCAGGGCCAGGCTGTAGCCTTGGGCCAGGGTGGCCAGGATCAGCAGGGTCTCGGTGACGGCCAGCTGGGCGCCGATACAGACCTTGGGTCCGCCGCCGAAGGGCATGTAGGCGAAGCGCGGCCGCTCGGCGCCTGGGGCGAAGCGCTCGGGATCGAACCGTCCGGGGTCCTCCCACAGGGCCTCGTGCCGGTGTTGGATCCAGGGGGCCACGGCGATCATCGCGCCCTTGGGGATCTTCACCCCGCAGATCTCGTCGGCCTCCAGAGCCATCCGGGTGGAGAGGCCCGGCGCGGCCGGATAGATCCGCAGCGCCTCGTCCACCACCATCCTCGCATAGGGCAGCTGGGCCAGGTCCTCGTGCCCGGGCGTGCGGCCCCCCAGCACCTGATCGAGTTCGGCGTGGAGGCGCGCATCCACCTGCGGGTGCTGCGAGAGCAGGTACCAGAGCCAGCACATGGTGGCCGCGGTGGTCTCGTGCCCGGCCAGGAAGATGGTCACCACCTGGTCGCGGATCTCCTTGGGGCTCATGCCTTCGCCGGTCTCCCCGTCGCGGGCGGCGATCAGGCGGGACAACAGGTCCTTGGGCCCGCCCTCGGGATCGGCCTGGCGCTCGGCGATCATCCGGGCGATGGCGCCGTCCATCTCGGCGAAGATCGCCTCGATCCGCCGCTCACGGGCCTTGAAGCGGTGCTCGCCGATCACCGGCAGGATATCGAGGATGTTGAAGTCCAGCTGCTCCATGGCCTTCTCCATGGTCCCGCGCACCACATCCGCGACGTCGGCGCCGTCGGTGGAGAACATGGTCCTGGCGATGATCTGCAGGGTCAGGTCGGTCATGGCCTCGGCCACGTCGATCTCGGCGCCCTCCGGCGCCTGGTCCCAGCGCCGGCGGAAGGCCTCGGCGCAGGCGGCCATGGCCGGCGCGTAGGCGGCCACGCTAGGGGGCGAGAAGGAGGGCGCCATGGTCCGTCGATGGACGCGCCACATCTCCCCGTCGGTGGAGAGCAGGCCGTCGCCGAACATGGCCGAGAAGAACCGCCGCTCACGCTCGGTCTTCGGATAGTTGGCGACGTGATCCAGCAGGATCCGCTTCACCCCCGCCGGGTCGCTGACCACGTAGAAGCGCTGGCCGCCCGGAGTGG
The DNA here is from genome assembly GCA_040386415.1 of Pseudomonadota bacterium. Classification (GTDB taxonomy): domain Bacteria; phylum Pseudomonadota; class Alphaproteobacteria; order Caulobacterales; family Caulobacteraceae; genus Phenylobacterium. Next base: position 2,155 of record JAZKFM010000063.1, read on the forward strand.
GCACCTTGAGCACCGGGGTTTGATAGGCCTGGGGCGGGATGGTGGGGAAGGGGTGCTTGCGCAGGGCCTTGCCCAGGCCAAATAGCGGCATGTGGCGCGGCGGCGGATCAGACCCCACCAACTTGGGCGACATCTCGACGGCGGTCATGGCGCCCTCCCAGGTTCATTTAACGTCGTTAAGCTGAGCCTACGCCCTCGAAGGAGATTTACAACGTTAAATGAATGACAGAACTACGCGCATGGTCCCCCGCGTCCCGTCCAAGGCCCGCCCTCAGCTCAGCCCCGACCTGGTGGTGGCCGCCGCCGCCCAGGTCCTGGAGCGCGATGGATTCGAGGGCCTCACCATGCGGGCGGTGGCCGCGCAGCTCCAGGTCCAGGCGCCGGCCCTCTACTGGCACTTCCCCAACAAGGATGCGCTGCAGGTGGCGCTCTATGACCACCTCATGGCCGACCTGGTCTTCGAGCTGCGGGGGCGCGACTGGCGCGAGGACATCTTCGACATGGCCCAGCAGTTGCGCCGCCACCTCCTGGCGCGCCGCGACGTGGCCCTGCTGCTGCCCCATGGCTTCTTCGTGGGCCCCAACATCATGGGCCAGGCCGAGATGATCCTGGCGATCCTGATGCGGGCGGGTCTGGCGCCCAAGGACGCCGGCTACGCCATGAGCACCGGCTTCTCCTATGTGGTCTCCTGGGTCATCGGCGAGGCCGATCTGGTGGCGCGCCGCGCCACCGGCCATGACGGCAATGACGAGCTGGCCCAGGCGATGGTGGCCACCGGCGCCTATCCTCACTTCGCCCAGGTCATCGGCAGCTTCGAGGTGGGCGGCGACGTCGACGGACAGTTCGCCTTCGGCATGAACTGCCTCATCGCCGGCTTTGCGCAGCTGATCCCCAAACGCTGATTTCTGGCGCAGGCTGTTGCGCCCGGCGGACGCCCTCCGCATAACTCGCAGCCAAGTTTAGATGGGAGTGTGATCGGTGAGCGAGGGTGAAGTTTTCCCGGTTCCCGCGGCCTGGGCCAAGCGGGCCAAGATGAACGCGCAGGCCTATGAGGCCGCTGTTCAACGGGTCGAGACCGACCCCGACGGCTACTGGACCCAGATCGCCAGCCGCCTGGACTGGATCAAGCCCTTCACCCAGGTCAAGGACACCTCCTTCCACAAACATCCCTTCCACATCCGCTGGTACGCCGACGGCGTGCTCAACGTGTCGGTCAACTGCCTGGACCGCCATCTGGAGAAGCGCGGCGATCAGGTCGCCATCATCTGGGAGAGCGACGAGGGGACCCCCTGGGACAACCTCACCTATCGCCAGCTGCACGCCGAGACCTGCCGCATGGCCAATGTTCTCAAGGCGCGCGGGGTCCAGAAGGGCGACCGGGTCACCATCTACCTGCCGATGATTCCCCAGGCGGCCGTCGCCATGCTGGCCTGCGCCCGGATCGGCGCGGTCCATTCGGTGATCTTCGGCGGCTTCTCGCCCGACAGCATCGCGGGCCGCATCCAGGACTGCGACTCCAGGATCGTCATCACCGCCGACGAAGGCCTGCGCGGCGGCAAGATCGTGCCCCTCAAGCGCAATGTCGACGAGGCCCTTGAGCAGTGCCCGGACGTCACCGATGTGATCGTCGTGCGCCGCACGCGGGCCGACGTGCCCATGAAGGACGGCCGCGACGCCTTCTATTCGGACCTGAAGCAGGGCGTTTCCGACACCTGCGAACCCGAGCCGATGAACGCCGAGGATCCGTTGTTCATCCTCTACACCTCCGGCTCCACCGGAAAGCCCAAGGGCGTGCTGCACACCACCGGCGGCTACCTGGTCTGGGCGGCGCACACCCACGAGCTGGTGTTCGACTACAAGCCCGGAGAGGTTTTCTGGTGCACCGCCGATGTGGGCTGGGTCACCGGCCACAGCTACGTGGTCTACGGGCCCCTGGCCAATGCGGCCACCTCGGTGATGTTCGAGGGCGTGCCCAACTATCCCACCAATTCCCGCTTCTGGGAGGTGATCGACAAGCACAAGGTCAACACCTTCTACACCGCCCCCACCGCCATCCGCGCCCTGATGCGCGACGGCGACGAGCCGGTCCTGAAGACCTCGCGCAAGTCCCTGCGCCTGCTGGGCACGGTGGGTGAGCCGATCAATCCGGAGGCCTGGCTCTGGTACCACCGGGTGGTGGGCGACGGCCGCTGCCCCATCGTCGACACCTACTGGCAGACCGAGACAGGCGCCTGCCTGGCCTCCCCCCTGCCAGGCGCGACGCCGCTGAAGCCCGGCTCCTGCGCCAAGCCCCTGCCGGGGATCAAGTTCGAGCTGGTGGACGCCGAGGGCAAGACCCTGCACGGCGCCGTCAGCGGCAATCTGGTGATCACCGACAGCTGGCCGGGCCAGATGCGCACCGTCTATGGCGACCACCAGCGGTTCTTCGACACCTATTTCTCCACCTATGCCGGCAAGTATTTCACCGGCGACGGCTGCCGCCGCGACGAGGACGGCTATTACTGGATCACCGGCCGGGTGGACGACGTGATCAATGTCTCCGGCCACCGCCTGGGCACCGCCGAGATCGAGAGCGCCCTGGTGAGCAACGAGAACGTGGCCGAGGCCGCGGTCGTCGGCTTCCCGCACGATATCAAGGGGCAGGGCGTCTACTGCTTTGTCACCCTGAAGGCCGACGTCACCCCCACCGACATCCTGCAGGCCGAGCTCAAGGGCTGGGTGCGCCGGGAGATCGGGCCCTTCGCGGCGCCCGATGTGGTGCAGTTCGCGCCCGGCCTGCCCAAGACCCGGTCTGGCAAGATCATGCGCCGCATCCTGCGCAAGATCGCCGAGAACGACCTCTCGAACCTGGGGGACACCTCCACCCTGGCCGATCCCTCGGTGGTGGACGACCTGGTGAAGAACCGCATCGGCAGCTAGGTGAGCCCCGACCTGCCCGCGGCCCTGCGCCTGGCCGCCGACCGCCTGCTGGACGGTGTCGCCCGCAAAGGCCTGGCCGAACGGACCGCGAAGATCTCCAGCGGCTATCGCGGCGGGGCCACCTCGCGGGCGGTGGTCACCGACGAGGCCGACGCGGTCGCCTATGTGCTGTCGCGCCTGCCCGCCACCTATGCGGCCGACGCCTTCGTCTTCGCCGAGCTTGAGCGGATGGCGCCCGACTTCGCCCCCCGGCGGCTGCTTGACGCAGGCGCTGGGCCTGGCGGGGCCAGCTGGGCGGCGCTGGAGACCTGGCCCGCGATCCAGGCCGCCACCCTGCTGGATTCCAGCCGCCCCTTCCTGGACATGGCCGCCAAGCTGGCGAGCGAGGCCGGGCCCGCCCTGCGAAACGCCAACTTCTTACGCGGCGACCTGACCGCGCCCTCGACCGATTGGCCCCAGGCTGACCTGGTGACCGCCAGCTACGCCCTGGCCGAGATCGCGCCGGCGCGACAGGCTGAGACGGTGCGAGCCCTCTGGGCCGCCACCGACGGCGCCCTGGCCCTGATCGAGCCGGGCACGCCGGACGGCTACCGCCGCATCCTGGCCGCCCGCGAGACGCTGATCGCGGCGGGGGCCGAGTTGCTCGCCCCCTGCCCCCACGCCCTGGCCTGCCCCCTGACCCCGCCCGACTGGTGCCATTTCGTCCAGCGCCTGCCCCGGTCGCGCGATCACCGCCTGGCCAAGGGCGCTGACCTGGCCTTCGAGGACGAGAAGTTCAGCTACCTGGTAGCCGTCCGCCCCGGCGTCCCGACGCTGCGCCGGACCCCCCGCATCCTGGCGCCGCCCCGGGTGGCCAAGCCCGCCATCACCTTCAAGCTCTGCACGCCGTCGGGAACCGCCGAACTCGTCGACGTGCCGCGTCGCGACAAGGCCGCCTATGCCTGGGCCCGTCGGCTCGACTGGGGCGACGCCCTTCCCTAGAGCGCGCCGGGATGAGAGAACAGGCGCCGCCGCCCACCGTATTTCCGGGCCGGCGATAAAGAATTCTGTTTTTCAAATTCCAAATGGGAGGGCGCCATGCCCGTCAGCCGCGAAGTCCACCTCATCGAGCGCCCCAAGGCGATGCCGACGGTCGATCAGTTCCAGATCGTCGAAACCAACGTACCCGACGCCGCCGACGGCGAGGTGCTGGTGCAGAACCTCTACATGTCGGTGGACCCGGCCATGCGGCCGCGCCTGACCGCCGGCCAGGACCTGGGCGTGGCGATGATGGGCGGGGCGCTCGGCAGGGTCGTCCAGTCCAAGACCAGCGACTACGCGGTCGGCGACCTGGTCTCCAACCGCCTGGGCTTCCGCGAGTACTTCACCTCCGACGGCAAGGGCCTCACCAAGCTGACCCCGGACCCGGACCTGTCGCTCACCACCCACATGCACGCCCTGGGGATGACCGGCTTCACGGCCTACGGCGGCATCCTGCACATCGGGGCGCTGAAGGAGGGCGAGCAGGTCTTCGTCTCCACCGCCGGCGGGGCCGTGGGCTCCATCGCCGCCCAGATCGCCAAGATCAAGAACTGCTACGTGGTCGGCTCCACCGGCTCGGCCGAGAAGGCCGCCTGGCTGAAGGACGAGGTCGGGCTCGACGCGGTGATCAACTACAAGGACGCCCCGATCCGCGGCCAGCTCGAGGCCGCGACCCCCAAGGGCATCGACGTCTATTTCGACAATGTCGGCGGCGATCACCTGGAGGCGGCCCTGCGCCGCATGAACACGCTCGGCCGGATTCCGGTCTGCGGCTTCATCTCCGGCTACAATTCCGGCCACTCCAATGTCTCGAACCTGTCGAACATCATCTATTCGCGGGTGATGCTGCGGGGCTTCGTGGGCACGGACTTCATGCACATGTATGGCGACTTCCAGCGCGACATGGCCGGCTGGCTGAAGGACGGCAAGGTGAAGTACCAGGAGACCGTCCTGGAGGGCATCAACAACGCGCCCAAGGCCCTGATCGGCCTGATGGAAGGCCTCAACGCCGGCAAGATGCTGGTGAAGCTGGCCGACTAGGCGCCTCAGCGCTACGCCGTCTTCGGAAAGGCCACCACCGCGGCGGCCTTCTCCGCCTTCATCGCCTCGCCCTTGGCCTCCAGGCCACGGCGCAGGGCGGCGAAGTGGGGGACGATGAAGTCGATGAAGGCGCGCATCCGGGGCGTGTCCTTCAACTCGGGCCGGGTGACCACCCATGCGCTGTACCGCAGCTCAGGGACCGGCGGGGCGCACTGGATCAGGTCGGGCTCAAGGTCGGCCAGCAGACAGCCCACCGGCGCGATCCCCAGGCCCGCCTTCACCGCGATATTGAGGTTGGTCACGGAGTTGGACGTATGGGCCGGCGCCACGCCGGGGACCTGGTCAAACATCCACTTCATGCCCGGCAGGGGCAGGGAAGCGCCGTCGCCACCGATCAGGTCATGGTCTCGCAGGTCCTCCACGCGGGCGGGCACCCCGCGCCGCGCCGCATAGTCGCGGCTGCAGTAGAGGGCGAAGTCGAACTCCCCGAGCTTGCGCGCCACCAGGTCTGAGACCGGCAGGGCGAGCCCCGCCCGGATCGCCACGTCGGCCTCCCCCGCCGCCAGATCCAGGGCCTTGTCGGTGACGATCAGGTCGACCTTCACATCGGGAAACAGCGCCCGGAACTCGCCGAGCGCCGGGGTGATGGCCAGGTTGGCGATGAGCTCGGTCGAGGTGACCCGAATGGTCCCGGCCAAGCCCCGCTGATGGGCCGCCGCCCGGTTGCCGAAGGCCGAGGCCGAGGCTTCCATGCGCTCGGCCTCGGCCAGCAGGTCCTCACCGGCCTCGGTCAGGCGGCTGCCGGTCTGGCCGCGCTCGAACAGCTTCAGGCCGACATTGGCCTCCAGGGCCTCGATCCGCCGGGCCACGGTGGTCTGGTTGATCCTCAGGGTCTTGGCGGCGGCCAGGGTCGAGCCGCCGCGCGCCACGGCCAGGAAGGCTTTCAGGTCATTCCAGTCGAACATGTTCTCCATTCTGCATTTGTGCAGAACCCAACTGCAAGAGCGCTGATTGCTGAACCAGGTTCTGCGAACTACACCCCCGCCTCCCACAACCTTCACAAGAACAAGACGCATTATGAAACTCTATTGTGACCCCATCTCCACCACCTCGCGCCCGGTGATGCTGTTCGCCGCCGAGGCGGGCATCGCGCTCGAGCGCGCCCATGTGGACCTGATGAGCAACGCCAACCGCGAGGCCGACTATCTGGCCGTGAACCCAAATGGGATCGTCCCCTACCTGGTGGACGGCGACTTCGGCCTCGGCGAATCCTCGGCGATCCTGAAGTATCTGGCCGACAAGGTCGGCTCGCCCGCCTATCCCGCCAACCTGCAGGCCCGCGCCCGGGTGAACGAGGCGCTGGACTGGTTCTCCACCAATTTCCACGAGTATTTCTGTCTCTTCACCATCTACCCCCGGTTTGGCATTCCGCACGGCGTGGACCCCGAGCTGGCCAGCGCCATGGTGGCCTTCGGGACCGAACACGCGCCCCGCTGGCTGACCGTGCTGGACCGGCACATGCTGGGGGACCAGCCCTTCGTCTGCGGCGCCGAGATCAGCCTGGCCGACTATCTGGGCGCGGCTTTCGTGACCCTGGGCGAGGCCGCCGACTTCGACTTCAGCCCCTATCCCAACGTCGCGCGCTGGATCGCCCGCATGAAGAAGCTGCCCTCCTGGGATGCGACCTATGCCGGCTTCAACGGCTTCGTGTCGGCCCTGAAAAGCGGTCAGGCCCAAGCGGCCGAATAGCCTCACCCACCTTTCAAATCACAGCAACCCGCCGTGCGTGACGCGGCGGGCGGAGAATTCCTATGTCTTTCATCCAAGCCAAACCCCGCGCGACCCACGACTTCTACGCCCCGATCCACAAGGGCATCCGTCTGGGGCTGTGCCAGATGCTGACCCGCCTGGGCGCCGCCGACGCCAGCGATACCGGCCTGGCCCAGACCCTGGCCGACCTGCGCGCCCAGCTCGCCCTGTCGGATGGTCACCTGTCCCATGAGGACGCCGTGATCCACACCGCCCTGGAGGCCCGCGCGCCGGGCGCCACGGCGCGACTCGAACAGGCCCACCATCACCACCGGGCCAGCTTCGAGGACCTCGAGGCCCTGATCTGCCGTGTCGAGCGGGCGCAGGGGCCCGAGAAGACCCCGCTCTTGCGCGCCCTCTATCTGCGCTTCTCGCTGTTCGTGGCCGACGACTTCGCCCACATGGCCGAGGAGGAGCAGCTGATGCTGCCCATCCTGCAGAGCCTGTTCAGCGACGAGGAGCTGATGGCTCTTGAGGACGCCATCGTCAGCCAGATCCCGCCCGAGGAGATGATGGCGGTGGCTGGCCTGATGATCCCGGCCGCCACCCGCACCGACCGCATCGGCATGCTCAGCGCCATGCGCGCCAATGCGCCCGCCGAAGCCTTCGGCGCGATCCTGGCCGTCGCCGTCCAGCCCAACCTCTCGGCCGACGACTTCGCGCATCTGAGCGAGGGCTTGGGCTTGGCGGCCTAGCCGGTGGCGTCATCCCGGACGCCGACCGGCGATCCGGGATGACGGCTTTCAATGACAATCCCGTAAGCTTCCCTCTCGCGTCGCGGGTGCTAGGTTCGCCTCAACCCAGCCCTTCGAGACGCGCCCATGTTCCGCACCTTCGCCTGCGCCGCCGCCCTCAGCCTGGGGATCGCCGCCGCGGTCCCCGCCTTCGCCGCCGATCAGGTGCCGCCGATCGTCTACAAGGAGCGGGTCCTGGCCAACGGGATGAAGGTCTATTCGTCCATCGACCGGACGACCCCCAATGTGACGGTGCAGGTCTGGTACGGCGTCGGATCCAAGGACGACCCCCAGGGCCGCTCGGGCTTCGCCCACCTCTTCGAACACATGATGTTCAAGGCCACCAAGGACCTTCCCTCCGAGAGCATCGACCGCTTCACCGAGGACGTGGGCGGGGTGAACAACGCCTCGACCTATGACGACTTCACCAACTACTACGAAGTGGTGCCGGCCAATCACCTGGAGCGGCTGCTCTGGGTGGAGAGCCAGCGGCTGGGGTCCCTGGTCGTCGACGAGGCCACCTTCAAGTCCGAGCGCGACGTGGTGAAGGAGGAACTGCGCCAGCGGGTGCTGGCCAGCCCCTATGGCCGACTGTTCGCCCTCTACCTGCCCCAGGCCAGCTACACGACCCACCCCTACAAGCGCCCGGGCATCGGCTCCATCGAGGAGCTGGACGCCGCCACCATCGACGACGTGCGGGCCTTCCACGCCGCCTATTACCGCCCCGACAACGCCGCCCTGATCGTGGTGGGCAATTTCGACCAGAAGGCCCTGGACGCCTGGGTCGACAAGTATATGGGCCCGCTCAAGCCGCCGGCCGAACCCCTGAAGCGGGTCACCGCCGTGGAGCCCGCGCGCACGGGCCCCGGCGTCTTCACCGGCTACGGCCCCAATGTCCCCCTGCCGGCGGTGGCCATCACCTGGCTGGGCCCGAAGGCCGCCGATCCGGACGCCTCGGCGCTGAAGGTGCTGGACGCCATCCTCTCCTCGGGCAAGTCGGCCCGCCTGTATGACGCCCTGGTCTACGACCAGCAGATTTCGGCCCAGGTGCTGTCCAGCGCCGACCTGCCGGAACAGCCCGGCATGTTCGCGGTGGGCTCGATCATGGCCTCCGGCCACACCATCGAGGAGGGCGAGAAGGCCCTGCTGGCTCAGGTGAAGCGCCTGCGCGACGCCCCGCCCACCGCCGCCGAGCTCTCGGAAGCCAAGAACGAACTGGTGGCGGGCAAGCTGCGGGAACGCGAGACCATCGACGGCCGCGCCTTCGCCCTGGGCTACGCCCTGCGCACCGAGGGCGACGCGGCCCAGGCCAACAAGGAACTGTCCGAACTGCAGGCGGTCACCGCCGCCGACGTCCAGCGGGTGGCGGCCAAGTACCTGCCCGACGATCGCCGCATGACCATCCGCTACCTGGCCGAGAGCGACCGCCCCAAGGGTGAGGCCGCCACGGCGACGCCCGCCCCCGTCGTCGCCTCGGTGAAATATACCGGCCCGATCACCGAGCTGGCCCCTGAGGGCCAGCGCGTCGCCCCGCCGCCGCTGGCCGAACCGGTCAGCCCGGTGCTGCCCAAGCCGGCCGAGAAGACCCTGGCCAATGGCCTGCGGGTGATCGTCGCCCAGTCCACCACCCTGCCCCTGGTCACCGCCGACCTCACCGTGAAGACCGGCGCCTGGGCCGACCCGGACGGCCTGGCCGGTGTCGCCGGCATGACGGCGGGCATGCTCACCGAGGGCACCAAGACCCGCAGCGCCCCGGAGATCGCCCAGCAGACCGAGGCCCTGGGCGCGACGCTCGCCTCCGGCGGCGGCCAGGAGAGCAGCTCCGTCACCCTCAATGTCATGCCCGGCAACCTGGACGCCGCCATGGCGATCATGGCCGACGTGGCCAAGAACCCGGCCTTCGCCGCCGAGGAACTGGAGCGCCAGCGCGCCCAGGCCCTGGACGGCCTGTCGGTGGCCTATCAGGAGCCGGGCCAGCTGGCCTCCTTCGCCGCCGGGCCCACGGTGTTCGCCGGCACAGCCTTTGGTCATGTGGCCGGCGGCACCCCGGCCTCGGTGGCCAGGTTCGCCACCGGCGACCTGGTGAAGCTGCACGCGGCCTACTACCGGCCCGACAACGCCGTCCTGGTGCTGACCGGCAAGATCACTCCGGCCCAGGGCTTCGCCCTGGCGGAGAAGACCTTCGGCGACTGGCGGAAGCCCGCCACCCCGACCCCGGCCGCGCCGGCCATCACGCCCTCGGCCAAGCCGCGGGCCATCGCCATCGACCTGCCCGGCACGGGCCAGGCGGCGGTGAGCGTGCTGAAGCCCGGCATCGCTCGTGACGACCCGGCCTACTATCCCGGCATCGTCGCCAACACCGTGCTGGGCGGCGGCTATTCGGCCCGGCTGAACCAGGAGATCCGCATCAAGCGGGGCCTGTCCTACGGCGCCGGTTCGTCCCTGACCCCGCGCCGCACCACCGGCCTGTTCCGCGCCGCGGCCCAGACCAAGAACGAGTCGGCCCCCCAGGTGCTGGACCTGATCCTGGCGGAGATGAAGGGCCTGACCGCCACCCCGCCGGGCGCCGAGGAGCTGAAGGCCCGCAAGTCGGTGCTGATCGGCGGCTTCGGCCGCGAGCTGGAGACCACCGAAGGCCTGGCCGACATCCTGGGCAACCTGGCCCTCTACGGCGTGCCGCTGAGCGAGATGAACGCCTATACCGGCAAGATAGAAGCGGTGACCGGGGCCCAGGTCCAGGACTTCGCGGCAGCCAGGCTCGATCCCGACGCCGTCAGCGTCATCGTGGCCGGCGACGCCAAGGCCTTCACCGACGGCCTGAAGACGCGGCGCCCCGACCTGGAGGTCATCCCGGCGGCCGATCTCGATCTGGACAGCCCCACCCTGCGGAAAGCTGCTAAAGCCCCCTGATGGGATTTGAATTCGACGCGCTGTCGCTGTTTGGCCTCTGCGCCGTCAGCGCCAGCCTGATCTGCTACACGATGGAGAAGCGAAGCCCCTGGTGGACCCTGGGCTTCGTCTTCGCCAACCTGGCCGCCGCCGGCTACGGCTTCGCCCAGGGCGCCTGGCCCTTCGGCCTCATCGAGATCTTCTGGGCCGCCGCGGGCTTCTGGCGGTGGCTGGGGACGCGGAAGCCCGCGCCCCTCTAGCTCACATGGCTAGTGCCGGAAGACCCGGACGCCGGTGAAGACCATGGCCAGGCCACGCTCGTCGGCCGCGTCGATCACCTTCTGGTCGCCGATGGAGCCTCCCGGCTGGATCACCGCCGTGCAGCCGGCGTCGGCGGCCTGGATCAGGCCGTCGGGGAAGGGGAAGAAGGCCTCGGACGCACAGGCCGAGCCCTTCAGGTCCAGGCCGAAATCGGCGGCCCGGAGCGCCGCGATGCGGGCTGAGTCCTTGCGGTTCATCTGGCCGGCGCCGACGCCAAGGGTCTGGCCGGCGCGGGCATAGACGATGGCGTTGGACTTCACGTGCTTGGCGATGGTGAAGGCGAACAACATGTCGCGCACCTCTTCGTCCGTCGGCGCACGCTTGGTGACGACCTTGAGGTCGGCGGCCGTCAGGCGGGCGTCGTCGCGGCTCTGCACCAGGAAGCCGCCGGACACCGACTTGAAGGTGCTCCCGGCCGCCAGGGGATCGGGCAGGCCGCCGGTGGTGAGCAGGCGCACATTCTTCTTCTTGGCGAACAGGGCCACGGCGTCGGGGTCGGCGTCGGGAGCGATCACCACCTCGGTGAGCAGTTTGAGGATCTCCGTCGCCGTGGCGGCGTCCAGCTTCTGGTTTAGGGCGATGATGCCGCCGAACGCGCTGGTGGGGTCGCAGGCCAGAGCCCGCTCATAGGCCTCCACCATGGTCTTGCCGGTGGCGACGCCGCAGGGATTGGCGTGCTTGATGATGGCGCAGGCGGGACCGGCCGCGGGATCGAACTCGGCGATCAGCTCGAAGGCCGCGTCGGTGTCGTTGATGTTGTTGTAGCTGAGTTCCTTGCCCTGCAGCTGCCTGGCGGTCGCCACGCCGGGGCGTGGGTCGACGAAGCGGTAGAAGCTGGCCGACTGGTGGGGGTTCTCGCCGTAGCGCATGGTCTGGACCAGTTCGCCGGCGATGGCCCGACGGCGGGGCGCGGTCTCGCCCAGCGCGGCGGCGAACCAGGTGGAGATGGCCGCGTCATAGGACGCCGTGCGGGCATAGGCGCGCGCCGCCAGCGACTTGCGCAGTTCGAGGCTGGTGGTCCCGGTGGCCTGCAGCTCGGCCAGCACCTCTTCCAGGTCGGCGATCTCGGTGCAGACGCAGACATAGCCGTGGTTCTTGGCCGCCGAGCGGATCATGGCCGGACCGCCGATGTCGATGTTCTCGACGCAGGTCTCGAAGTCGCCGCCCGCCGCCGCCGTGGCCTCGAAGGGATAGAGGTTCACATAGACCAGATCGATGCCGCCGATGCCGTGATCTGCCATCGCCTTGGCGTGGTCAGGCGCGTCGCGGACGCTGAGCAGGCCGCCGTGCACCACCGGGTGCAGGGTCTTGACCCGGCCGTCCATCATCTCCGGGAAGTTGGTGAGCTCCGAGATATCCTTCACCGCCAGGCCGGCGCCGGCGATGGCGGCCCGGGTGCCGCCGGTGGAGACCAGCTCGACGCCGAGTTCGGCCAGGACCTTGGCGGCCTCGACAAGACCAGTCTTGTCGGAGACCGAGATCAGGGCGCGCTTGATGGGCGCGCGGTCGGCGGGTTTGGGGAAGTCGGGGGCTACGGGCACGGCAAATCCTTCATCGTTTGAGGAGGCTTTGCCCAGGCGAGCGGCATATGGACCCTGCGCTCCCCGGTGGTCTCCCACCTCAGTTTCGCCAGTCACGCAGGTCGCGGGTCGTTTAGGCCCGGCAGACCCAACCGTCAATGCGGCGGGGGCCAGGCCTCGGCGGCCGCGAACTTCCACCGCACCCGGGCCCCGGCGTCCAGGCGAGCATTGCCGCGCAGGACGATCTGGTGCGTCCGCTTGGGCAGGCCGTCCTGGAAATAGACGGAGGTCTCGACGGCCACCTCCTGGGCGTCGTTGCGCAGCCACCAGCCGGTCTCGTCGCCCTCGGCGCGCAGGAGCACGCTCTTGCCGTCCCGGGCCAGGCTGGCGCGGACATCGGGGTGGACGTGGAAGCGGACCATGAAGGGCACGAAGCGTCGGGCGTCCGGATCGCCCGTGGCCTCGGATACCGGTGTCAACCGGTCCTCGCCCCGCAGTTCGTCGGCGGCCAGGTCGAGGAACAGCCGCCGCTCGTGGCGCAGGCCAAAGCGCGGCGCCCAGCCCTCATGGGACATCTCCAGCCACAGGGCCTCGGCAGTCTCGTGGCGCTGGGCGGCGACGGCGTCATAGGCGTCGATCAGGCGGGGCCCCAGGGCGTTGGCCCGGAAGCCGCGTAAAGGTTCACCGCAGGCGGCGTCTCCCACGCCCACGGTGGAGCTGGCGTCGGCCAAGCGCAGGGCCTGGGGCCCGTTGGCCTCCGGCGACCAGGCGCAGGCCACGATCAGGCGGCGGCCGGCCGCGAGCACCTCGATGGCCAGCGGCTGAGCGCAGGCGCCCACGCTCCAGGCCCCCTCCGCCGGCGGGGCGCAGTCGGCCAGGACCTGCAGGCTGCGGGCCTCCAGCCGCTGGTAGCCATTGCGGGCCACCGGGGGGCGCTGGGTCTGCTCCTCGCTGGCGCGGGCGGCGGCGACATACTGGCGGCTTCCGGCCTCGCCCCCCTGCAGATCGGGCAGGCGGCCGTCGGCCAGGGTGAAGAAGCGCACCGCCCCGGTCAGACGGTCGATGGCGCGCATCATCTCGTCCGGCGCCGCGATGCCCCGCTGCACCAAGGCCTCATCGAGGGCCTGGAGATCCAGCAACAGCTCCAGCGCCGCCCGGGCGCTGCGCGAGGCGTGCCCGCCGTCGGGCTGGACGGTCACCGCCAGGGTGCGCTCCAGCCGAACCAGGCCGCGATCGATAAGTTTTTCACCGGCTTCGCCCGACAGGACCGTTCCGGCCAGGGTGGCGGCCACGGCGCGCTCGGCGGCGCGGACCGGGCCCTCATTGATGTCGAGCAGATGGCGGGCCTGGCGGGCGAGATCCAGGGTGATCAGGGCGATCTCGGCGTCCGAGGCCCGGGCGCAGAGGGTGGTGGCGGCGCAGGCCAGGTTGAAGGTCCGCCGCTCCAGGATGTCGGGCGCCCAGGAAAACCCGTTCCAGCGCCCGAACACCCGGGACCAGTCCAGGGTCAGGCGCAGGCCTTCGGCCGCGCCAGCGTCCCCTGTCGCGAGCAGGTCGGGCATCCAGTCGAAGCGGTGCAGGACCGCCGCGAACCGACGCGTGGGGCTGGGGCGGTCCCAGGGATCGCCGCGGGTCCCGGTCTCCAGGGTCGCGCCGCCGAACACGAAACGGCCGTCGAGGATGCGGCGGCCGGCCTCCGGGTTCACCGGGCGCGGATTGCGCGGGCTGGCGGCGAGGCCCTCAGGACGGGGCCTGGCCAGCATCCAGCGGTGCAGGGGGTTGCCCGCCCACTCCCGGCGGGCCTGGCGCTGCAGGCCCTGGGCGACGGCGAGGAGGAAGACCCGGCCGGGCAGGCGCGACAGAGCCGGAAGGCCGCCCGCCATGGTCTGGCCCTACCCGCCCTTCAGGGCGGCGATATTGGCGGCGTAGGCCGGGGGGCCGCCCTTGAACACCGCGGTCCCGGCCACCAGGGCCGTGGCGCCCGCGGCCATGCACAGCGGCGCGGTCTCGGTGGTGACGCCGCCGTCGACCTCCAGATGGATGTCGCGGCCGGTGGCGTCGATCATCTCCCGCAGCCTGGCGATCTTGGCCAGCTGGGAGTGCATGAACTTCTGGCCCCCGAAGCCGGGGTTGATGGACATCACCAGGATCAGGTCGATCTCGTCCATCATCCACTCGATCACCGAAGGCGAGGTGGAGGGGTTGAAGACCACCCCGGCCTTGCAGCCCAGCTCGCGGATGCGCTTGAGGGTGCGGTTCAGGTGAGGCCCGCTCTCCGGGTGGACGCTGATGATGTCGGCGCCGGCCTCGGCGAAGGCCTCCAGGTAGTTGTCCACCGGGGCGATCATCAGATGCACGTCGAAGGGGATCGAGACGTGGGGCTTCAACGCCTTCACGATGTCGGGGCCGAGCGTGATGTTGGGCACGAAGTGGCCGTCCATCACGTCGATATGCAGCCAGTCGGCGCCCGCCGCCTCCACCGCGCGGCATTCCTCCCCCAGCTTGGCGAAGTCGGACGCCAGGATGGACGGGGCGATGATCGGGGTGCGCGCGGTCATGGTCCCGACTTAACGGGGCCGGGTGGCGGGGACAAGGCAGACCTTGGACTTGGAGGGGGATGCGGGCGGAAAGCCGGTTCCCACCTTTCCTCAACCCCCTCTAGGCTTGCCGGACGTAGCGGGCGACGAAGAAGCCGTCGGTTCCGCCCTCAAGGTGATGTGGCAGGATTCTCAGCGTCCCGTCGGGCCGCAGGCTGGCCTCCGGCGCGCCGCCCTCGCCGGGCGTCATGGGGGCCAGGGCGAACTCCGGATTGCGGGCCAGGAAGCCCGCCGTCTGGGCCTCGCCCTCCTCCGGCTCCAGGGAGCAGACGCAATAGACCAGGCGGCCGCCCGGCTTCACGCGCCGCGCCGCCGAATCCAGCAGCCGGGACTGGACCCCGGCCAGGGCCGCGACGTCGCCGGGCTTGGCCGCCCAGAGCACATCGGGGTTGCGGCGATAGGTGCCAGTGGCGCTGCAGGGCGCGTCCAGCAGGACGGCGTCGAAACTGCGGGTATCGGGCCAGCTTCCGGCGTCGTCCGTCGCGGTCTCCGCCGTCAGGCCCATGCGGGCGAGGTTCTCGGCGACCCGAACCAGGCGGGGCGCTGAACGGTCCAGCGCGACCACGGAGGCGCCTGTGGCGGCCAGTTGCAGGGTCTTGCCGCCCGGGGCGGCGCAGAGGTCGAGCACGCTCTCCCCCGGCTGCATGTTCAGGAGCCGCGCCGGCACGGCGGCGCTGGCGTCCTGCACCCACCAGACGCCGTCGGCGAAGCCGGGCCAGGTGGAGATCTCGCCGCGCAGGGCCGAGCGCAGGGTTCCGCCGGGCAGGTCTTCGGCCTCCAGGGCCACGGCCAGGTCCGGCGCCGGCGCCTTGAGGGAAAGGTCGGTGGCCGGTTCGGCGGCGATCAGGGTGGCCATGGCCCGGGCGGCGGGCTCGCCGAAGGCCGCCGACCACCGGCTGAACAGCCAGGGCGGCGCCAGCAGTTCCGGATCGGTCATGTCCGGCGGCTCGCGGGTCAGGCCGCGCAGGATGGCGTTGACGACGCCCTTGAAGGCGCGGCCCTCCTTGAGCTCGGCCACCAGGTCGACGCTGGTCCCGACCGCGGCGAAGGCCGGCGTCCCCAGCACGAAGGCCTGGGCCGCACCGAGACGCAGGATGTTGCGCACCACTTCAGGCGGCTCGCGGGAGATGCGGCCGTCCAGGGCCCGGTCGATGGGGCCGAGATGGCGCAGGGTCGCCAGCACCAGGGCGCGGGCGAAGCCCCGGTCGCGGGGCTCCAGGTTGCGGAAGGCCGGCGTGGCGGCCGCCTCGTCGAAGCCCGAGCGGCGGTTGAGGGCCGCGGTGAGCAGGTCGAGGGCGGCGCGCCGCGCGGGCAGGCCGGCGGCGTCGGAGGCTGAAAGGTCGGTCACGCGGGCGGCGTGCCCGCAAATCGGCCCCTAGGCAAGCCCCGACGCGCGTGGCGCCCTAGGCCCGGACGGGCTTGCGGCCGACGGTGACGACGGCGACGCCGAAGATCACCATGCCCAGGACCAGCAGGATCTCCCCCACGGCCATGACCGGAACGACGCTGGTGTTGCCCTTCAGCAGCAGGGCCAGCAGCGGCAGGCTGATCAGGTTTCCGAGGTTGGAGACCGCGAAATTGGTCCAGGCCAGGCGCGTCGGCGTCTGGGCGCCGGCCAGGCCGTAGAAGGCCCCCATCAGGGCGAGCGTCGCCCAGCCCAGCAGGTTGATGTGGGCGTGGACGGGCGACAGGCTGTGGTCCCCCGAGGTGCCCATGAAGATACCCAGGCACATGCCGGTCAGGGCGTAGAGGACAGCGGCGCCGAAGAAGGCGACGGAAATCTTGGACATGAAACACTCCCCCGAATGTTGCGCGCCCGACGGGGACAACCCGCCGAACACCGATCTGCCTCCCTAAAATGGGTTGTCCGCCATGGCAACGCTTGCGCCGAACTGGCGCTGGGGACCGCGGAGGCGTAAAATCGCGGCATGGAAGACACCGGTCCCCCCAACGCCGCCCCCGGAAAGCCCCTGACGCCCGCCGCCCGCCGCGCCCTGGAAGAAGCCGCCGCCCGCCATGCCGCCGAGCAGGCGGCGCAGCTGGCCGCCGAGGACGGCGGTCCTGCCGGCCTCGAGCCCACGCGGTTCGGCGATTGGGAGCGCAAGGGCATCGCCGTCGACTTCTGACACGGTTTAGCCTGTTAACCCTTCGCGCGGCGGCTTTCGCGCCTGAGGGGTGAGGTGTCGCCGCAACCGCTTATGCCGCCTAGGTTTCCGCGCAAGACGTGTGGCGGAGAGCGTGATGTCCTGGTTAATGCGAACGATGTTGGGCCTGGCCCTGGCGTTCACCGCGGGCGCGGCCATGGCCGGTTGTCCTGGCCCCTGTGACCAAGGCCGCGGCGACGGCTATCGCGCTCAGTCCAGCTATAGCAGCGGCTACAGCCTGCGCACCTATGGCGACGTCGCCCAGCACTACGGCTATCCCAGCTGCGGCCAGTGCGGCGCCTTCGTCCACGAGCGCGCCTACGAAGACCGCTACCACCAGCGTTACGATGATCGCGGACCGCCGCCCTGCCGCGCGCGGGGCTGCGGGGAATGCCGGCAGTGCGGCGAACTGATCCTGAGCGACGCCTTCAGCTATGACTACGGCGTCGGCCCCTATCCCGAAGGCGGGTATGGCGGCGGCGGTGGTGGCGGCTACATGGCCGGCGGCGGGTTCGCCGGCGCGGGAGCCGGGGCAGGCGCCAGCGCCAGCGCGCGGGCCTCAGCCTCGGCCAGCTCCAGCAGCCATGTCAGCATCAATATCGGCCGCGGCGGCGGTGGCCATAAGGGCGGCGGCGGGTGCAAGACCTGCGGCGGCGGCCACAAGGGCGGCTACGGCGGGCACAAATAAACTGGATCGTCATGGCCCGGCTTGTCCCGGCCGCCCATGATCTCCGAGATTCAGCAAACACCCACGGCATCCGACACGCGATCTGCGGCGAGGCGGAGATCATGGGTCCCCGGGACAAGCCCGGGGATGACGTTCAACGAATCAAACCCTCGCCATCTCCGCGGCGACGCGCATCGCGGCCTCGCGGGGATCGTTGGCCGCAGTGATCGGGCGGCCGACCACCAGGTGCGAGGCGCCGGCCTTCAGGGCGTCGGCCGGGGTGGCCGCTCGGGCCTGATCGTTCTTCGCCGACCAGTCGGGGCGAACGCCCGGCGTCACCACCAGGAAGTCCTTGCCGCCGATGGCGCGCGCCAGGGCCGCCTCGTGGGGACTGGCCACCACGCCGTCGCAGCCGGCGGCCACCGCCTGATGGATGCGGCGCTCCACCAGAGAGCGCGCCGTCTCGGAGAATCCCATCTCGATCAGATCACCGTCCGACAGGCTGGTGAGCACCGTCACCGCCAGGACCTTGAGGCTGGAGCGGCCCTTGCCGCGCACGGCGGCCTCCATCACCTGGGGCTCGCCGTGGACGGTGAGGAAATCGCAGCCTGAGTCGGCCAGGACCGCCGTGGACCGCTGCACCGTGGTGCCGATGTCGTGCAGCTTCCAGTCCAGGAACACCTGCTTGCCCGCCGCCTTCAGGTCCCGCGCCAGGTCCATGCCGCCGCCGGTGGCGAACAGCTCCAGCCCGACCTTGTAGAAGCTAACGGTGTCGGAGAGCGCGCTCACGATGGCGCGGGCCTCGGCCACGGTGGGCAGGTCCAGCGGGATGATCAGGCGGGGATCGGCTTTGACCAGGGTCTCGGACATGGCTTAGCTCCGGGCAGGCGCACGGGACCTCTCACGGAGGTCGGCGCGGGAAACGAATTGGGCTAAGACGCTGCAATGAGCCCGGCAGACTTCGCGGTCAACTTCTTCGTCGCCCTTTTCGCCCTGATCGATCCGATCGGCACGGTGCCGCTGTTCGCCGCGGCCACGGTGGGGGTCAAGAGCAAGGATGCGCGGCTGATCGCGGTCTATATCGCCTTCTTCATCCTGTTCTTCCTGACCTTCTTCTACTTCTCGGGCCTGTCCCTGCTGGCCTTCTTCGGCATCTCCCTGCCGGCCTTCCGAATCGCCGGCGGGATCATCCTGTTCCTGCTGGGCCTGGACATGGTGCGCGGCAACATGGCCACCGGCATCGACCCGGAGGATGAGGCCAATATCGGCGAAGGCCGCGCCCACGCCCGCAAGCGCTTCGAGCGCATGATCGTGCCCTTCGCCATGCCCCTGCTGATCGGGCCGGGCGCCATCTCCACGGTGATCATCTACGCCAGCGAGGCCAAGCGCTTCGGGCTGGCCGGCGCCGCCGTGGGTGTGGGGGTCATCGCGGCGACGGCGCTCTCCACCATGCTGGCCTTCTGGGCGAGCCCGCTGATCACCCGCCTGCTGGGCAAGATCGGTCTGACCATCGTGGTCCGGGTGCTGGGGCTGATCCTCTGCGCCCTGGCGGTTCAGTTCGTGATGATCGGCATCGCCGACTCGACCCACGACGTCATCCTGCGCAAGGCCGCGGCGCCCTACGGCCACTAGATATTGCGGAAGCGCGGCCCCTGGGCGGCCATCAGGGCCAGGGCCCACTCGTCGGGAATCAGCTTCACCAGGCCGGCGATCGCCTTGTTCGGCGCGCCCGGCACAGCGACGGCGCGGTTGGCCTCGGCCGCCTCATAGCCGGCGGCGGCCACCTCGTCGGCGCCCAGCCACAGCCAGGGCGGGGTCGACGCGCTGATCTTCTCCCGCGTGCCATTGGCGTCGTGGAACTCGGAATAGGTGAAGCCGGGGCACAGGGCGCTGACATGCACCCCGGTGGCCAGGTTCTCCAGATGCAGGCTCTGGGAGAACTTCACCAGGTAACTCTTGGTGGCCCCGTAGAGGGTATGGCCGGCCGAGCCGGGGATCAGCCCCGCCAGCGAGGCCACATTGACGATGCGCCCGAACCGGCGCTCCACCATGCCCGGCAACACCCGGTGCGCCAGCTCGCTGGGCGCCGTCAGCATCACCTGCAGGACAGCGGCCTGCTGCGCCCAGGTGGTGTCGGCATAGGTTCCCGGCTGGCCGTAGCCGGCGTTGTTGACCAGGGCGTCCACCACCCGGCCGTGGGCGGTGAGATGGTCCAGGATGGCGCCCGGCGCGGCGGGGTCGGCCAGGTCGGCGGCGACCGTGAGGGTCTCCACCCCATGGCGCAGGCTTATGTCCTCGGCGAGGCGGTCCAGTCGGTCGGCGCGCCGCGCGGTGAGGGCCACGTCATAGCCGTGGCTGGCGTAGATCCTGGCGAAGGCCGCCCCGATCCCGGCCGAGGCCCCGGTGATCAGCACCAGTCTGCGGTCCATGGAAATCCCCTCGTCCCGCGATCTAGGCCAGATCGGCGATCTCGTCATCGGTCAGGTCGCCCGGCACGATGGTCACCGGGACCTTGCGCGCGCCCCACTTGACGCCTTCCTTGGCGATCGAGGCCACCAGGGGACCGGGGCCCCGGCCCTCCACGGCGGCCGCCAGGACCAGAATCTTGATGTCCGCGTCCTCGCTGATCACCCGGCGCAGGGCCGCGCGGGTGTTGTCGGCGTGCTCGATGATGAACTCCGGCGGCATGCCGGTCTCGGCGATGACGAACTCGGCCATCTTCTGCAGGATGGCCTCGGCCTCCTCGCGGGCCTGACGCTCGATCTCTTCGCGCACGCCGGACCAATGCTCGAAGACGGCCGGCTCGATGACCCGCAGCAGGGCCACGTGGCCGCCGGTGGAGCGGGCGCGGCGGCAGGCGAACTTCAGCGCCACACGGAACTCGGCGCTGTCATCGGCGATGACCAGGAACTTGCGTTGGCTCATGGGGCGACGGTGGCTTGCTCCCGGGCGGGATGCAAGCCACCTGCGTGGCCAGAGCGCGCCAGGGTTAAGTGGAAGCCGGTTAACCCGTCCGGCGCGCTCTAGACTCTAAGATTAGAGCCCTTTTGAACGGGGCAGATGATGCCATCTGACCCTAAAGGGCTCTAGGCCTCAGGCGCCCCAGAAGCCGACGATCTTCTTCACCTCGGCCAGGGTCGGGGCCGCGGCGGCCCGGGCGCGCTCGGCGCCGGCGGCCAGGACCTTGTCGATCTCGGTGGGGTCGCCCATCAGGCGGCGCATCTCGGTCCCCACCGGGCCGAGCTTGGCCACCGCCAGGTCGGCAAGCCGCGGCTTGAAGGCGCCGAAACCCTCGCCGGCGAACTCGGTCAGCACCTCGGCCGACGTGCGGCCGTCCAGGGCGGCGTAGATGCCCACCAGGTTCAGGGCCTCGGGCCGGTCCTTCAGCTCGTCGACCGTCTCCGGCAAGGCCAGGGGATCGGTCTTGGCCTTGCGGATCTTCTGGGCGACCGTGTCGGAATCGTCAGTGAGGTTGATGCGCGCGGCGTCCGAGGGATTGGACTTGCTCATCTTCTCGCTGGCGTCCCGCAGGGACATGATCCGCGCGCCCGCGCCCTGGTGGATGGGCTCGGGAAGCGGGAAGTAGCCGGGCGCGTCGAAGTCGTGGTTGAACTTGGCGGCGATGTCGCGGGTCAGCTCCACGTGCTGCTTCTGGTCGTCCCCCACGGGGATGTGGGTGGCCTTGTAGAGCAGGATGTCGGCGGCCTGGAGCACCGGGTAGGTGTAGAGCCCGACGCTGGCCTTCTCCTTGTTCTTCCCCGACTTGTCCTTGAACTGGGTCATCCGGTCGAGCCAGCCGACCCGGGCCACGCAGTTGAAGATCCAGGCCAGTTCGGCGTGCTCGGTCACCGCCGACTGCGGGAAGATGGTGGCGATCTTGGGATCCAGGCCCGCCGCCAGATAGGCCGCGGCGATCTCGCGGGTTTGGGCGGTCAGCTTGGCCGGGTCCTGCCATTCGGTGATGGCGTGCAGGTCGGCGACGAAGATGAAGGTCTCCGCCTCGTGCTGCATGCGGGTGAACTTCACCAGGGCGCCGAGATAGTTGCCCAGGTGCAGGTCCCCGGTCGGCTTGACGCCGGAGAGCACGCGTTTGGAGCCGGCATAGGCGGCGGGAGCTTGTTCGGTCATGGGATCAGGCTTTGAAACAGAGGACGTTGAGACGCGCGCCGGCGCGCCGCGGGAGCGGGATCAGGCGCTGCGCCATCGCCAGGAGAATGTGTCCGGACAAGCCATGGCCGATGCGAATAGTCCGCGCGGAGCTTTCAGGCAAGTCCGTCAGAGGTCGGGGACGGAGACGGCCACGTCGCCCTTGCGCCGCTTGAACGCCCCGCGCACCTCGGCCGGGGTTACCCCTCCGAAGGCGAACAGCAGCAGCGGATAGAGCAGGCCGCCCACCAGGCAGACCGCCAGGACGGTGATCTCCTTGGCGCCGCCCACCTGCGCCAGGGGCGCCTCGATCACGGCGCGGAAATGGGTGGCGAGCGCCAGCAGCACGCCGAGCACCGCGCTGGCGGCGACGACGCGGAGGATCTTTCCGGTGGCCCTGGCCGAGGGCCGGTAGATCCTCTCGCGCCAGAGCAGGAGCGACATCTGGGCCACGGTGCCCCAGGAGGCGATGGCCGTCGAGATGGCGATGCCGGGGAAACCGATCGTGTAGAACAGCGCCACCCCCAGCACGATATTGACCCCCACCGAGATCAGCGAGAACCGCATCGGGGTCTTGGTGTCGCCGCGGGCGAAGAAGGCCGGCTGCAGGATCTTGATCAGGATGAAGGCCGGCAGGCCCCAGCCGTAGTGGAACAGCAGGGCGCCTGAGGAGGCCGCGTCGGCGAAGGTGAACTCGCCGCGGGCGAACAGGCCATCGGTCAGATAGACCGGCATGGCCATCAGGGCCGCGGCGGCGGGCAGGCTGAGCGCCAGGGCGAAGACGATGGCCTGGTCCATCGCGCCTTGGGTGTCCTCGTGGTCCTTCAGCTGGAAGGCGGTGGACAGGCGCGGCAGCAGGGCCACCCCGATGGCGACCCCCACCAGGCTCAGCGGCAGCTGATAGAACCGCTCGGCGACATTCAGCCAGACCCGCATGCCGGCCACCTGGGAGGCCAGGATCGCGGAGATGAACAGGTTGATCTGTACGGCGCTCGAGGCGATCACGCCGGGCACCGCGCGCTTGGCCAGGGCCTTGATCTCCGGCGTGAAGCGCAGGGCCTTCAGGCGCACGCGCGCGCCGGTGTGGTGCGCGCCCCACCAGCAGATGGCGGCCTGGCCGACGCCGGCCACCAGCACCGCGACGGAGGCCGCGAAGGCCGCGCGGGTGGGGTCCTTCTGCGGCAGCACCGCCAGCAGCATCACCAGGTTCAGGATGGTGGGATAGAGGCCGTAGATCACGAACCGGCCCCGCGCCGTCAGGATGCCCGCGAACAGCGAGGCGATCGAGACGCACACCAGGTAGGGCATGGTGATCTGGGTGAGCAGCACCGCCAGCTTGAACTTGGCCGGATCGCTCATATAGCCGGGACTGTAGGCCATCATCAGCCAGGGCATGGCCAGTTGGCACAGCACGGTCACCACCACGGTGGCGGCCGCCAGGGTGGCCAGACTGTCGGCGGCGAAGGCGTCGGCGGCTTCCTTGCCGTCGCTGGCCAGGCGGCGCGAATAGTCCGGCACGAAGGCCGCGGCGAAGGCGCCCTCGGCGAAGATGCGGCGGAACAGGTTGGGGAAGGCGAGCGCCGTGAAATAGGCGTCGGCGGCGATGTTGCTGCTGCCCCCCAGGCGCGCCGTGATCACCAGGTCCCGGGCCAGGCCCATGAACCGGCTGACCAGGGTCAGGGCCGAGAAGATCATCGACGAACGGATCATCCCGCCGGGCTTGGCGGGGGCTGGCGTCGAGGGCGGGGCGGGTTCGGTCACGCTCGCTCTGTGCGCAGGGCCAGCGGCGCCGTCAAGCGATCAGCGCGCCACGCTGGCCCGGGCCCGCTGCAGGTTGCCGCGGGACTTCGAAGAGGCCGAGGCCTCCGCCGCGTCGAGGGCGAGCATGAGGTCGGCCTTCAGGCTGGTCATGGCCTTGGGGTCGGTGAGCTTCTCGCCCTGGGCGTCCACCACATAGAAGGCGTCCACGGCGCGCTCCCCATAGCCGTCGATATGGGCCGAGAGGATGGAAAGACCGGCTTCCGAGATGGACTGGGCCAGGGCCTCCAGCAGGCCCGGACGGTCGCGGCCCGAGGCCTCCACCACCGTCGAGACCTCCGAGGCGTCGTTGTCCAGCATCACCGTGGGAATGATGGAGAAGGCCGCCGCCCGACCGAAGTCGGAGAGCCGCTTGGCCTCGGTCTTCAGGGGTTCGCCGCGGGCGGCGGCCTCCAGGGCGTCGGCCAGGCGGGTCAGGGCCTTGGGGTTGTCGCTGCCATAGGCCGCCCCGGTGACGTCCTGCACATAGAAGACGTCCAGCGCCTGGCCCTGGCGGGAGGTGAAGACGCGCGCGCCCATGACGTTGGCTCCCGCGGCGGTGACGGCCTGGGCCAGGTCCACGAACAGGCGGGGGCGGTCGGGCGCGGCGACCACCACCTCCGACGCGTTGAGGCCGGGGCGGATATGGCCCTCGGCGGCGGCGCCGCTGGTCTGCGCGCGGCGGGCGAGGGCGGCGTGGCCCAGCACCTCGCCCTCGGCGAAGGAGGTGAAGTAGGCGTCCTCCATGGCCTGGGCCCAGGCGGTGGCGGCGGGATCGGCCGCCACCAGCCGCATGCGGGCGTCATAGGCGGCGTTCTCATGGTAGCGGCGCACGGCGGCCG
>JAZKFM010000063.1:26610-35528 GCA_040386415.1 Pseudomonadota bacterium
GCGTAGAGTTCGCGCAGCAGCTGCCCCTTCCAGCCGTTCCAGACCCCGGGGCCCACGGCACGGATGTCGGCCACGGTCAGGACCAGCAGCAGACGCAGCCGTTCCGGCGTCTCCACGATGCGGGCGAAGTCCACCACCGTGCGGGGATCGGAGACATCGCGCTTCTGAGCGTAGTCGCTCATCACCAGGTGATGCTCCACCAGCCAGGCCACCAGTTCGATGCGCTTGCGGTCCTGGCCTAGGCGCTCGCAGGCCTGGCGCGCGGCCCGGGCGCCGGCCTTTTCCTGGCCCCCCGCCCCGCCCTTGCCGGTGTCGTGCAGCAGCATGGCCAGGAACAGGGCCTCCGGATCATCGATCAGCGGCATGACGGCGGTGGACAGCGGGTGGTCCTCGGCGAACCGCCCGGCCTTGATCTCGGCGATCACGCCCACCGCCCTCAGGGTGTGCTCGTCCACCGTGTAGGAGTGGTACATGTTGAACTGCATCTGGGCCACGACCCGGCCGAACTCCGGCAGGAAACGGCCCAGGACTCCGGCCTCGTTCATCAGGGTCAGAGTCCGCTGCGGGTCGCGGCCCCGGGCCAGGATGTCCAAGAACACCTTGGCGGCGCGCGGATCGCGCCGGGTCTTCGAGGTGATCAGCGGCAGGGAGCGCGTCGCCGCGGTGAAGGCGTCGGGGTGCAGGTCTAGGTCGCGCCGGTCGGCGGTGCGGAACAGGCGCAGCAGGTTGATGGGGTCGGCCTGGAAGATTTCCGGCGTATCGATGTTGAGCCGCCCGCCCTCCTCGTGGAAGCCGGCGTCCAACAGGGTCTTGCGCGGCTTGCCCCGGCCCGTCAGCAGGCGGGAGATGCCCTTGGGCTGTTGCTTGACCCGCTCGGACTCCAGCTTGGCGGCGAAGACTCGGGTGAGCGCGCCCACCTCCTTGGCGATCAGGAAGTAGCGCCGCATGAAACGTTCGACGGCCGGCGCGTCGCCCCGGTCGCCATAGCCCATGCGCCGGGCGATCTCCGGCTGCAGGTCGAAGGTCAGGCGCTCCTCCGGGCGGCCCGTGGCGAAGTGCAGATGGCAGCGCACCGCCCACAGGAAGTCGAAGGCGCGCAGGAAGGCCGCCACCTCCTGGCGCTCGAACATCTCCAAGTGGACGATGCCGTCGGTGCGGGCCTGGGCCGAGGGGTTCAGGTACTGGGCGATCCAGAACAGGGTGTTGAGGTCGCGCAGGGCGCCCTTGCCCTCCTTGACGTTGGGCTCCACCAGGTAGCGGCTGGCGCCGGCCCGGGCGTGGCGCTCGTCGCGCTCCTTCAGCTTGGCGGCGACGAACTGGGCGCCCGACCCCTTCACCACCTCGGCGGCGAACCGCCGCGTCAGTTCCTCGGCCAGCTTCTCGTCGCCGGTCAGCCGCCGGGCCTCCAGGATCGAGGTGCGGATCGTGAAGTCTTCCTTGGAGAGCCGGATGCATTCCTCGATCGTGCGCGAGGCGTGGCCGACCTTGAAGCCCAGGTCCCACAGCGCATAGAGCATGTACTCGATGACGCTCTCGGCGTGGGCCGTCTGCTTGTAGGGCCGCAGAAACAGCAGATCGAGGTCGGAGAAGGGCGCCAGCGTGCCGCGCCCGTAGCCGCCGACGGCCATCAGGGCCAGGCGCTCCCCCTCGGTGGGATTGCGCGCCCGGAACACGTGGACCGTGGTGAAGTCATAGAGGGCGGTGACGACTTCGTCCGTCACACCCGACAGCAGCCGGGCGGTCTCGATGCCGCCGGCGCCGTTCTCCAGACGCTCCTTGGCGATCATCCGGCCCCGGAACAGGGCCTGCTTGAGGATATCCAGGGCGCGGCGGCGCTGCTCGGCCTCGTCGCCGGCGGCGTCCAGGGCCGCCGCCGAGAGCTGGGCGCGCAGGCGGATGCCGTCGACGACATATTCCAGGCGCGTGGGACGCAGGCGTGGCGGCATGGGAAACCTAAGGAAAACCGGTCCCCGTCATATAGGGCCGCGCCGCTGCGGGCGCGAAGCCCGCAGGTTGGCGCAGGCAAAGAAAAAGGCCGGCGCCCTGGGGCCCCGGCCTTCGGATCGTCCAGCTGACGCGACTGTCTTAGAGCGCGGCGAGCTTTTGCTGGGTGACCTGCACGGTGGCCTTCACGCAGCGGCCGTAGGCGCCCAGGATCATGGTCTCGCCGACGACGTCCTTGGCGCAGACGGTGCGCGCGGCGTCGCGGATGTCGGCGTTGATCTGCTCGGCGGTCTTGCCCACCAGGGAGACGCGGACTTCGGAGGCGCTGGCCGAGGAAGCGGCGAAGGCGGCGACGGCGGCGATAAGGGCGGTGCGGATCATGATCTGAATCTCCAGCGGCGCGGGGAAATGGGAAGGAGAGGTCCGCGCTCGTTGGAGGTGTTTTTGTACGCCTGAGCTTAAAATATTGTGCAGTGCGATGGTTAAGATATTGCGTCGCACAATTTCTGCCTGCGGCAGGGCGCCGCAGGGCCGGTCAGAGCAGGCCCTTGAGCCGATAGAGCGCCGCCATGGCCTCGCGGGGGCTCATGCTGTCGGGGTCGAGTTCGGCGACGGCGGCGTCCACCGCGCTGGGGCCGGAGCGTTCCGCGACGCCCGGCGCCGCCGCGGCGAACAGTGGCAGGTCATCCAGATGGGCTGGGGCGCCGGTCTCGCGCTCCAGCCGTTCCAGCACCTCGCGGGCGCGGATCACTACCGGGGCGGGAACCCCCGCCAGCTTGGCCACCTGCACGCCGTAAGAGCGATCGGCGGGACCCGGGCCGGCCTCGTGCAGGAAGATCAGATCGCCGTTCCACTCCTTGGCCTTCAGCGACAGGTTGGCGACATGGGCGAGCCGGCCCTCCAGCACCGCCAGCTCGTGATAGTGGGTGGCGAACAGACCCCGGCAGCGGTTGGTCTCGTGCAGGGCCTCGGCGCAGGCCCAGGCGATGGCCAGGCCGTCATAGGTGGCCGTGCCTCGGCCGATCTCGTCGAGGATCACCAGGGAGCGCGGGGTCGCCTGGGTGAGGATGGCGGCGGTCTCCACCATCTCGGCCATAAAGGTCGAGCGGCCCCGGGCCAGGTCGTCGCCGGCGCCCACGCGGCTGAACAGCCGGTCGACAACCCCCAGGCGCAGGCGCTTGGCGGGGACATAGCAGCCAGCTTGCGCCAGCACGGCCAGAAGCGCGTTCTGCCGCAGGAAGGTGGACTTGCCGGCCATGTTCGGCCCGGTCACCAGGGCCAGACGCGGCCCCACCGCGCCGGCGCCGTCCAGGCGGCAGTCATTGGGGGTGAAGGGTTGGCCGGTGCGTTTCACGGCGGCCTCCACCACCGGGTGACGGGCGGCCTCGGCCTCGAAGGCGGTGGAGCGGTCGAGGATCGGCCGGGTGCCGCCCACGTCGTCGGCCCATTCCGCCAGGCCTGAGGCCACGTCCAGCCGCGCGGCGCCCTCGGCGGCGGCCTGGATGGCGGCGGCCACGCCGATGGCGGCCTCGCGCCAGGCTTCGAAGGTGGCCACCTCGATCGCCAGGGCCCGCTCGGCGGCCTGGGCGATCCTGGCGTCCAGTTCGGCCAGCTCCACCGTGGTGAAGCGCACCTGGTTGGCCAGGGTCTGGCGGTGGATGAAGGTGGCGTTCAGCGGCGGCGCCATCAGCGGCTCGGCGGCCTTGGCCGTGCACTCGACGAAATAGCCCAGCACGGCGTTGTGACGGATCTTCAGGGCGACGCCGGAATCCGCCAGCAGCTGCGCCTCCAGCTGCAGGATCACCCGGCGGCTGTCGTCGCGCAGGGCGCGGGCCTGGTCGAGTTCCGGGCGAACGCCCGGCGCCACGAAGCCGCCGTCGCGGGCCTGGTTTGGCAGCTCGGTCCCGAGACCGTCGGCCAGCATCTGGCGGAAGGCGCCCAGTTCGTAGTGATCAAAGGCGTGCAGGACGGCGAGCGCACGCTCCACCTCGGAAGGCGGCGGCGGGTCCAGCGGCGCCGGCGCGCCGGCGAACAGTCCGGCGATGGCCTCGCCGCGCGCCAGGCCGTCGCGCAGGCAGCCCAGGTCGCGAGGGCCGCCACGCCCTAGCGCCAGGCGTGAGAGCGCGCGAGCCATGTCGCCCAGGCCCTTCAGTTCCTCGCGGAGCTTCTGACGCAGCGGCCTCCGCTCCACGAACCACCCGACGGCGTCGAGCCTGACTTCGATAGCGGCGGGGTCCAGCAGAGGCCGGGCCAGCCGCGCGGCCAGCATCCGGGCGCCCGGCGCGGTGATGGTGCGGTCGATGGCCCCCAGCAGCGAGCCCTCGCGGGAGCCCGACAGGCTCTTCTCGATCTCCAGGCTGGTGCGCGTGGCCGGGTCGATGGCCATGACATCGGCCTCGCCCGCCCTGCGGGGTGCGGTCAGGGCCGGCAGTCGCCCGGCCTGGGTGGTCTCCAGGTGGGCGGCGATCAGGCCCAGGGCCGAGATCTCGGCGCCAGACAGGGTCCCGAACCCGTCCAGGGTGTCGACGCCGTACAGCCGCTTGAGCCGGGCCTCCGAGGCGGCGGGCTCGGCCAGGGCCGAGGGCATGGGCTGCACCACCCCGCCGGCGCTGCGCAGGGCGGTGTTCATCCCCTCGTCGGCGAACAGCCGGTCGGGCACCAGGATTTCGGAGGGACCCAGGGCGGCCAGGGCCGAAGCGAGATTCTCGCGGGCTACGGCCCAGCACTCCACCTCGCCGGTGGAGAGCTCGACACTGGCCACGGCGGCGGCCCCGGCCCGCACGGCCACGGCGGCCAGGCGGTTGGCGCCGCGGGCGTCCAGCAGGCCGTCCTCGGTGAGGGTGCCCGGCGTCACCACCCGGACCACGTCGCGCCGGACGATGGATTTCGAGCCGCGCTTGCGAGCCTCGGCGGGGTCTTCCATTTGCTCGCAGACGGCGACCTTGAACCCAGCGCGGATCAGCTTGGCGAGATAGGCCTCGGCGGCATGGACGGGCACCCCGCACATGGGGATCGGCGCGCCGCCGTGGGCGCCCCGCGCGGTGAGGGTGATGCCGAGCGCCGCGGCCGCCTTCTCGGCGTCCTCGAAGAACAGCTCGTAGAAGTCGCCCATGCGGAAGAAGACAAGGGCGTCCGGCTGACGGGCCTTGGCCTCGAAATACTGGGCCATGACCGGGGTGGCGCCGGCGGCCGCGTCAGGCGGTGTGGGGATCTGGGCGTTCATGCTTGAGCCAGAGGTTAACGGTGCCCGCCGCCCGCGTCATCCCCGCCAGCCCCTTGAACAAACCCGCGCGAGGCCCAAGCTGTGGTTAAGTCCGGGAGGTTTCCTCATGTACGTCATCTTCCCCGCCGGCCCCGCGGACGCCCTGGCCCTGGCCCAGGTCCACGTGACCTCCTGGCGGGAGACCTATCGCGGCCTGCTGCCCGACAGCTTCCTGGACCGCATGAGCGTGCCGGTGAACACCCGGCGGTTCTCCAAGTCCCTGGTCGCCCCGGCGGAGCACGAAATCACCCTGGCCGCCGCCGACCGGGACGGCATCGTCGGCTACGCGGCCGGCGGCCCGTCGCGCACCCGCCTGGCGGGCGAGGCGGAGGTCACCACCCTCTATGTCCTGCGTCAGCATCAGGGCTACGATCTGGGCCGGCGCCTGCTGACCGCGGCGGCCCGCGTGTTGGCCGACCAGGGGGCGAAGTCGCTGATGATCTCGGTCCTGCGCGACAACATCCCGGCGCGCGGCTTCTACGAACATCTGGGCGGGCAGGCCGACACGCCCCGCAAGGAGCCGGGGCCTGGGGGCCTGATGTACGAGGTCAGCTACCGATGGCCCGACATCCGCGCCCTCACCTAGAGGGCGCGGCAGGGCTTCAATAGCGGGCGACAACCCCGAGGGCCTTCGGGGTCGGCGTCGCCGCCGCGCCCTTTGACCGCTTCAGCACCCAGTCGATCAGGGTGTTGGCCACCGCCGAATTGCCGGGATCGCCCGGCCGGCCCTTGTCGGGCGTCGAGTCGTCCACCGAGACGAAGTCGGTGTGGAAATAGAGCTTGGCGTTGATCGCGGGGTCAAAGGGGGTCACCGCCTTGGCGGCGTCGGTCTGGTAGGTCCCGGTCTTGTTGACCTCGGTGTAGTCGGTCACGCCGGGGAACGGGTTGTTGGCGGCTGGAGCCGGGCTCTGGCGGGCCACATAGACGGGGATGGCGGCGATCGCGGACTTGTCGATGTCCAGCTTCACCCCGTCGCGATCGAGCTTGAGGGTCTTGTAGCGGCCCACGAAGCCCGCGTCGAAATCCCAGCGCTCGGAGGGATACCAGTTGGACGCGATCATGTCGGAGGCGTCGATGGTGCGCGCGCCGCTCTGGGCGAAGGTCACCGCGACCGGCTTGATGTTGGAGCGAGCCGGAGCATAGGCCTGGCTGTCCATCCAGAGCCTGGCCTTGCCGGCGTCCAGGGGCGACTGGCCGTTCCCGCCGCCCTCGACCCAGCCATAGACCTTGGCCGGATCGATCTGGGCCGGGGCCGGCACGCACTTGGCGGCCGGCATGCCGGGACGCGGCGGGCCCATCGTCGGCGCAGCCGGGGTCTTGTCGCACTGGTCCTCGGTTCCCGGGACCGGCTTGAAGTCGAGATATCCCAGGCCTTCGCCGAGGAATTGCAGCACCGGCATCTGCACGCCACCCCCGGGGACCGGATCGGTGTCGAAGCTGGCGCCGGCCCGCGCCAGCCAGGTCAGGCGGATCGCCCGCAGGAAGGCGTCCCCCGGATTGGCGGTCATGGCCGCGGTGCGCAGGGGGAAGATCGATTCCTGCGCCGGATCGACGAAGGCGTAGTAGACCCGGGTCACCGACTGGCTTGCGGCGGCCTCAGGCCCGGCGATGGCGCCGAGCATGCCCGAGGCGTCGGTATAGACCCGGTCCTTGCCGGCGCGAAGGGCGGCGACCTTGGCGAAATAGGCTGTGAGCTGAGCCTCGGTGGGGGCGGCCTCCGTCCCGGCCGAGGGCCCGCCGTCCAGGAAGATCAGGCCCGACAGCTTGTCGACCCCGCGCTTGCCGTCAGCCTGGAGGCGGGCGGCGTAGTTGGCGACGAAGCCGCCGCCCTGGCTGTGGCCGGCCAGGAAGACGTTGCGGCCGCCCGTCTCCTGCCTGATCAGGCCGATCATGGCGTCGACGTCCCCGGCATAGGCCTGGAAGTCCCATTCGGCCATGAAGGCGACATCGGCTTGGCTGAGCGGTTTCCAGGTCGGCGGCGGGGAGCCGGCGGGGGGCGCGTCCACCTTCAGCGGCGCGCCGGGCAGGGAAGACGGCTGCAGGGCGGCGGCGCCCAGATAGTAGTCCAGGGCGACCTTGGGATCCTTCTTGGCCCTGGCGGCGGTCAGGCCGGTGGTGTCGGCGAGGTTGGCGCCGCGTCGCTGCAGCACCCAGACCTCGATCCGGCACGGCGCCCCGTCGCAGGTCTGGCCCTGCGCCTTGTGGACCAGCTGGCTGGCCAGGTAGAGCCAGTGGGCGGGGGTCGAGGAGAAGCCCGGGAGGCCGACGATCACCGCATTGGCGGGTTTGGGGCTCTCACCATCGGCGGCGGCCCGCAGGCGCAGGAAGCTGGCGGTGTTCAGGGCCTTTGGCGTGCCCGCCGCCGGATAGCCGGGGACCTGGATATATTCCCCCACCACGTCGGGATAGCCGGGGACCAGGCTCTTGGCGTTGTCGGCGGCGGCGGCCGGCAGGGCCAGGGCGGCAAGGGCGGTCGCGCCCAGGATCACGGTCTTCAGGCTCATGGTATCCTCCCGTCGTCCGCGCTAATGCGCGGTTGGCTATGAGCTTAGCCGTTTGACGCAGGATTGTTTCCGGGATTTTTCAACGGCCCGGTATGACGGGAGCGCCTAGACCCCCGTCACCTCTTCCCAGAAGCGCTTGGCCTTGCCGATGAAGCTGGCCGACTTTGGATGCTGCTGCTCGCCGCAGAGGTCCGACAGTTCGCGCATCAGTTCCTTTTGACGGGCGCTGAGCCGGGTCGGGGTCTCCACGAACAGTTCGACGATCAGGTCGCCGCGTTCGCGCGACCGCAGGGAGGGCATGCCCCGGCCCTTAAGTCGAACGGTGCGGCCGGTCTGGGAGCCTTCCGGCACCTTGACCTCGATCTTGCAGGCGCCGTCGCAGTTCTCGCCGCCCATCAGGCAGGGGGCCTCGATGTCGCCGCCCAGGGCCGCGACCGTCATCGGCACCGGCACGGTGCAGAGCAGGTCCAGGCCGTCGCGGTCGAACAGTTCGTGCGGCTTCACCGACATGAAGATGTAGAGGTCGCCCCGCGGACCGCCCCTGGCGCCGGCGTCGCCTTCGCCGGCCAGCCGGATGCGGGCGCCGTCGTCGACGCCGGCCGGGATGCGGACCTGAAGGGTGCGTTCCTTGCGGATCTGGCCGTGGCCGCGGCACTCGACACAGGGGTCGAGGATCAGCTGGCCTGAGCCGCCGCAGCGGGGGCAGGCGCGCTCGACGGAGAAGAAGCCCTGGCTGGCGCGGACCCGGCCGGCGCCGCCGCAGGAGCCGCAGACCGTGGGGCTGGTGCCGGGCTTGGCGCCCGACCCCTCGCAGGTCTCGCACTGGATGGAGGCCGGCACCACGATCTCCACTTCCGAGCCGGCATAGGCCTGCTCCAGGGTGATCTCGAGATCGTAACGCAGATCCTGGCCGCGCGCCGGACCGCCGCGCTGGCGGCGCCCGCCGAACATGTCGCCGAAGACGTCGCCGAACACCTCATTGAAGATGTCGTTGACGTCGTGGAACTGGCCATTGCCCGGACCGCCGCCACCGCCATTGACGCCGGCGTGACCGAACTGGTCGTAGCGCGCCCGCTTTTGGGGATCCGACAGGATCGAATAGGCTTCGTTGATTTCCTTGAAGCGGCCCTCAGCCTCCTCGCAACCGCCATTGCGGTCGGGGTGGTGCTCCATGGCCAGCTTGCGGAAGGACGACTTCAGCGCGGCGT